>NZ_DASPHO010000853.1:0-7635 GCF_035629615.1 Hyalangium sp. | reverse complement strand
GACATCGAGAAGACGTTCCGGCTGCTGGAGCAGCGCGGCGGCACCCTCATCAATGACATTCAGCGCTACACCGACGAGCGGGGCGGCCGGCTGGCCATGTTCTCCATCACCACGCCGTTCGGAGACACCACGTTCCGCTTCCTCCAGCGGGATGGCTACCGCGCGCTGTTCCCGGGCTTCCAGCCGCACGAGACGCCCAAGGGCGGCAAGAACCGCTACGGCTTCGGCCGGGTGGACCACATCACCTCCAACTTCCAGACGATGAAGCCCATGCTCCTGTGGATGGAGCACGTGATGGGCTTCGAGGAGTTCTGGGGCATCCAGTTCCACACCGAGGACGTGTCGGTCCGGCAGAAGCGGGATCACGGCTCGGGCCTGCGCTCCACGGTGATGTGGGATCCGGCGAGCGGCGCGAAGTTCGCCAACAACGAGCCGCTGCGGCCCTTCTTCAAGGCCTCGCAGATCAACCTCTTCAACGAGGATCACCGCGGCGACGGTGTGCAGCACCTGGCGTTCACGGTGAAGGACATCCTCACCACCGTGAAGGACATGCGCCAGAACGCGGGCATCCAGTTCATGCCCACGCCGGGCACCTACTACGACGCGCTGCCGGAGCGCATCCAGAAGCTGGGCATCCGGAAGATCGACGAGGAGGTGAAGGTGCTGAGGGACTTGGAGATCCTCGTGGACGGCGACAAGGAGCACAGCTACCTGCTGCAGATCTTCATGAAGGACGCGGCCAGCCTCTACAAGGATCCGGAGGCTGGCCCGTTCTTCTACGAAGTGATTCAGCGCAAGGGGGACCAGGGCTTCGGCGGCGGCAACTTCCGAGCGCTCTTCGAGAGCATCGAGCGGCAGCAGAAGGCCGAGGGACGGATCTAGGCCATGTTCGAGCGGCGCGTCGTGGGCAAGGTGCCCCGCAAGCACCACATCCAGCTGCGGGATGAGAGCGGCACCCTCATGTTCGAGGAGTGCCTCACCCGGGACGGGTTCGAGGGGCCGTACACGATCGCCTACCACCAGCGGGCTCCGCACACGCAGAGCCTCTCGGAGGCGGCGCACGGGTGGAAGGCGCCGGAGGCCATCACCGGCAGGGCCCTGGCCAAGCGGCACTACCGGACGCAGCAGCTCGAGCGTGTGGGGGGGGCCCCCCTCGACGCGCGGGTGCCGCTGCTCTTCAACGCGGATGTGACGCTCGGGGTGCTGCACCCCACGCAGCCGGATCCCGTCTACTTCAGCAACGCGGACGGGGACGATCTCTTCTACATCCACGAGGGCAGCGGGGTGCTGCGCACGCCGCTGGGGGACCTGCGCTTCGAGCCGCTGGACTACGTCTTCATCCCCCGCGGGATGGTGCACCGCCTCATTCCAGACAAGGACGTGGCGCAGTACTGGCTGTCCATGGAGTGCAAGGGCGGGCTGCACCTGCCTCGGCAGTGGCGCAACGACGTGGGGCAGCTTCGCATGGACGCGCCCTACAGCCACCGGGACTTCCGGGTGGTGGAGTTCACCGGGCCTCAGGACGAGGGCCTGCGCGAGCTGGTGGTGAAGCGCGGGGACCAGTTCCACGGGTTCCGCTACCAGCACTCGCCGCTGGACGTGGTGGGGTGGGACGGGACGGTGTACCCCTGGGCGTTCCCGATCTTGAACTTCCAGCCGCGTGCGGGGCTGGTGCACCTGCCTCCCACGTGGCATGGCACCTTCGCGACGCGGGGGGCGCTGATCTGCTCGTTCGTGCCGCGCGTGGTGGACTTCCACCCGGAGGCCATTCCGTGCCCGTACCCGCACAGCTCGGTGGACTGTGACGAGTTCCTCTTCTACGCCCGGGGGAACTTCGTCAGCCGGCGGGGCGTGGGGGAGGGCAGCGTGAGCCACCACCCCATGGGCGTGACGCACGGGCCGCACCCGGGGGCGTACGAGGGCAGCATCGGCCACAAGAGGACGGATGAGCTGGCGGTGATGCTGGACACGACGCTGCCGCTGCACCCCACGGCGGCGGCGCTCTCCATCGAGGATGCGAACTACCAGCAGAGCTTCATCCCCTAGCTCCCACGCCCTGGGCGCGGGCTGCGCCACAGTGCGTCAGGCGAAGGGCAGGGGGGCGACTTTGACGGTGGGGCCCTCGGCCAGGGTCAGCTCGGTGCCCGGCTCCAGGTGGTCGCGGTGCACGTAGCCCAGCGCCACGCGCTGTCCCTGGGCAGGAGAGCGCACCACGCTGGTGAGCCAGCCCACCTTCTTCTCGCCCTTGCGCAGCTCCGTGCCGGGCGCTGCGTCCACCTCTCCCAGCAGCAGGCCCGCCAGCTTGCGGTTCATGTGGCCGCGGAAGGTGGCTCGGGCGATCACCTCTTGCCCGATGTAGCAGCCCTTGTTGTACGAGATGGCGTGCGTGAGGTTGGCCTCGAGCGGAATGGTGGTGTCCACCATGTCCTGCCCATACCGAGGCACCCCTGCCTCCACCCGGAGCAGCTCCAGCGCCTGGAACCCCAGCGGCTTCAGCCCGTGCGCCCCACCCGCCTGCCCGAGCGCCTTCCACACCGCCTCCAGCGCCCCCCGCGGTACCAGCAGGTCCACCTCGTGCTTGTCGAAGCTCGGGTGGCCCACGAGCACCACCTGCGCCCCGGCCAGGCTCACCTCTCGCGAGGTGTTGGGGGCCAGGGGCTCGAAGGAGGGGGCTCCCAGCGCCGCGGCGAGCACCTCGGGCGCCCGAGGGCCGAGCAGGCGGAGGAGCCCCCACTCGCCGGTGGCCTCCTGAAGCTCCGCCTCCTCTGAAATCAGGTACTTCTCCAGGAACTCCCGCACCTTGGCGAGCAGCCCCGGCTCCAGATCCAGCAGAAGCTCCTTCTCGCGCTTGAGGAGGCGGGCGTCCGCCACCATGGCCCCCTTGACGGTGATGAGGGCCGTGTAGGCTGCCGCGCCGGGGGGCAGGCCGTTGACGTCCTGGGTCACCATGCCATGCAGGAAGCTGGCCCGGTCCTCCCCCGTTATCCGGAGCGTCTCCCGGTAGGAGGCGTCATGGAGGGCCACAGCCTCACGTGCCGCTCGATACTCGGCCTCCAAGTCTCCATAATCGGCCGCCGCTTCCCGTCCACCCAGCGCCGTGAAGCGGGCGCCTGCCTGCTCGTGAAGAAAATGAAGCGTCAGCAGTTCCATGCCCGTCGCTATATAGACGCCCAGGAGTGAATGCCACGATGGATGTGAAGCACCTGTCCGCCTTCCAAGGCTTCTCCGCGGAGAAGCTCCAGAAGCACAACGTGTTCCAGTCCGGGCGCTTCTTCCTGGACGTGTACTGCCTGGCGCCCGGCCAGGCCCAGAAGCCTCACCGGCACCCCATGTCCGACAAGGTATACGTCGTCCTCGAGGGCCGCTGCCGCTTCCGCATCGGTGCGGAGGAGGAGGCGCACGGCCCGGGCGCCTCCGTGCTCGCTCCGGCTGGGGTGGAGCACGGCGTGAGCAATGAGGGGCCGGACAACGCCCGGCTCCTCGTCCTGATGACCCCGCCTCCGGAGCATGCATGAGCAAGAAGGACAAGAAGGACAAGAAGAAGGAGAAGCGGGACGCGGCACCTCCTGCTGTGCCCTCGCGCGGTGCCGTGGCGCTGCTGGTGCTGGGCCTGGCGGAGAGCGCGCTCTCCCTCTTCCAGTGGTCCGAGCTCCTCACGCTGCGCGCCGGCGGCGCCACCGTGTGCGGCATCAACGAGACCCTCAACTGTGAGACCGTCTGGAACACCCCGTTTGCCAGCCGCGTGCATGAGCTGCTCGGCATCCCCGTGGCGGGCCTGGGCCTGCTCTGGGGCCTGGTGGCCACGGCGCTCGCGGGCCTCTACCTGGCGTGGCGCAGCGGAGGCAGTCCCGTGCGGCCCGCCGTCAACGGCTTGCGGCTGACGGCGGGCGTGGGCGTTCTGGCCACCGTCCTGTTCGCCAGCGTGAGCGCCTCGGCGGGCGCGCTGTGCCTCACGTGCCTGGGCACCTATGCGCTGGTGCTCGGCTTCGCGGGGGTGGCCTGGCGTGGGCTGCCCGGCGCCCTCATGCCTCAGGCCGGTGAGTGGAGGCGTGCGCTGCAGTGGGCGGGCGGCTTCGCGGTGGCGGGCTTCATTGCCCTGAGCATTCCCGGCCGGGCCACCCCGAAGGCCTCCGCTGGCGAGGACGGGCGGATCCCCCAGGTCGCCGCCGAGCCGGGCTCAATCGAGGCGTACCTGCGGGGCCTGTCTCGAGCCGAGCAGCAGTTCGCGGCCAACGCGCTCGATCAGTACCGCCGTGACACGCCGCTGCCGGCCAAGGCACCCGCGCGCCGCCGCTACGGGGCGGTGGACGCGCCGGTGAGGATCATCGAGTGGACGGACAGCAAGTGTCCCCACTGCAAGACACTGGTGGAGTCCCTTGCCGGGCTGAAGAAGCGCGTGCCCGAGGGGAAGCTGTCCCTGGAGGCCCGCCAGTACCCGCTGGATGGTGCGTGCAACCCCTCCATCGCGCCGCAGTACACGGACGGAGGGCTCCGGTGCCTGGCCGCCAAGGCGCAGATCTGCCTGGAGGGCGCCACGGACTTCTGGGAGCTGCGGGAGAAGCTCTTCGCGGCCCAGGCCGCGCTCACCCCGGAGGTGGTGATGCGGATCGCCACCTCGGGCACGGTGCCCCGCTCACAGCTCGAGGCGTGTGTGAACAACCCCGAGACGAACAAGCGCCTCCAGGAGGACGTCGCCTACGCGCAGCAGCATGACATCCACGGCACGCCGCTCGTCGTGGTGAACGGCCGCGAGGTGCCGCCCAGCGTGCCGTTCCTCTACGCCCTGACGATGGCCGGGGGCGATGCGAACTCGCCCGCGTTCCGAGGGCTGCCGCCGCCTCAGCCCCCGGTGGCTCACTCGCACTGAAGCGTCCGCGCTCATGTCCATCAAGTATCGCCTCAAGGAGCTGTGGGCCCGCGGTTTCCTCGAGGGCGGCAGACAGCTCGGAGTGCTGGAGGATCCGCGGTTCTTCCCGTTCTTCGAGCAGCGCGGCTACCACATCACTCCCAACCACTTCTACCAGCCCATCCCCGACACGGGCTCCCTGCCGGCCTCGCTCTGGGAGAAGCCCTCGGAGCTGGTCGGGGTGGAGCTGCGCGAGGCGGAGCAGCTCGCGCTGCTGGAGCGCTTCGCCGAGAAGTACCGCGCCGAGTACGAGGCGCTGCCGCGGGGGCCCACCTCTGTCCCGCACGCCTTCTACCTGCGCAATGACGCGTTCGGCTCGGTGGACGCGGAGATCCTCTACTGCATGGTGCGGGAGTACGCGCCCCGGCGGGTGTTCGAGATCGGCTCGGGCTTCTCGACACGGCTCTCGGCGCAGGCGTGCCGGGTGAATGCGGAGCGACTCGGCGTGGCGTGTGAGCTGGTGGCGTTCGAGCCCTACCCGAGCGAGGTGCTGCGGGCCGGCTTCCCCGGGCTGACGCGGCTCGAGCCGGTGAAGGCGCAGGACATTCCGCTCACGGAGTTCTCGCGGCTCGAAGCGAACGACATCCTCTTCATCGACTCGAGCCACGTCCTCAAGGTGGGCAGTGACGTCCAGGTGGAGATCCTGGAGATCCTCCCCAGGCTGAAGCCGGGAGTGGTGGTCCACTTCCACGACATCTTCCTGCCAGCGGAGTACCCCAAGCCGTGGATCCTGGAGCACCGCCGGTTCTGGACAGAGCAATACGCGCTGCAGGCCTTCCTGACGTTCAATGATCGCTTCGAGGTCCTCTGGGGGGGCAGCTTCATGCACCTGAAGCACGCGGGCCGGCTGCGTGAGGCCTTCACGTCCTACCAGGAGTTGGAGGGCTGGCCGGGGAGCTTCTGGATCCGAAGGGTGCGGTGAGCCAGGCCATGGGAAAGAAAGACAAGAAGCCTGAGCCTGCAGCGCCCGCGTCGCCGTTCAACAACCCCTTCATGGCGCTCACCGGCAAGCGGGAGGAGCTGCCCTCGAAGCCCGCGCCCGCGGCGGCTCCGGAGAAGGAGCGCAAGGGGCCGGCGCGCGCGGTGGTGCGGATGGAGCGCAAGGGCCGCGGCGGGAAGGAAGTGACGGTGGTGGAGCAGCTGGGGCTGCCACCCAAGGAGCGCGAGGTGTGGCTCAAGGCGCTGAAGGGCGCGCTGGGGTGTGGCGGGGTGGTGGAGGAGGAGTCGTTGGTGCTGCAGGGAGATCAACGCGACCGGCTGCCCGCGCTGCTGGAGGCGCGAGGGGTGCGGCGCGTCACCGTGGGCTGATCTGCTCCCGCTGGCTCGTGACGCTCCGCGGTCTCCTGGACTCAGGGCTGCTGTTGAGCCCCCTGGAAGCCCTTGATCGGCCGGCGCGGCAGATCGGGTGGCCGCTCACTTGGGGGGATGCGATGGTACTGCTCTATCTGCTCCTTGGCTCTGTCTGGCTCGCCTTGCTGCAGGAGCACGTTCGCGTATTGCATCCGGCACTCGCCGTGGTGGGGGTCGATCTCGAGGCAGCGGAGGAGCGCCTCTTTGGCCTCACCGAAGCTTCCCTCCGCCATGAGGGCGCGCGCGGTGTAGAACAGCTGCCACGCGGCCCTCGGGTCGGGCTGTGGGGGCTTCTGCGGCGGAGCGGGCACGTCCTTCGGTGGACGGGAGACGGTGGGCTCTGGAGCGGGTGCAATCGTGGGCAGAGGGGAGACGACCCGCTGCGGCGGTAGGGGCGTGGCGCTCCCACTCGTTCCGGACGGAGTCCCGGGCGAAGGCACCGAGCCCGAGGACGAGGGGTTTGCGGTATGGACCGGGACTGGGGGCTCAGGGTTTTGAGTCTTGGGCGGGCGGGTGAAGCGGGACTGTGCCCAGGCCCAGGCAGGGGCGAGCGGGCCCGGGCCCAGCTTGATCGCGGCTGCAGCCAGCCCGGCGGCGGCCACCCCCACCGAGAGCAGCACCCACAGCTTGCGTGAGCGGCGCCGGCCGGCCTTCACCCGGGTAGGAATGAAGGAGTCCAGCGCTGGGGACAGCGGCGAAGTTTCTCCGGTGGAGGACGGCTCCGTCACCGGCCGCGGCGCAGCGAATGACGGCAGGGGGACCGCTGGCCTCGGCGCCGAGGGAGAGGTCGACGGTATGCGCCAGCCGGCCATCTCCTCAGCGAAGGAGGCGGGGACCTGAACCGCGCGGCCATCCTTCGTCAGGTCCTCGCGGAACAGATCCTGGACGAAGTGCGAGAGCGACAGCGCCGAGAAGCGCGGCGTCGTGGAGTAGAGGTAGCCGGTGAGCGCGTCCCCGAAGGCGTTGCTGGACTCGAAGCGCTCCCCCTTCTTCACCGCCAGCGCCTTCATGACCAGGGCGTCCAGCTCGGCGGGCAGCTCGGGGCGCAGCAGGCTGGGGTGAGGGAACGTCCCATGCATGAGCTTGGGAAGCGCGACGTACTCCGGCCCCTCCACGGGGAGCCGGCCACACAGCATCTCGTAGAGCACGATGCCGGTGGCCCACACGTCCGTGCGCCCATCCACCTCTTCCCCGCGCGCCTGCTCGGGAGAGAAGAAGAGGTACTTGCCCTTCACCACGCCCGGCTCGGTGTTGAAGTTGCGCTGCATGCGGGCCTTGGCGATGCCAAAGTCCACCAGCTTGACCTGGCCCTCGTAGCTGACGAGCACGTTGTCCGGGGAGATGTCCCGGTGGACGATGCTCAGGGACTTGCCGCTGTC
>NZ_DASPHO010000852.1:0-16117 GCF_035629615.1 Hyalangium sp. | reverse complement strand
CGCTCGTCCAGCGCACGCTGGAGCTGGGCGCCGCCACCCAGCTGGACCTCGCCCGGACCCGGCAGGACGTGGAGGTGGCGCGCCAGTCCCTGATCTCCGGGGACGAGCAGCTGCGCCGGGCCCGCGAGGCGCTCGGGCTGTCGCTGGGCTTCTCGGAGGGCGTGGGCGTGAGCCCGAACTTCCAGCTGCAGGGGCTGGTGGCCCAGACCCAGGAGGGCTGCGCGCCTCTGAAGAGCGTGGACGAGCGGCCGGATCTGGTGGCCGCCAACGCCCAGCTGGAGTCCTCGCGAGACAGCCGCCGCCAGGCCAACGCTGGCTACCTGCCCACCGTGGGCATCACCAGCAGCCTCTTTGCCCTGACCACCGAGCCAGGGCCAGGGCGCGTGGCCACCTGGAACATCGCCGCGGTGCTGTCCGTGCCCATCTGGGAGGGCGGGCTGCGCCGGGGACTGGTGAGCGAGCGCGCAGGCGTGGAGCGTCAGGCGGCCGCCACGCTGGAGCGCACGCGGCGGGACGTGGAGCTGGAGGTGGCGCGCGCACGGCGGGGAGTCGAGGTGGCCGAGGCGCTGGTGAAGACGGCGGCCGAGGGCCGCGCGCTGGCCGAGCAGACCGACCAGCTCACCCGCCGCTCTTTTGAAATTGGCCGCAGCGGCAGCCTGGAGCTGGTGCAGAGCGCAGCGGCCTTGCGCCAGGCGGAGCTCGCCCTGGCGCTGCGTGAATTCGAGCTTGTCCAGGCACGCCTGGATGCATTCTTGACGGAGGCCCGGTGCGATTGGTGAGACGGGTGCGCCCCCTTGAGGCGTTGCTGACAGTGTGGGGACTGGCCCTGGTGGCTGGGGGCGTGGGCTGCGGCGGTAAGCCCGCGGCGAAGGCTCCTCCTCCTCCTCGTGAGGTGGAGGCGGTGACGATGGCTCCCGCCGAGACACGTGACACCGGGGAGTACCTGGGCACGCTGACCTCCCGCCAGAGCGTCAACGTGGTGCCGCAGGTGGCGGGCTACGTGCGCCGCATCCACGTGAGCCCTGGCCAGAAGGTCGAGGCAGGCACGCCGCTGCTCGAGGTGGACGGACGCCAGGAGTCCGCCGCGCTCGAGAGTGCCCAGGCCCAGCGCAGCTCCGCCCAGGCCGCGCTCGAGCTCGCGAAGCAGACGCGGGAGCGCACCGAGGCCCTCTACAAGGAAGGCCTGGTGAGCGCCCAGGAGCTGGAGCGGGCCCGCTCGCAGACAGAGACGTCCGAGGCCGCCGCGCGTGTCGCCTCGGCCCAGGTGTCCCAGCGCGAGGTGCAGCTGCAGTACTACGTGGTGCGCGCCCCCTTTGCCGGCACGGTGGGTGACGTGCTGGTGCGCCTGGGAGACTACGTGGGGGCCATCACACCGTTGACGAGCGTGGCCCAGGCGGACGCGCTCGAGGTGAGCGTGGCGGTGCCCTCGGAGCGGGCCCGCTCGCTGCAGCCGAACACGCCCATCGAGCTGCTCGATGCCCAGGGAAAGGTGCTGCTCGCCAGCACCCTCTTCTTCGTCGCGCCTCAGGCGGATCCGCGCACGCAGCTGGTGGAGCTCAAGGCGGCCTTCCGCAACACCGGGGGCCTGCGTCCCAACGAGCTGGTGCGCGCGCGCGTCATCTACTCCACCCGTAGTGCCTTGCAGGTACCGGCGCTCGCAGTAGTGCGCCAGAGCGGTCAGCCCTTCGCCTTCGTGGTGCTGGAGAAGGAGGGGAAGACCGTGGTGGAGCGGCGTCCCATCAAGCTCGGTGCGCTGGGAGAGCTGACCTACGTCGTGGAGAGCGGCCTGCGCGCCGGAGAGCGGATCGCGGTCTCCTCGCTGCAGCTGCTGCGCGACGGAGCGCCTGTGAAGGTGAAGGAGAAGCCGGCACCCACGCCTACGCCTGTGGTGGGCACAGGGGCTGGCACCGAAGGTGGGGGCAGCACGGGAGGCGCCCGCTAGCGCGGGTGGAGGCACCTTGTTCGTCGACTTCTTCATCCGTCGGCCCATCTTCGCCGCCGTCTGCTCCATCCTGCTGACGCTGGTGGGGCTGCTGGCGATTCCGACGCTGCCCATCGCGCAGTACCCGGATCTGGCGCCGCCCCAGGTGACGGTCACCGCCGTCTATGTGGGCGCGAGCGCCGAGGTGGTGGAGAGCGCCGTCACCATCCCGCTGGAGCAGGAGCTCAACGGCGTGGAGGGCATGCGCTTCATCTCCTCCACCAGCAGCAACGACGGGGTGAGCAGCATCTCCATCACCTTCGAGCCCACGCGCGATCTGGAGGTCGCCGCGGTGGACGTGCAGAACCGCGTCGGCCGCGCCGCCTCGCGCCTGCCCGCGCAGGTGAACCAGACGGGCATCACCGTGAACAAGGCCTCCAGCCAGCTGCTGATGAGCTTCGGCCTCTACAGCCCTGACGAGCGCTACGACGCACAGTTCCTGAGCAACTACGCGGACGTGAACCTGCGCGACGCCATGAAGCGCGTGCGCGGGGTGGGCGACGTGCGCATCTTCGGCGAGCGCAAGTTCTCCATGCGCCTGTGGCTGGATCCCACGGAGCTGGCGCGCCGCAAGCTCACCCCGCAGGACGTGGTGCGTGCGCTTCAGGAACAGAACCTTCAGGTGGCCGCGGGCCAGGTCGGGCAGGCGCCCTCGCGCGACGACCAGCCCTACCAGCTCGCGGTGCGCGCGCGGGGCCGGCTCATCGAGCCCTCCGAGTTCGGGGACATCGTCGTGCAGCGCAGCGCGGACGGGAGGCTGGTGCGCGTGCGCGACGTGGGCCGCGCGGAGCTGGGCGCGGAGAACTACGGCCAGCTGATGCGCTTCAACGGGTATGCGGGCGCGGGCCTGGGCATTTTCCAGCTCCCCACCGCCAATGCGCTGGACGTGCGCGACGGCGTGACGAAGGAGATGGAGCGCCTGGCCAAGCAGTTCCCCCCGGGCATGGAGTACCGGCCGGGCTCGGACACCACGCTCGCGGTGCGCGCCTCCATCAGCGAGGTGATCACCACGCTGGTGGAAGCCATTCTGCTCGTCATCCTGGTCATCTTCCTGTTCCTGCACGGGTGGCGCAGTGTGCTCATCACCGCGCTCACCCTGCCCGTCTCGCTGGTGGGCACCTTCGCCTTCGTGAAGCTGTTTGGCTTCTCCATCAACACGCTGACGCTCTTCGGCCTGACGCTGGCCACGGGCCTGGTGGTGGATGACGCCATCGTGGTCATCGAGAACATCGAGCGCTTGATGTCGGAGAAGGGGCTCACGGCCCGGCAGGCCGCGCGCGAGGGCATGAAGGAGGTGTCCGGCGCGGTGGTGGCCATCTCCATCGTGCTGGTGGCGGTGTTCGTGCCGGTGGCCCTCTTCCCTGGCACCACGGGCGCCATCTACCGGCAGTTCGCGCTGACCATCGTGGCCTCGGTGGCGCTCTCTACTTTCTGTGCCCTCACGCTCACGCCGGCGCTGAGCGCGCGGCTGCTGCGCCATGGCCACGGGCCGAAGTGGATCTTCTTCCGGAAGATCGATCAGGCGCTCGACTGGACGCGGCGAAGCTACGGGCGGCTGCTGAGGAGCCTGCTGAAGCACCCGGTGGCGGTGCTGGTGGCCTTCCTCGTGTGCGTGGCGGGGACGGTGCTGCTGTTCCGCTCGGTGCCCACCGGCTTCATCCCCGACGAGGATCAGGGCTACCTCATCATCTCCGTGCAAGGCCCCGAGGGCATGTCGATCGTGCAGACGGAGAAGGTGCTGCGCGAAGTGGAGGGGGTGCTGCGCGGCCAGCCCGAATTGAATGCCATGTTCGTCATCGGCGGCTTCTCCTTCAGCGGCTCCGGCCCCAACATCGCCACGGTCTTCGCCACGCTGAAGCCGTGGGAGGAGCGGCCGGGCCAGGAGCAATCGGTGGCCGGGCTGGTGGAGCGGCTGCGCGGGCCGCTGAGCCGCATTGGCGGGGCGCGGGTGTTGCCCTTCCAGCCCCCGGCCATCCGCGGCGTGGGCAACGTGGGCGGCTTCCAGTTCATGGTCGAGGACACCTCCGGCACCGGCTCTCTGGACGGGCTGGGCGCGGCTGTCCAGGAGCTGGTGGCGAAGGGCAACGAGGACGGCCGCCTGCGAGGCGTCTTTACCTCCTTCACCGCGGACTCGCCGCTGCTGGACGTGGAGGTGGATCGCCAGAAGGCCAAGGCGCTCGGGGTGCCCATCGAGCAGATCTTCAGCACCATGCAGCTCTACATGGGCAGCCAGTACGTCAATGACTTCAACTACGCCAGCCGCACCTACCGCGTGTACCTGCAGGCCGAGCAGCAGTTCCGCGACAGCCCGTCGGACATCGGCGCCTTCTACGTGCGCAGCGACAGCGGGGACATGATCCCGCTGGAGGCGCTGGTGGAGGTGACGCCCACCACCTCCGCGCAGGTCATCCGCCACTACAACCTGTTCCGCGCGGCCGAGATCAACGGTCAGGGCGCTCCGGGTGTCTCCTCCGGCCAGGCGCTGGAGGCCATGGAGACGCTGGCCGCCGAGCAGCTGCCCCAGGGCATGAGCGGCGAGTGGACGGGCATCAGCCTGGAGCAGAAGGAGAGCGGCGGGCAGACGCTGGCCATCTTCGGCATGGGCCTGGTCTTCGTGTTCCTGGTGCTCGCGGCCCAGTACGAGAGCTTCAGCCTGCCCTTCGTGGTGATCCTCTCGGTGCCGCTGGCCATCCTGGGCGCGCTGGGGCTGCAGATGGCGCGGGGGCTGGCCAATGACGTGTTCTGCCAGGTGGGACTGGTGATGCTGGTGGGCCTGGCGAGCAAGAACGCCATCCTCATCGTGGAGTTCGCCGAGCAGCTGCGCGAGCAGGGCAAGAGCGCGGTGGAGGCGGCGATCGCCGCGGCCGAGGTGCGGCTGCGGCCCATCCTGATGACGTCCATCGCCTTCCTGCTGGGCGTGGTGCCACTGATGCTGGCCACGGGGGCTGGCTCCGCTGCACGCAACTCGCTGGGCACGGCCATCTTCGGCGGAATGCTCGTCTCCACCGTGGTCAACCTCATCTTCATCCCCGGGCTGTACGTCCTGGTGCAGCGGCTGCGCGGCGAGGCAAAGCGGGCAGGCGCGGAAACGAGGAAGCCATCGCGCCCGCTCCCTCGCCCTGAGGTTCGCTCCAGGGCGGCACCATCGTCCTGGATAATCAGGATTCCTGGAATTAGTGTGGGCGTCCTCCCTGATTGAGGAGGAGCCCCCATGCTGTCGTCCGCCGCCGGAATCCTTGTAGCCGTAGCGCTTGCCGTCTCGCCGCTCGCCGTCCATGCAGGAGCCCCATCGGAGCCCACGCTCCGGGGGCCGAGCGCGGGTGTCGAGGCGACCTCGCTCCCCTCGGTCATCATCGCGCGGGTGTCGTTCAAGTCCCGAGCGGATCTCGACGAGCTCGCGGAGCGGTTGGACCTCACGGCGGCGGTGGACTCCGAGAAGAGGACGGTGGAGGCGGTGCTCTCGCCCGAGGAGTACGGCGCGCTGGTGAAGGAGGGGCGACGCGTGGAGCTCCTGGAGGAGCAGACGCGGATCATGAACGCGCCGCGCGATGGGATGACGACGCAGGCGACGAACATCCCTGGCTACACGTGCTACCGCACGGTGGATGCGACGTACGCGGCCATGTCGCAGCTCGTCACCACGTACCCGAACCTCGCATCGTGGAACGACATTGGGGACAGCTGGGACAAGGTGACGGCGGGCGGCAAGGTTGGGGATGACATGCGGGTGCTGGTGCTGACGAACAAGTCGCGGCCGGGCCCCAAGCCGCGCTTCTTCCTGATGGGCGCCATCCACGCGCGCGAGTACACGACGGCGGAGCTGGCGGCGCGCTTCGCCGAGCAGCTCGCGACGAGGTACGGCACGGATCCCGAGGCCACCTGGCTGCTGGACTACAACGAGCTGCACGTGGTGGTGCAGTCCAACCCGGACGGCCGCCGCGTGGCGGAGACGGGGCTGTCCAAGCGCAAGAACACCAACACGAGCCAGGGCTCCTGCACGACGACGTCGTGGGGGGTGGATCTCAACCGCAACAGCAGCTTCGACTGGGGCGGGGCGGGCGCGAGCACCAGCGTCTGCAATGACACGTACCGCGGGCGCTCCTTGGCCTCCGAGCCGGAGACTCAAGCGCTGGAGAACTACATCCTCTCGATCTTCCCGGATCAGCGGGGTCCGGGCTCGACGGACCCGGCGCCCGCGGATGCCACGGGGCTGTTGCTGAGCCTGCACAGCTACGGGGGCTACGTGCTCTACCCGTGGGCGACGACCACGACGGCCGCGCCGAACGCCACGCAGCTGCGCACGCTGGGGCGCAAGTTCAACTACTTCAACGGCTACCAGGCGTGCCAGGTGGCCTCGTGCCTGTACGCGGCGTCGGGCTCGACGGATGCGTTCTCGTACGGACGGCTGGGCGTGGCGTCCTTCACCTTCGAGATGGGCGGCGCCTTCTTCGAGAGCTGCACGACGTTTGAGAACACGATCGTGCCTAAGAACATGCCGGCGCTCTGGTACGCCTTCAAGGCGGCGCGGAGGCCGTACCAGAATCCGGCGGGCCCGGACTCGGTGAGCCTCTCGCTGTCGGCGAGCACGGTGGCCCAGGGCACTTCGGTGACGCTCACGGCCCAGGCCAATGACACGCGCTACGGCACCAACGGGGGAACGGAGACGGCGCAGGCGATCGCGGCCGCGCGCTACTCCATTGACGCGCCGTCATGGGTGGCGGGGACGCCGACCTACGCGCTGAGCGCGGTGGACGGCACCTTCAACAGCACCCTCGAGTCGGTCCGGGCGACGGTCTTCACCTCCGGACTGGCGCCGGGGCGGCACACGATCTTTGTGGAGAGCCAGGACGCCAGCGGCAACTGGGGCGTGCCCACGGCCATCTTCCTGACGGTGCAGTAGCCAAGGGCGAGTTGCCGGACGCATCTTCTGCCAACCTGTCTGCTTGTCATACAGGTTCGTTCCGGGCGGCGCCGACGGGCAACCCCGCCTGGTGCTCCGTCCAGCGGTTGTCTCCTCTACCCCAGGGGTGCCGCCTCTGGGGTGAGCACTCCCTCTTCACGCGGGCTCGGCGGCTGACTGGGCCTCCTGCTTCACCGGCAGCACGATGCGGAACGTCGTTCCTGCGCCCGGCTCGCTTCGCACCTCGATGCAGCCGCGGTGCCGGGCGACGATGCTGTACGAGAGCGACAGCCCCAGCCCCGTCCCCTTCCCCACGGGCTTGGTGGTGAAGAACGGGTCGAAGATGCGCGTCTGGATCTCCGGCGAGATCCCCTCTCCGTTGTCGGAGATCTCGACGAAGATGTGCTCACCATCGCTCTTGCCGGTCCGCACGGTGATCGTCCCGCGCTTGCCTTTGATGGCCTGGGCGGCGTTGACCAGCATGTTCAGGAAGACCTGGTTGAGCTGGGACGGCAGGCACTCCACCTCTGGGAGCTGGCCGTACTCCCGGATCACGTCCGCGACGTATTTGACCTCGTTGTTCACGATGTTGAGCGTGCTGTCGAGCCCCTTGTGCAGGTCCGCCCACTGCCACTGCGCGTCGCTCACGTGTGAGAAGTCCGTCAGGTCCCGGATGATCTGGCGCACCCTGCGGAGCCCGTCCGTGGACTCATCCACCAGATCCACGGCGTCCTCGCGCAGCAGCGCCAGCTCCGCCCCCTCCTTGATGGCGGCCAGCCGCTGCCGCGCCTCCTCCCCAAGCCCCGCCTCCTCGGCCTCGAAGGCGTCGATGATCTTCAGCAGCTCGGCCACATAGCCGTGCAGTGTGCCGAGGTTGCTGTTCACGAACCCGATGGGGTTGTTGAGCTCGTGCACAAGCCCCGCGGCCAGCTGGCCGATCGACGCCATCTTCTCCGACTGCAGGAGCTGGCTGTGTGTGTCCTCCAGCTTCTTGATCAGTGCCGCCTGCTCCGCCTTCTCCCGGAGCAGCGCTTGTTCAACGTGCTGCCGGTCCACCAGCTCCATGCGCAGCTGAGCATTCCGCTCCGTCAGCTCCTGGGACATCAGCTCCAAGGAGCGCTCGATCAGGTGTCCGTCCTCATCCGCAGCCCGGTAGGCGTCGTTCACCGCGGCCAGAAACGGCGCCAGCTCTGGCGGCAGCCGATCCAGGGCCCCGAAGAACCGCCGGAGCTGTCTCTCGAGCAGCTTGTGGTAGGTCACGATTCGGAGAACGCCGTGATGGTCATGGTCTGGTTGTGGAGCTCGCACCGGTTGGCGCCACCGTTCGGGCTGATCTCTCCATATGAGTAGAAGCCCGTCAGCACAGGATCCGGCCCCAGGACTTCCCTCACGCTCTCGACCTCCTCCTCCACGCGCTGCTTGAGCACCAGCTTGCGGCCCACACAGCTGATCAACACCGCGAGGTCGGGCTTGAAACTTCCCAGCCGCTCCAGCCCCGCGCGCGCCGCGCCTGCAGCCCCGTCGATCAGGCTATCGAAGTTGGCCTTCATCAACCGCGCGTAGGTCCCCTCCGGCACGTCGCCGGCAAAGGTCATGCTCTGCGCCTGCTCGTCAATGCTGAGGACCGTGCGCACCAGGCTGCTGCTGCCCTCCTGTTCGCTCCGGAGCGCCAGGGGAAAACGCAGCGCGGTGGCTGGGAGCCCGGCTGCATGCTCGCCCAGGTATTGCTTGTAGAGCTCCAGCGCGGATCGCCCGTCGAGCTCATAGAGCACGTTGCTCTTGGAGCGGGTGATGAGGCGCTCCGGGCCGAACGCGTCCCATCCTCCCAGGGAGCCGTAGCCGATGTGCAGCTGCTCGCCGTAGAAGCCCACCGCCGCGAGCTGCCCCTCGGCGGGCAGGTCATTGGCGCAGACGAGCGTGTGCTGGAAATCCGGGCCGTCACCGGCAAGCCCCCCCGTCACCACCACCGAGTCAGGCAGGTTCCCGCGCAGGCCCCGCACAAGCTCGGTGCCGTTGACCTTCAGCCCGTCGGACAGGATGAGGACATACGAGAGCCCCTGCGGCGGCAGCTCCTTGGCCAGGGAAGCCCCGGCAGCGTGACTTTGATCCATGGAGTCCACCTGCGCCCGGGCCAGGCGGACGTGGGTGCGCTCGAACCGCACCGCCGTGGAGACCAGCGAGTCGTCACACACCTTGGTGCCGCAGATCTCGCCCGCGGTGGAGCAGCCCACGATGAGGGCCTCCGGGTACCAGGCACGAACCTGCCGGAAGGCCGAGGGGTCCCTCATTCGTGCCGTCGCGCCAAACAGGAGCACCAGGTGCGCACCCGCTCCCACGCTCCCCTCCCCCGTGGAGCGCCACCCCTCCGCCGCAGCCCACGTCTTCTGTTCAACCTTCATCCGCGCCTCCGGCCGGGCGACTCTCTCCACCCATCATGATGCTTGAGACGGCTGGGCTTCGGTAAGACCTGCCGAGGATGCGACGCGTCCCTCCATTGCCTGAATCCCTACCCCTGACACAGAAGGGGAAACCCGGGCACACTCAGGGTGCACACCCGGACACACCGCCAACCCCGGAATACGAATTGCAGGACCGTGCTATTGAGGCCTCGTACCCATGACAACCGCCACGGTCCTGGTCGTCGATGACGACCGCGCCAATCTCGACTCCGTCTCCCGCATCTTCCAGCGCGAGGGACTCGCCACGCTCGCCGCCTCCAACGGTACCGAGGCGCTCGATCTGCTGCGCAAGCCCGAGGTCAGCGTGATGGTGACGGATCTGATGATGCCCGGCATGGACGGCCAGGAGCTGCTCAAGGCCGCGCGCACCATCCGCCCGGACGTCGAGGTCGTCCTGATGACGGCCTATGCCACGGTGGAGACCGCCGTGGCCGCCATGAAGGACGGCGCCTACGACTTCATCACCAAGCCCCTCAAGCGCCACTCCCTCGTGAAGGCCGTGCAGAAGGCGCTCGAGAAGCAGGCCCTCGTCGCGGAGAACAAGTCCCTCAAGGCGAAGCTGGCAGAGATCGGCGCCTCGGGCGGCAAGGCCATGGTGGGCCAGTCCCCCGCCTTCCGCGCGATGATGGACACCCTGCGCCAGGCCGCGCCCTCCACCGCCACCGTGCTCCTCATGGGCGAGTCCGGCACCGGCAAGGAGCTGGCCGCCCGCGCCCTCCACGAGCACTCCCACCGCGCCAAGGGCGCCTTCATCGCCGTCAACTGCGCCGCCCTCCCCGAGAGCATCCTCGAGGCCGAGCTCTTCGGCGTGGAGCGAGGGGCCTACACCGGCGCCGTCGCCCGCCGCGAGGGCCGCTTCGAGCGCGCCAGCGGTGGCACCCTCTTCCTCGATGAAGTCGGTGAGATGCCGCTGTCTGCTCAGGTGAAGCTGCTGCGCGTCCTTCAAGAGGGAGAGATCGAGCGCCTTGGCGGCACGCAGACCGTCAAGGTGGATGTGCGCCTGGTGGCCGCCACCAACAAGGATCTCCAGAAGGAGGTCGCCGAGGGCCGCTTCCGCGAGGACCTCTTCTACCGCCTCAACGTGGTGGAGATCCGCGTCCCCGCGCTCGCCTCGCGCCGCGAGGACATCCCCCTGCTGGCCGACTCCTTCGTGCGCCGCTTCGCCGCCAAGAATGCCAAGACGCTGCGCGGCTTCTCCGAGGAGGCCCTGCGGATCGTCGAGAACTACGCCTGGCCGGGCAACGTCCGAGAGCTCGAGCACGCCGTGGAGCGTGCCGTCGTCCTGGCCCGCGGCGAGGTGCTGGAGGTCAGTGATCTCCCCGAGAGTGTGCGCAAGGGTCCGCTGGGCTCTGCCGGTCAGCTCGTCATCCCCATTGGTACTCCCATGGAGGAGATCGAGCGCCGGGTCATCCACGAGACCCTGCGCCACACCAAGGGTGACAAGACGCTGGCCGCTCGCCTGCTCGGCATCGCCGCCCGCACCATCTACCGCAAGCTCGAGCGCGAGGCCTCCGGCACAGGCTCCGAGCGCGAGCCCGACAGTCCCGAGGACCCGGAGGCCTCCTCATCGTCCGACTGACAGCCCGTCACACCCGCCCCCGCCGGGTTTTGACAAATTGTCCGGGCCCTTGCCCCTCGCCTCCTGCCTGCCCGGGGTGTGGGCCCTGGCTGGAATAATTCCGAGCACTTGGCCGTAGGCCACGGTCTGTTCGCCGCCTCTTGGGTGGCACTTCGCTTGCTCAACACCCCTGCAGCTTCCCTGGACGTGTGATGGAACTCTTCTTCCGCAAATACTTCTGGACCGTGAACCTCGTGTTCATCCTGCTCGTCGCCTGGCTGGTGGCGCGCACGGGGAACCTGTTCGTGGAATCCGCCATCGCGCCGGCTCCGTCCGCGGAGCCAGCGGCGCGCTCACCCCAGCGCGTCCAGGCGACCGAGAAGTTGGCCTCCCTGGAGATCGAGCGCCTGTCCAAGCTCACGGGCATCAAGATCCCCGAGCCCGAGCCCGTCGTGACGGAGCCCACCGAGGTGGCGGCCGTCGACGAGAACGCGGATCCCGTCAAGAGCGGCCTGCGCGTGAAGCTGCTCGGCACGCTGGTGTCGGGTGACAAGTTCTGGTCCTTCGCCTCCGTGCAGGACATGGTCACCCAGCGCTCGCAGACGTACATGGTGGGCGACCTCATCCAGAACGCCCAGGTGACGGACATCCAGCGCGAGCGGGTGATCGTCCTCAACAACGGCCGCAAGGAGTTCATCGACGGCCAGCCGGGTGACGGCAGCGGGTCCACGCCCTCCTTCACGCCGCCTCCCGTCGTCGCCGAGGCCAAGCCCGCCTCGCCCAACAGCGGCCTGGGCACGGGCATCCGCGCCACGAGCGAGAACGAGTACGAGGTTCCTCGCGGCGAGATCGATCGCACCCTGGCCAACCTCAACGAGGTGGCCATGCAGGCGCGCATCGTCCCCGCCTTCAAGGACGGGCAGGCCCAGGGCTTCAAGCTCTTCTCCATCCGCCCGGACTCCATCTACTCGAAGATCGGTGTGCAGAACGGCGATGTGATCCGCCGCATCAATGGATTCGACCTGAACAGCCCCGAGAAGGCGCTCGAGGTCTACTCCAAGCTGAAGGAAGCAGGTCGCATCGAGATCGAGATCGAGCGTAACGGCGCGCCGATCCGCAAGACGTACAACGTCCGCTAACCCCGCAGTGCAAGCCCTTCCATGAAGACGCTCTCGCCCTGGTCGCTCCTGTTGTGCCTGGCGCTGGCCACCTCGCCCGCCTGGGCCCAGCGCCGCCCGCCCGCCGGAACCCCCGCTGCTCCCGGGGAACGGCAGATCAACCCGCAGCCCAACGCCGCCACCCCTGGCGGTGAAGGCGCGCCCAAGGGCGAGGGCCGCACCACGCCCAGCTGCGAGGAGGCTCGGCGCCGCGCGCGCTACGGCATCTACTTCGACAAGGTGGACATCGAGAAGCTGGTGCAGACCGTCTCGGACGCCACCTGCAGGACGTTCATCCTCCCGGAGAACGTGCGCGGGAAGATCTCCATCATTGGCCCGGAGAACGGCCGGGTGGAGGTGGACGCGGATCAGTTCTACGCCGCCTTCCTGGCCGCGCTCGACTCCAACGGCCTGTCTGTGTACCCGCACGGCCGGTTCCTGAAGATCGTCGACAAGCGCTCGGCGAAGCAGAACCCCATCCCGACGATCGTGGACGCGGACACGCCGTACACCGTGAACGAGCAGATGGTGACGAAGCTCTTCAAGGTCCGGTACGTGGAGGTGGAGCCGCTGCGCGGGGTGCTCCAGCAGCTGGTGTCCAAGGATGGCGACACCATCCCGTACCCACCGGACACCATCATCATCAACGACCTGGGCTCCAACATGCACCGCCTGGAGCGCATCATCAACCAGCTGGACACGCGCTCCTCCAGTGACGAGCTGCGCATCATCCAGGTGCAGTTCGCCACCGCGCAGGAGGTGGCAGGCACGGTGCAGAAGCTCTTCGAGTCCAAGTCCCGCCCTGGCCAGCGCACGGGCGGCTTCGTGCCCAACGTCTCCCCCGGCGCGCCTCCGGGAGAGATCGCCGCGGCCGCGGGCCAGGCCGGCGAGTCCGGCGGGGCGGTGACGCTGTCGCAGATCATCCCGGACGAGCGCACCAACAAGCTCATCATCGTGGCCAGCCCCGCCGCCTTCGAGCGCATCCTCCAGATCGTCAAGGAGGTGGACGTGCCCACGGAGCAGGGCGGCCGCATCAACGTCTACCCGCTGGAGAACGCGGACGCCGAGGAGCTGGCCAGCACGCTGCAGACGCTGGCGCAGGGCACCGCCAACCGCCCCCGCACGCCCGTGCCCGGCCCGCCCCCGGGCGGCATCCGCAACAGCCCCACGGCGGCCGAGCTCTTCTCCGGCGAGGTGAAGATCTCCGCGGACAAGGCCACCAACGCGCTGGTGATCGTCGCCAGCCAGGGGGACTACCGGAACATCATCCGCGTCATCGAGCAGCTGGACATCCCCCGGCGCCAGGTCTTCGTCGAGGCCGTCATCATGGAGGTGAACCTGGACCGGAACTCCGAGTTCGGCATCAACTTCCACAGCGGCTACAAGCTGACCACGGATCAGGGCGCCGTGCCGGGCCTGTTCGGCACCAAGTACACCCGCCAGGGCCTGCCGCCCTCCTTCTCGCTGGCGAACCTGGCCAGCTTCGGCGGCTTCCTGGCCGGCCTCCAGGGGCCCGTCATCCCCGAGCTGCAGAAGCTGGGCATCGACATCCCCGCCTTTGGCGTGGTGCTGCACGCGCTGCAGCAGAGCTCGGACGTGAACGTGCTCTCCACCCCGCACATCCTCACCAGCGACAACGAGGAGGCGGAGATCACCGTGGGCCAGAACGTGCCCTTCCAGGCCGGCTTCTCGCCCGGCTCGCTGGGCGGCGGCCTGGGCACCGGCCTGGGCACCGGCGGCACCACCGGCGGCGTCAACCCCTCGCTCCTGGGCGGCCTGGGAGGCCTGGGCTCGCTCTTCGCCCCCATCACCCGGCAGAACGTGGAGCTCAAGCTCACCGTCAAGCCGCAGATCAACGAGAGCGACTTCATCCGCCTGGTCATCACCGAGCAGACGGAGGAGATCGCCTCCAGTGATCCGGTGCTCGGCCCCACCACCTCGAAGCGCACCGCGAAGACGACGGTGGTGGCCAAGGATCAGGAGACAGTCGTCATCGGCGGCATCATGCAGGATCGCAGCATCGAGTCGGTGTCCAAGGTGCCGGTGCTCGGAGACGTGCCCCTCATCGGCCACCTCTTCCGGGAGACGACGCGCCGCAAGACGAAGACGAACCTGCTGCTCTTCCTGACGCCCTACATCATCAAGGACCAGACGGACTTCCGCTCCATCTTCGAGCGCAAGATGAAGGAGCGGCAGCAGTTCGTGGAGCAGTTCTACGGCCAGGTGCCGGGCTACGACGTGGCCGTGGACTTCAGCCGCAAGCCGGGCCCGCTGTCGCGGATGAATCAGTCCGTGCTGCGCGAGCAGCAGAAGCTGGAGAACGGCGGCCCGGGCGCCCCGGGAGAGCGCGTCATCAAGCCAGGCCCCCAGGGAGGCGCCGCCCGCCCGATCGCCCCCTCGCCGGGCACCCCGGCCGAAGCAGGGACGCCAGCAGAACAAGCGCCCGCGGAGAGTTCACCGGCCGTGGAGACAGGAACAGAGGTGCGGGAAGCACCGCCCGCGCCCCCGGGTTCGGAGGACTCAGTGCCCAAGCCTGAGTCCCCTGAGCAGCTGCGTACCCAGCCGGACACGGGCGAGGGAGAGCGAGCCCCATGACTGAATTGACCGACACCACCCGCGCCACCGCCGCCCAGCCTGTCGAGGCGCCTCCGCCAGCCAACGACGTCACCCACGTCGTCGCGAACGGCCCCGCCTTCCTGGCCGGCCGGCCCATTGGAGAGATCCTCCGCGTCAGCGCCGGGCTGACGGAGGAGAAGCTCCAGGAGGCGCTCGCCGCCCAGGCCGAGAAGGGCGGCCGGCTGGGCGAGGTGCTCGTCGGTCTCAAGATCGTGTCCGAGGAGGACGTGGCCAAGGCGCTGGGGTTGCAGCTGGATCTGCCCTACCTCCAGCGCATCTTCGTGGACGAGGTGGATCCGGAGCTGGTGAAGAAGGTCCCCATCAACTTCGCCAAGCAGGCGAAGATCATCCCGCTCTCCCTGCAGAAGGACGACACGATCGCCATCGCCGTGGCCGATCCGCTGGACACCGCGGCGATGGATCACGCGCGCATGCTGCTGGGCTCCAACCTGGACTCGCGCATCGCCCTGGCCTCCACCATCGTGGACGCCATCAACAGCGTGTATGACCGGTCCATCAACGAGGCCGAGCAGCTGGTGGACGAGATGGAGGCCACGGATCTGGACTCGCTGGCCCACGAGCTGGAGGAGCCCAAGGATCTGCTGGACACGGACGACGAGGCGCCCGTCATCCGGCTGGTCAACTCCGTGCTCTTCCGCGCCGCCAAGGAGCGCGCCAGCGACATCCACATCGAGCCCATGGAGCGCGAGCTGATGGTGCGCTTCCGCGTGGACGGCGTGCTCCAGGAGGTCATCAAGCCGCCCAAGCGCTACCAGAACTCCATCGTCAGCCGCGTCAAGGTGATGGGGCAGCTGAACATCGCCGAGAAGCGCCTGCCCCAGGACGGCCGCATCCGCATCAAGCTGGCGGGCCGCGACATCGACATCCGTCTGTCCACCATCCCCACCACGTACGGCGAGCGCATCGTCATGCGTCTGCTGGACAAGACGGCCACGCTGCTGGACCTGTCCGAGATCGGCATGGCCTCGCACACGCAGCATGGGATTGAGGCCGTCATCAAGCGCTCGCACGGCATCATCCTCGTCACCGGCCCCACCGGCTCCGGAAAGACGACGACGCTCTACGGCGCGCTCTCCAAGATCAACACCCCGGACCTCAACATCCTCACCGTCGAGGATCCGGTGGAGTACCAGCTCAAGGGCATTGGCCAGATGGCCATCAGCCCGAAGATCGGGCTGACGTTCGCCCAGGGGCTGCGCTCCTTCCTCCGCCAGGATCCAGACGTGATCATGGTGGGCGAGATCCGCGACAAGGAGACGGCCGAGATCGCCATCCAGGCCTCGCTCACCGGCCACCTGGTGTTCTCCACCGTCCACACCAACGACTCCGCCGGCGCCGTCACCCGCCTGGTGGACATGGGCGTGGAGCCGTTCCTGGTGGCCAGCTCGCTCACCGGCGTCCTGGCCCAGCGCCTGGTCCGCCGGC
>NZ_DASPHO010000851.1:0-21620 GCF_035629615.1 Hyalangium sp. | reverse complement strand
CAGGAGCACCGTGAGGAAGGTGCTGCCCTCCGCCTTGGCCAGCGCGCGGATGCGCTCGACCGTCTCCGCCCCCAGCGTGAAGGGGTGCGAGCCGCCCACGAAGGACTGGACGGCAGGACGGGGGTGATCTCCTGGCAGGTTCAGGACAGGGAGCTCACCCGACAGCTCCTCCTTCCAATGACTCCAGAGCCGCTCCCCTTCGGGGCCCGCCAGCAGCGCCTCCTGCCACCGCACATAGTCCCCGTACGTGAGCGGCAGCGCCGGCAGCTCCACGGGCGTCTCTTCCCGTGCGGCGCGGTAGAGCGTGCCCAGCTCCTCGAGCAGGACGTTCATCGTCGCCAGGTCCACGGCGATGTGGTGCAGCGTCAGCACGAAGACGTGCTCCCTGGCCGAGCGCGTGAGGAGATCCAGCCTCCATGCGGGCTCGCGATCGAGCGCGAAGGGACGCGTGCCAAGCTCCTTCGCGCGCGCCGCAAGCTCGCTGTCGCTCCAGGAGAAGGCCTCCCACTGGCGGAGGTGGAAGTCCATCCGCTCATGGACGAGCTGCCGGGGCATGCCCTCGTGCACCACGTACGTGGAGCGCAGCACCGGGTGGCGCTCCGCGAGCCTGAGGAAGGCCCCCCTGAGCGCGGGGAAGTCCACCTCGGATCTGATGCGCGCCGCCACGACCACGTTGTAGGCAGAGCCCTCCGGAGACAGCTGCTGGACGAACCAGATGGCCCTCTGGCCGTGCGAGAGGGGCTGGCTCTGGGGAGGAGGAGGGAAAGAGGGCAGCGCGTTATCCATGCCAATCTCTTAAAACCCGCTAAACATTAAATCCAAGCCCTCCTGTTCATGGCGGTCATCGACTGCGTTCATGCCGGGACGCGAGTGGACGCTCCTTCATCCGTGGTGTGCCCCCTGGGAGAGTTGCCTGAGGAGGCCGCGCAGCCAGGCGTGGCCAGGATCGTGCTGCGAGCGCTCGTGCCAGTACTGGCTCATGGTGAAGCCTGGCAGCTCGAGCGGCGGGCGCAGCATGCGCAGGTTGAAGGGCTTCTCGAAGATGTGGGCGATGCGCGCGGGGGTGGTGAGCACCATGTCGGAGCCAGCGATGGCGTAGGGAGCCACCAGGAAGTGCGGGACGGAGAGGCTGACACGCCGCTTCTTGCCGAGCTTCGCGAGCGCGGTGTCCACGATGCCGCCGTCCTCGGACTCTCGGGGTGAGACCAGCGCGTGGGGCAGCTCGATGAAGCGCTCCAGCGTGAGCCCCCGCCGGACCACGGGGTGACGGGCCCGCACCAGGCAGACGAACTCCTCGTGGAACAGCTCCTGCCGGTAGCCGCCCTCCATCTCCGCGTCGAAGAGGCCAATAGCGAGATCCGCATCGCCTCGCTCGAGCCGTTGGAACACCAGGCTGGGCGCGGTGCGAAAGACGAGGTCGATGCCTGGTGCGTGCTGCGCAAGGTAGCGCACCAGGGGAGGCAGCACGACGAGCTGGGTATAGTCGGAGGCGATGATCCGGAACCTGCGCTGGGCAGTCGCTGGCTCGAAGCGCGGCCGGTCGAGCACGTGCTCGACGTCCTTCAAGATGCGCTCGATGGGGCCGGCGAGCTCCTGCGCGCGGGGGGTGGGCAGCACGCCCCGGGGCGTCGAGACGAAGAGCGGATCATCAAACAGGGTCCGCATCCGGCGCAGCGAGTGGCTCATGGCGGACTGACTGATGCCGAGCCGAGCCGCCGCGCGCGTGACGTTCTTCTCCCGGAGGAGCGTGTCCAGCGCGATGAGCAGGTTCAGATCGACGCTCGCAAGGCGAGGAGGAGGCATCGAGGAATCATACCGATGGGGCCTTCCAGACGGGGCTCAAGGCGGTAAAAGGAGCTGCCCTCGAACACCCCCTCGGGCTCTGCGCTGTGCAGGGATGTCACCGTGCGTTGCTACGGTTTCGTGCTGAGCGAAACCCGGCTGGATCGTAGGAATGCACGGAGATGGATGATGGGCGAAGCACACTCGCACAAGATCGCGGCGCTGTTCCCGGGACAGGGAGCTTTCTACGGAGGGGCCCTCCGGGAGGCGATCCGTGAGTACCCCCAGCTCGCCAAGACCTTGAAGGCGGTAGACGAGGTGGCAGAACCCTCCACCGGTAGGCCCATCTCCCTGGTGTTGCTGGGCGCCTCACCGCCGGAGATCGCTGCGTTGAGCGAAGATCCCCTGACGCTCAACCTCGCCATCTACGCCGTGTCGGTGGCTGCGTACACGCTGCTGGAGGAGCAGGGGCTGGCGCCAGAGGTGCTGGCCGGCCACAGCTTCGGGGAGATTGCCGCCCTGGTCTGCGCGAAGAGCTTCACGGTACGTGAGGGGGCAGAGATCGTCCGTGACCGCTGCGCCGCGCTGGAGAAGCTGGGACGGGACGCCGGTTATATGGCGGCGCTGGGGACTGGAGCGGCGCGCGCGGCCCACCTGGTGGCCGCGCTGGGACGCGAGGACGTGGCGCTCGCCGTGGACAATGGGCCTTCCCAGGTAGTGCTCGCGGGCTCCCACGAGGGCATGGACCAGGCGCTGGCAGTGGCCTCCGCGCTGCAGGTGACAGGGACCCGGCTGCACTCGCCCTACCCATTCCATGTGCCCTCACTGATGGAGCCCGTGGCGCGAGATTTCGCCGCCCGGCTGCGGCACCTGAGGCCTGCCCCACCGCGCCGCCGCGTCTTCTCTCCGATCGAGGGACGGGAGTACACGGCGGGGGATGATCTGATTGCCCTGCTCGCCGGGCACCTGGCAAGGCCGGTCCGCTTCCGCGAGGCCCTGGAGCACCTGGGCCGAGAGGGTGTCACCACCTTCATCGAGTGCGGCGCACTGGGGACCCTGGGCAACCTGGTGCGCCAGACGCTCAAGCCCGGGAGCGTGCGGGTCGTCTCGTGCCTGCCTTCTCCGGGTGAGGAGGTGGCAGCGCTCCAGCGGGCCATGCGCCTTGCCCGGGGGGAACCCGAGCTCTCCGAGACTGCACAGAGCGCGCTGGCGGAGCTCTTCATGCCCGGTGCCAGCGTGGAGACCTTCCGTGCCTTCTGGCAGGCCCGGGGCGAGGAGCTGCGAGAACATGCTCGCAAGCTCGCTCAGGGCTGGCGCACCGAGGCTCCGCTGGCCGCCAGTGTCAGCCCCGCTGCGCCGCCCGCACCTGCCCCTTCCCGCGCCGCCGTGCCAGAGCTCAAGGCCGCCGCTGCGCCACAAGGAGCGGGGGCCCCGGCTGCGATGAATCGCTCGCAGCTGCTCTCGGAGCTGGCTCGCATGTTCGCCGAGGCGCTCGAGTATCCCGAGGAGGTGCTCACGGAGAACGTGGACCTGGAGGCCGAGCTGGGCATCGACTCGGTGAAGCAGGTGGAGCTGCTGGCGAAGATCGAGCAGCGCTACCGCCTTCCACCCCGCCCACCCAGCTTCCGCCTTGGCGACTACCGCACGCTCGGGAGCGTGGCGGACTTCGTCCTCGACATGCGCGAGCAGCCAGCTCACGGCTGAGCCGCCCTGGTTCCACAACACCTACGGAGGCACAGCGAGATGCGCGACATGGAAGGCAAGCTCGCCCTGGTGACGGGCGGCGCCAAGGGCGTGGGCCGGGTGATCGCCACGCGGCTCGCCGAGCGGGGCGCACGGGTCCTCATCAACTTCTTCCACTCGCTGGAGGCCTCCAAGGCCGCTTGCGCGGAGATCCGCGCCCGAGGTGGAGTGGCCGAGCCCCTGCGCGGCTCAGTGGCCCGGCGCGATCAGGTGGAGCAGATGTTCGACAAGATCGAGCAGCGCTATGGCCACCTGGACATCCTCATCAACAACGCCGCGTCCGGGGCCATGGTGCCTACCGCCAGCGTCACCGAGGAGTACTTCGACCGGGCGCTGGACACCAACCTCAAGGGGGCCTTCTGGTGCTCGCAGCGCGCCATGGCGCTCATGCAGCGGAAGGGCGGTGGCGTCATCGTCAACGTCTCGTCCCTGGGGGCCCAGCTGCCGGTGGACAACTACCTGGTGGTGGGCACCTCCAAGGCCGCGCTGGAGTCGCTCACCCGCTACCTGGCCGCCGAGTACGCCCCGCTGAACATCCGGGTGAATGCCGCCTCGGCCGGCATGCTCGACACGGAGGTCATCCGCAACTTCCCCAACTACGAGGAGCTGCGGCGCAGCCTGGAGGCAGCCAGCCCCCTGGGCCGAATCGGCACGGCGGAGGAGCTGGCGGACGTGGTCCTCTTCCTGGCTTCGGAGCAGTCGAGGTGGATCGTCGGACAGACCGTGGTGGCGGACGGCGGCCTGTCCGTGGCGCGCGGTTCGCTGGCGCCCGCTCCGGTGCCCGCTCCGGCGCCCGCGCCCCGCGTGGAGCCAGTCTCCTCGCCCCGGCCCAGCCCTCCACCGCCTGAGGCCTCGAGCGAAGACATCGCCGTGGTGGGCATGGGCGTGGTGCTCTCGGGAGCCAGTGATGTCGAGACGTACTGGAAGGCGCTGCTGGAGGGCAAGAACCTCTTCCAGCCCGTGCCGCCCAACCGGTGGAACCTGGCTACCTTCTACTCGGAGGATCCCGCCGCCGAGGACAAGGGCTACTGCCTGCACAGCGCCTTCATTACCGAGCCCGTGCCTCCCTCCGGGCTTCCACCCGGAGCGTATGACTTCACCGTCCACTGGCTGCGCCACTCCCTCTCGGACGCCCTGCGCGGGGTGAAGCGGCGGCCGGATGACCGGTACGCCTTCATCGCCGGGTACACGGCGGATGGGAGCCAGTTCCTCGAAGAGTCACTCCTCGTCCAGAGCACCCTCCAGCGGCTGGAGCGGTTGATGGCGCAGCGCTCCGGTGACAAGGCCTCGCACCCGCGGTGGCTGGAGGCCGCCCGCCAGGCACTGCACGCCGGCTATGCCCACGGCCGCTCCTCGCCCGTGCGCTTCCTTCCCCACCGCGTGGGCCTGGATGCCGTGCGAGGGCTCCTGCCCGAGCGCACCGAGGTCCTCATGGTGGACACCGCCTGCTCCTCGTCCCTGTACGCGGTGGACATCGGCATGAAGGCGCTGCGCATGGGCAAGCAGGACGTGGTGGTGTGTGGCGGGGCCATGTCCCTGGCGCCGATGAATGGCGTGCTCTTCTCCAAGTTCCGGGGCCTGTCGGCCTCGGGCGAGGCCCGCCCTTTGGACAGCACGTGTGACGGCGTGCTCTTCGCGGACGGCGCCGGTGTCGTCGTCCTCAAGCGGCTGGAGCGGGCGCTCGCGGATGGAGACTCCATCCTGGCGGTGCTCTCCGCCTTCGGCGCCTCGTCCGACGGCAAGGGGAAGGCCATCTACGCTCCCAGCAGCGCCGGCCAGAGCCTGGCCCTGCGGCGGGCCATGGCTCACCCCGCCTACCAGGTGCGCCACCTGGACTTCATCGTCGCTCACGCCACGGGCACGCCGACAGGAGACAGGACGGAGATCCAGGCCCTGAACGAGACGCTGCCGGCAGGGCGGACCCTCTCCCTCTCATCAAACAAGTCCATCATCGGCCACACGGGCTGGGCGGCGGGGGTGGCATCCCTCATCGAGGCCATCCTCGCCATGCAGAAGGAGACCATCCCTCCCCAGCACCGCTTCACC
The DNA here is from genome assembly GCF_035629615.1 of Hyalangium sp. Classification (GTDB taxonomy): domain Bacteria; phylum Myxococcota; class Myxococcia; order Myxococcales; family Myxococcaceae; genus Hyalangium. The sequence goes on along the minus strand of NZ_DASPHO010000851.1, from coordinate 16,049 downwards.
CGGCCCCTGGCGGAGCTGGAGCGCAAGGAAGGTGGCCTGGTCATCCCTCGCCAGCCGCTGGCCTGGCCCGCCCGGCCCGAGGCGCCCCGGCTGGCCGCCATCTCCAGCTTCGGCTTCGGCGGGACGAATGCCCACCTGCTGGTGAGCGACTTCCAGCCGGGCCGCCCCCCCTCGCCCCCGCCACCCGCGCGCCCGCTGCAGGCCCCCTTGGTTCTCGTCGCCTGGGCGGCTCGGATGCCAGGGCTCGATGCGCCTGAGCAGGTGCAGCAGTGGATGGAGGGCCAGGGCCCGGAGCCCACCGCCAGCTTTGGCGAGAGCTACCCCCTGCCTCCCTTCGAGAAGATCCGCATGTCCCCGCGCACCGCGCGCACCATTGATCGCTGCCAGCTCATGGTGCTCGAGTGCGCCCACCAGCTGAAGCAGCAGCTGGGGCGCTTCTGGGATGACAAGCTGGAGACGGCCGGCGTCTTCCTCGGGCACATGGGCAAGACGCAGCAGGCGCTGCGCTACAGCAACCGCTGCTACCTGGACGACCTCCAGCGCGTGCTGCGCGAGTCCCCCACCCTCCGGGAAGACGCGGGCTTCTCCGCCCTCTTCGAGGAGTTCCGCGCCGAAGTCAGGCGGCTCGTCCCCACCTCCAACGAGGACTCCTTCCCCGGGCTGATGCCCAACGTCATCCCCGCGCGCGTGGCCAACTTCTTCGATCTGCACGGACCGACCATGGCCGTGGACACGGGCCTGTCCTCCGCGCTGAGCGCGCTCGAGGTGGCCGCGCGCTACCTGCGCAGCGGCGAGGTGGACCTGGCGCTGGTGGGTGGCACCAACGGCAACAGCGGCCCCGAAGCGGATGCGGTGCTCCGAGAGCTGGTGGGCTCGGCGGGACAGCAGGCCGCGGAAGCCTGTGTCTTGTTCGCGCTCGTGAGGGAGCAGGATGCCCGGGAGGCCGGGCTGCCCATCCTCGCGCGGGTGGGTGAGCCAGGAGCGGCGCCAGCCCCAGGCTCACCGCCCCTGCGCTGTGGGGTAAAGCCCGAGGGCCTCAACTTCCTGGGGGCCGACGCGGCCGTGGCCCTGCTCCGCGCCCTGCCCCGCGTGGCCGATGAGCCGCACCTGCACTGCCTCGATGAGACGGGCCAGGCGCTCACGCTCCCTCTCCACCCGCCCGAGCCCCGGGCGCCCCGGGCCGCTGCCCCCGTCCCGCCCCGCTTCCATGATGCTCGCTTCCATGCTCCCGGCCAGCCTGTGACGGTGCGGCGGCAGAAGATGGGGCTCAGGGCGCTGCCAGACATCGCCGTGCGTGGGTCCGTGCCCTTCTTCCCTCCTGGCACTTTGCTGCTGACGGATCAGCCCCAGCTCCTGGAGGAGCCCGGGCTGCTGCCCCCTGACGTCATCGTCCTCAGCACCACCCCTCTGAAGCCGGGGCCGCTCCGGTTCTTCCTGCCTCGCATCACCGAGGAGGCCGTGGACACCGTGCTGCGCCCCCTGCGGGGCCGCATCTCCCACCTGCGGGTGCTGAGCAACCTGTCGTCCGCGGCCCCTCTGGAGCTGCCGCCCTGGCACGAGCCTGAGGCGTTGGTGGCCCTGAATGATCTGCTCTTCCTCACGCTCAAGCAGGTGCTGGATACCCTGAGGCAACCGGGGGCCTCCTTCGTCTCGCTCTTCACCGGCGCCCTGGCGGGCGAGGTGCTGCACCCGCTGGCAGGCCTGTTCGCAGGCTTGATCAACTGCGCGCTCTTTGAGCTGAAGCCCTGCGAGACGTTCGCCGTCTTCACCCGCGAGCAGGACGTGCTGCGGGCCGTGCGGGACACGGAGCGCGAGTCCACCCTGAAGCGCTTCACTGCCACCGTCATCCACGACGGCGGCACCCGCAAGGCCGTCCTCGCCACCGAGGAGGCGGCGCCGCTGCCCGCGGACGCCCCCGCACGTCTGGACGAGAGCTCGGTAGTCGTCGCCACCGGCGGCGCTCGCGGCATCACCGCCGAGGTCGTCAAGGAGCTGGCTCGCCACCACCGGCCCCACCTCTACCTCATTGGCAGCAACCCGCTCGACAGCTACCCGGCGGCCATGTTCGAGGGCCGTGATGAGGACTTCGAGAAGCAGCGCTCGCGCTTCATCCTCGAGCAACGGACAGCCCACCCGGAGAAGACGGTCAAGCACATCAACTCCGAGTTCGATCGCAGGGTGAGCGCACGCTGGTCCCACCGAACCCTGGAGGAGCTACGCCAGCTCTGCGGGCCCGGCAAGGTCCACTATGTGGCCTGCAACGTGCTCGACCGGGAGGGCCTGGAGGCAGCCGTCGCGCAGGTGGTGCGCCGCCACGGCCGCATCGATCTGGTCATCAACGCCGCCGGGCTGGACAAGAGCCAGTCCCTCGAGAAGAAGACGTTCGAGGACTTCCTCTACATCCGCGAGCTCAAGCGCAAGGGGTACCAGCACTTGAAGCATGCCGTGCGCCACTGCCCGCCGCGCCTGTGGTGCAACTTCGGCTCCGTGGTGAGCGGGCTGGGCCAGGCAGGCCAGGTGGACTACGCGGCGGGCAACACCTTCCTCAACACCGCCGCCAGCTACGCCGCCTCGCAAGGCGTAGAGGAGTTCACCGTGGGGTGGACGGTGTGGGGGTACTCCGGGATGATCACCACCCACTACTACCGGAGCATCGCCGGGGTGGTGCACAGCTCGGGCCTCTTCACGCTGATGACGAACGAGGAGGGCGTCCACCACTTCATGCGCGAGCTGCACCTGCCCCGGCACGAGCCCGTCACCCTCCACCTGGGCACCGCAGAGAAGCGGGTGTTCGCGGCCGATGGGGACTTCCTGCGGCCGCTGATGGCCCAGCTCTTCCCTCCATCAGAGCCGGTCCTGCCCGCGCCTCGACCCCAGGGATACGGCCGCTTCTACGTGGAGAACTCGCGCCAGGTGGCAGAGGGCGAGCTGGAGCTGGAGCGGACCTTCGAGCTCCAGCGGGATGCCTACCTCAAGCACCACCTCGTCAACGGCCACCCCACCCTGCCGGGCACCTTCGTGCCGGAGCTGGCGGCGGAGGCGGCCGAGGCGCTGGTGCCCGGCATGCAGGCAGTTGCCTTCGAGGACATCGTCTTCCACCACTTCCTGCGCGTGTACGCCCCGGACAAGCCCGCGCCCAAGCGCATGCGGGCGCGGCTGCTGTCCCGAGATGAAGACCGCGCCGAGGTGGAGGTGCGCGTCCTCACGGACGTGGTAGCTCCCAACGGCACCGTGCTGCGGCGGGACCGGCTGCACTTCGAGGCGCGCGTCATCCTCCAGCGCCAGCCGCCTCAGGCCCCGCTGTGGGAGGCCTGGCCAGCGCTGGGTGAGGTGCCCGTGCCGGATCCGTACCACCTGCCCGCAGCCCCCGTGCTGCTGACGGATCTGTTCGTCTCCACCACCGCCACCCGCATGCACCCGCTGGGCAAGCGCGCCTCCTGGAGGCCCTCGGTGCCAGAGGGGCATCCCGTCTTCTCCCGCTTCCTCACCCCCAGCATTCTCATTGATGGGCTGGCACGGGTGGCGGTGCTCGGCCTGGTGGATGAGTACGTGCCCCTGGCTGCCCCGGCTCGCATCCGCCGGGTGGAGCTCTTCGAGCGCGTCAATGACGCTGAGCTGGCCTCCCGCTATGGGCAGCTGGAGCTGTACGCCACACCGCGAGACATCACCGCCTTCGGCCCGGACTCGCCGCACAACCGCTGCGTGGCGGTCCGGCCGGACGGGCGCGTGCTGGTGCAGATCCATGGGCTGGTGGGCATCGTCATGGGCTATGTCCACGTCCGCACCGGTGAGTTCGTCTCGGCGAGCGATCTGGAGGCCCGGCTGCGGCGCTCGGGGAGCGTCCCCGCGGTGCTGCCAGCCGCGGCCCCCTCGGGAGGTGGGTGGTGAGCCTTCCTGTCCCTGTCATCCAGTACCCCCAGGACGGCTCGGTCCAACCCGTGCGCCGCGTCGTGTGGCGCCCGGTGGAGCTGCCCCCTCTGGCGGAGCCCCCCCCGCTCGCGGCTGGCGGGCCGCCGGGTGGCGCTGGTGGGGGGCCGGGAGGAGGTGGCTGCCAGAGTCACCGCGGCCCTGGAGGCACGAGGCGCCCAGGTGTACCGGCTGGCGGCCGGTGAGAGCGGTGCCAGCCTGCGAGCTCGCAGCGGACCCCTGGATGGAGTGGTGGACCTCACCCTCCAGGAGCCCTTTTCCTCTGACGCGCCGGACGCATGGGAGGCACCGCTGCGCCAGTCCGTGGAGGTGATCCAGGCCTGCTACACGGAGTGGATCGAGGAGGAGGATGCGCAGCGCCTCTTCTATATGCCGGTGACGATGCTCGGCGGTGCCATGGGCTATGAGGGGCAGGCCCCCCAGCCGCTGGGCGGCATCTGGGCCGGCTTCGCCAAGGGGCTCCCGCGCGAGCTGCCCAACTGCAACATCAAGGTGCTGGATGTGGCCCCCGTGGAGTTGGAGCGGCTGGGAGAGCTCATCGCGCGCGAGCTGTACGTGTGGGACATGATCGAGGTGGGGCACCGCGAGGGACGGCGCTACACGTTGCTGGGCGAGGAGCAGGCCGTGGGTGAGCCGGTGCTGGAGCTCACCTCGCGGGACACGGTGCTCATCTCGGGAGGCGGGCGCGGCATCGGCCTGGCGCTGGCGCGGGCGCTGTGCCGCAACTTCGGCTGCCGCGTCGTCGTCACCGGGCGCAAGCCGCTGCCCCGCCCGGAAGAGCCGTGGCTGCTCATGGACGACGCGGCCTTCCGTGCCTGGAGCCGCGAGCAGCTGCGGCAGGTGCCACCGGGTGAGACAGTGGGCCGCGTCAAGCAGCGGCTGGAGGCGCTCGGGCGCGAGCGCGAGCTGTACCACAACCTCCAGCAGGCCCAGGCAGAGGGGCTGGCGCTGAGCTACGAGGCCTGTGACTTCAACTCGCTGGCCCAGGTGGAGCAGCTCCTGTCGCGCTTCGGCCCGGGGCTGCGCGGCGTCATCCACAACGCGGGCACGGACGCTCCCATCCGCCTGACGGCGAAGAGGCCCGAGGACTTCGTCTCCACGGTGCGCGTGAAGGTGAAGGGCTTCCTCCACCTGCTCCAGGCGGTGCGCGGGCGGCCGCTGGCCTTCTTCTGCAGCGTGGGCTCGATGACGGGCCGCATGGGAGGCATGGCGGGGCAGACGGACTATGGGGCTGGCAACGAGGGCCTGGCGCGGCTGGGCCTGTGGGCCGCTCCTCAGGTGCGCTTCCCGCTGAAGACGCTGTGCTGGGTGACGTGGGACAACCTGGGACTCATTGCCAACTTCAAGGCCGCCACGCGCTACATGGCGGCGATGAACGTGGAGGAGGGCCTCTACCGCTGGCAGCGGGAGCTGCTCGCGGGGGGCTCGGGTGAGGTGGGCTTCCCCGGCCACACCGGCCAGGCGCTTGTCCCCGGAGAGCTGGGGCGCTACTGGCTCACCTCGGACTTCCCCTCCTTCGCACGCCTCGCCTCGCTGTACACGCTGCTGGGTGAGCTCGTGTCCTTCCGGCGCTTCCGCTCCGTGCGCGCGCGCAACCGGCTGCGTGCCCCGAGTGCTCCGCTGCTCTGGGAGTTCTCCGCAGGTGGCGAGCCGGCCCTCCCCGTCAGCCTGCTGCTCGAGTACATGTGCACCCTGGGCGAGTGGGTGACACCCGAGGCCTGGCCGGATCTCTTCCTGCGCGAGGTGCGTGGGTTGAGCGTGCGGCTCGGCGCCCTGGCGGCTCCTGGGGGAGAGCTCGTGCTGGAGAAGGAGGCCACCGGCCGCTGGGAGGGCTCCGCATGGGTGCTGGACATCCAGGTGCGGCGAGGCACGGACTCGGAGCCCGTGGCCACGCTCCGCCTGGTGTATGAGCGGACTCCCGCGCCCCCCGAGCCGCCGAGGACATGGGCCCCTGAGTCGGGCTCACGCCCCGCTCCGCGAGGCAGCACAGGCCTGCGCTGGAGCTGCGAGCGGCTGGAGGCGGGGCGCTGGTCCTCCCTGGCCGGCGGCGGAGTGCTCGGGCGGGTGCGGCCGTGTCTGCCGAGCACCCTGTGGTCCACGCCCCTTCTGCCCCAGCCGTTGCTACCCACCGCCCACCTGGAGGCCCTGCTGCGCGCTGCGCTGGAGAGAGGCCGCACCGAGGGGAGCTCCCCCACCCGCTTGTCGATTGGCTGCCTGAAGCGCGGTGCTGGACAGGGGCCCTGTGAGGCCGTGCTTCACACTCCCCTGGAGAACTCCTGGTTCGTCCTGGACGCGGCTGGCGTACCGTGGCTGGAGGCCCAGGAGGTCCGTTTCGCATGAGCCAGCGCCCGCTGCCCGCCCCGCTCCAGGCTTCGGAGCTCGTCGATCGATGGAGCCCTCCCGTGGTGAGCTCTCTGATCACGCTCAAGCTGTTGGAGGGCCTGTCCCGGCTGGGGTGGAGAGCCCGTGAGGAGGGTTGGCGCAAGAGCGTTCAGACCTATTTCCGCACCGAGGCGTCCAAGTTCGTCCTCGCGTCACTCGGGCTCTCGGCCGAGCCCTCTGCCACCACTGAGGAGTCCTCCCTCCACCTGGCGCGGCGACTCCAGGCCTTCCTGCGGGAGCAGCCCGTGTGCCGCTGGTGCCTGCAATGGGAACGCTTCGCGGCCCGACGCCTGCCTTGCCTGGAGGCGGACATCACCCTGGCGCACTTCGATGGATCCGGGAGTCTGAAGCACCTTCAACCCCTGCTGGACGAGCACGCGCCCGCGCTCGGAGCCCTGGATGCCGAGGCCCGAGGCTGGCTGTGTCAGCAGCTCGTGGAGGCCTACGAGGCCACTCGGCACCTGGAGGATGTGGACCGGCCGCTGAGGCTGGAGCGGATGCTGCGCCGCCAGGTGCAGGAGCGCTCCTGGTCTTCCGGGAGCTCACGCGCGGAGGCGCTGCGCTTCACGGAGCGCGTGCTGCGCGGCACCTTCCTCGTCGTGGAGCAGCTCCCCGCGGGCGCCACGGCCGGAGAGCGCCACACGCCGCCCCCCTTGCTCCACCGAAAGCACCCGGGGCATGGCCTGCTCTGCCTCCACGCCCGCCTGCTGCCGGAGGCCAGCGCGGTGGATCTCTGGTGGCAGATCCACCACTCCCCGGTGGACGGAGCGCCCATGCAGGAGGTGCTGGATGCGCTGAGAGCCGCCTGGGGAAGCCGGGCCCTGCCTCTCGCTCCCGCGCCTCCCGCCTCGCTGCCACCCCAGCTCTGTGGGCGCCGGAATGGCCGCGAGCAGGTGTGCACGTTGGACTTCCTCGACTTCAGCCCGCTGCTGTCGGCCCGGGAGCAGCTGAGCCGGGAGCTGGCATATCCGCTCGAGGGCCCCGTCTCCTTGAGCGGCCTGCTCCTGTGGGGACTGGCATGCCAGCCGGCCTTCGCCGATCGCAAGTTCGTCATGCCGGTGGATGTGCCCGCCACCCCGCAGGCGGAGCGGACCCTGGGGACGCTCGTCATCCGCCCAGCCATGTACTTCCGCCAGGACAGGCGCGAGGGGCTCGTGTCCTTCCTGCGCGCTTTCGAGGCGCGGCTGCGAGCCACCCAGGAGCGCCGGAGCGCGGCCACGTCCGCCATGCAGCTGTTCGCCGTGGCGCCGCCCTTCCTCTATGAGGCGCAGCGAAGGCTGGCCTCAGCCGCCATGGCCGAGGGCTTTGGCACCGTGGGCATCACCCTGCTCCGGAACGCGGAGGTGTTCCTCCCCCCGCTGGGGGACGCCAACCCGGACGGCTTCCTGGCCTTCGGACGCTTCACCCGCGACGCGGAAGGCAGCGGCAGGGCGGGGGCCATCGGCATCAAGGGTACCGCGGCCCAGGTGGAGGCCTACCGCCAGGCGCTGCGAGACATGCTCTCTCACTTCCACGAGTACCTCGGAGCGGCTCCTCCATGACTCAGAACACCCCCTCTCCTCATCCCGCGCTTGCGCCCGGCCCCTGGGGCCTGCCCTTTCTGGGCGTGCTGCCGAAGCTCGCGCGCGAGCCGCTCGGCTTCCTGGTGCACATGGCCCACCAGTATGGGGACGTGGTGCGGCTGCCCTTTGGCCGGAGCGAGGCCTACCTCATCAGCCACCCGGATGATGTGCGCCAGGTGCTGGTGACGAACTACCGCAGCTACAAGCGCAGCGAGCTGTACGACAAGATGAAGCCGCTGCTGGGCGAGGGGCTCATCACCAGTGATGGGGACTTCTGGCAGCGCCAGCGGCGGATGATGCAGCCGGCCTTCCACAAGCAGCGTGTCATCTCCTTCACGGGGATGATGGTGGAGTCCATCCAGCGGATGCTGGAGCGCTGGGAGAAGGCGGAGCAGCGGGCCGAGCCGCTGGACATGCTGGCGGAGATGATGCGCATCACCCAGACCATCATCACCCGGACGATGTTCTCCGCGGGCCTGGACGAGGCAACGGTGGACGCGGTGGGCCAGGCGGTGACCGTGGGACAGGCGACGGCTGAGCAGCGCTTCTGGTCCCTGGTGGTGTTTCCGGATGCCATCCCGACGCCGCAGAACCGCCGCTTCCAGCGGGCGGTGCGGACCATTGACCGCATCGTCCACGGTCTCATCGACGAGCGCCGCCGCAGTGGAGAGGACAAAGGGGATCTGCTCTCCATGCTGCTGGCGGCCACCGACGAGACGGATGGGAAGGGGATGACCCAGCGCCAGCTCCGGGACGAGCTGGTCACCATCTACCTTGCGGGGCATGAGACGACGTCCGTGGCGCTGACGTGGGCCTGGTACCTGCTGTCGCTGCACACGGACGTGGCCCGCAAAGTCCAGGCCGAGGTGGATGAAGTCCTCCAGGGCCGCGTGCCTACCTACGAGGACCTGGAGAAGCTGCGCTACGTGCACCAGGTCGTCGAGGAGACGCTGCGGCTGTACCCACCGGCCTGGCTGCTGTCACGGACTGCTCTCCAGGACGACGTGCTGAGCGGCTACCGCATCCCCGCGGGGGCGGCGGTGCTGCTGTGCCCCTACGTGGTGCACCGCCACCCGCGCTATTGGGAGAACCCGCTGGGGTTCGATCCCGATCGCTTCCAGCCGCAGCAGGTGGAGGCGCGGCACCGGCATGTGTACTTCCCCTTCGGGACGGGCCCACACCTGTGCATCGGCAACCGGATGTCGCTGATGGAGGCGCAGCTGGTGCTGGCGATGGTGGTTCAGCGCTACCGGCTGGATCTGGTGGTGGATCAGCGCGTGGTGCCGCACCCGCAGATCTCCCTCAAGCCCGAGGGAGCCGTGCGGATGACGCTGCACCGGCGCTCCCCCCCAGCGCGCGCGAGCTGAGCGGGAGCGAGGTTCTCCTTCGCGCGGGCCACCGTTCCCGTTGATTCATGCCGTCCTCCTACGGTGGAGTCGGTCGCAGAAGCGCGCCCGCGATCGAAACGCCGCGCTCTTTCAAGATCGTCCCCACTCCTACTGGAGGCGAGGCTCTGGCGTGGAGGCCTTGCCTGGGTGGGGACACACGTCCGAAGGCTCGTGCTCTGTTTGACAGAAGCCGGCCACGGCCTCGCAGTACTTCTGGCTCCCCTGCTGACAGGCCTCGCGCCAGCGCCGGGCCATGATGCGCACGCTCCGGCTGGGGCTCTGCCCCTCCCCCTGCTCTTGTAGCACCGGGGCCGCTTGGATCTGCTGTCTCCATCGCGCCGCGGCCGGGGCATCTCCCAGGCTCTCGGCCAGATCCGCGGCGCCCTCGCAGTACAGCTCCGCCTCCGAGCGGGTCTCTGCCTCCGCGCAGCCGCGCTCCATGCACCCGCGCATCTCCTGGTAGAAGCTCAGGTGGTTGCCGGGGCTCCAGGGTTGGCCAGACCACTTCACCATGGCCGTAGGACACGCCAGGCGGACGGAGTCCGCCGAGACTGTCAGCTCCCACCGCTTCCTCATCACGGAGAACAGCCCCTGACAGATGGGCTGGAGCCTGCTGCCGGCCCCGGGGCTCCGCGCTTCGAGCTGCTCGGGGTGCTCACAGATCTGCCCGAGGCACTCCACGTTTGCCAGCTCCCACGCTCGAGCGCTCGGGCTCCCGGCGTCCCCTCGCTGGAGCGCTGCGAAGCGAGGGCAGACGGTGGAGGCCATGGCCTTCCACTGCTCCGCCATGGCGCTCGCAAGCTCTTCGGGGTTCGTGCCGGAGACAGGAGCGCCCGGGGCGGCCCCCCAAGGACTTCTCGCCTCGCGCGATGAGCCCCCACGCAGGGCGCTGACCACCCCCACCGTGGCGACGAGCAGCCCCATCGCGAGGAGCGGGAAGCGCCAGGCGGAGCGCGGGGGTGGTGGCCTCTGGGGCGGCTCCCGCTCGCGCTTGGGCTTTCGCCGCGCCGCGAGCCCCACGGGCACCAGGAGCACCAGGGCCAGCCACCACCAGGGCGCAGCGTACAGGGAGAGCATCGATGGGATACTAGCGCCCGTTATCGTCGAGCGTCTCTATCGGCACCGCGAGCGAGCGCCTCAACAGCCGCCTCGGCCTCCGGCAACAGCTCGCTCGCCGAATGGTTCTCCCGGCTCTCGCAAGCCAATGCCGGGCGGCATCCAGCCGGCCTTGCGACGTGGCGAACGGCTTGAGACCAGCATCGGGGTCCTTGAGGAAGATGGGACCGAAAGGCGCGTTCATGGTCTCGCAGAGAGGACCAGAAACCGATAGGAATTGCAGCCCGCCTTCTCGGGCAGCGTAGGTCCCCTCAGTGGAGATCCTGGGCCAGCTTCTTGAGTTCTGCGACGCATCCCTCGTGCCGCAGTTGGATGCCGCGCCGAGCTACTACACCTCCTTGAACTTCGTCCCCGTGGTCCCTATGTCCTCCACGGCCTTCGCGATCTCCTCGGAGACGATGCCTGTCGATGGGAACCTCAAGGAATGGTTCCATTTCCGCTGGGCAGCGCTCCTAGCTCATGGAGTTTGCTGCGAGCAACCTCATGCTGAGGATCCTTCTGGAGGATGCGCCGGTAGAGTCGGATCTTCTTTGCCGAGTCACGCGCGAGGGCCGCTTCGAGAGAGAGAACTTGTACATGCTCCGGGTCCAGCGCCCGAGCCTTCTCAAGCTGGCGGTTCGCCTCTCCGTCCTCGCCCATGAGGAAGTAGACGAAGCCAAGTTCCACGCGCACAACAAGGTCCTCAGGAGTCAGCTCAAGGAGCCTTTCGAACGTGGGTACTGACACTTCGGGCTCCGCGTAGAAGCCCTCCGCAAGTTTCCGGAGTTCCTCAGGCTCGGAAACGCGACGGAGTTCCTCGCGGAGAGCCCGCTCCACCTCCGATCCGCCTGTCTCCAGCACTCGCTTTGCCAGATGTTCAAGCTGACTCATGGGGTCCCTTCTGTCCAAGTACGTCAGGAGAGCATGGCCTCACGGTGGAACAAAGGCCGTGTTGATCGTGATGCGTCCATCCGCGTACTTGAACCAGCGAATGGTCAAGTCAACCAGATTCCCCAACGTATCCTTGACCTGAATGGTGCCCTCGAAGATGGCCCCGTTGGGATGGGTGGCAACAGCGCTGACCTTCCCATCGAGTTGGCGAACCGCGTCAATGAGAATCTGTCGCTGCTCCGCCCATGTCGGGGCGAGTCGGCTGAGGTTGTGCTTGGGTACATCAATGTGCGGGGCTTTGACCGAAGGGTTGCTGCCTGAGCCCATAGCCCCCATGGCAACTGCCGTAGCAGGCAGGGAAATGACGATGGTGCTTCCTACAACGGCCACCGCGCTCACCTGTCCCACGTTCGCCAGGTTGATGCCGAACCGTGCGGCCCCCGCCGCCGCTGCCTCCGAGAAGCTGGGGAGCATCGACAGCCGCGAGGACAGCAGCGCTGCGCCCCCGGTCATTCCATGGCTCACCACCACCGTCACCGCGAGGACGAAGACGCGGGCAACTTCCGGTCCCACCCGGTTCGCGCAGCGCTTGCTGGCGTATTCCAACTCCTCCCAAGTGGTTGCCCGGTCGCTGGCCCACTTCAGCTCCCGGCTCGCGTCCACCACCTCCAGGAACGTCTCCACTCCCAGGTAGATCAGCAGCAGAGCTGAGACGATGGCCGCCGCCTTGGTGAAAACGGGCTCGGGGTTGGCCGCCAGGACGGCCCAGGTGATGAGGCCCGTGGCGATCACGGTGTAGAAGAGCTGGGGGGCCAGGGTGTTCTCCACTGCCTTGGCGATGCTCTCCTTGAGGGGATCGATCGACAGGCCCAAGGCCACCCCCAGTTTGTCCCACTCGCTCAGGCCCATCACGTCATCGAGCAGGGAGAGGCAGTTGTCCCTGCGCTGGCCCGGCTCGCAGAGGCCACCGAAGCTCTTGCTCATCAGGCGCTGCCAGCGTGTATCCGGGTCGTCGCTGGGGTAGGAGGCGCGCACCAGCCAGTCTTGCCGAGGTGGGCGGAGGGTGAGGGGCGCATTCAACACCAACTGCGTCAGCGCTTCCTCGAACGCTTCCGCATCCACCTTCACGGGCTGGGTCGAGGTGGGCGGCCTGTACTCCAGGGGCTCCCCCTGCCCCATGTCGAGGCGCACCACACGCTGGGTGGCGCACGCATTGAGCAGGGCCAAGAGCAGGACCGCAGCGGTCAGACGCGTTGCCATGGGGCGCCCTCCAGTTCGAGGAGGGATCCAGCCTACGGGATGGTCGCCCCAGAGACGATGACGCCCCAGGTCCTCTTCGCATCCCACCATGGGAGGGTGAAGCTGCCCGGCATCCCTTGTGGACGGCAGCCGAGATCCGATGAAATTTGACGGCTGGGTCGAGGAGCAGCTCCGCGAGGCCACGTCGCTTTCCTGCATGCGCGCGCCGGAGCGCGCCCTCGCTGCTTCTTGACTGAGGCCAGGACCGCCACTTCCAGCCCTGGGAACGGAGGCTCCACCGGCCCCGCATGCTGCTGGAGCCGAGTCCTCTCCGCTTGCTGCTTGTTTGCTGCTGGAGGTCAACAGGGGAAAAGAAAAAGCCCCGGAGCCTCGCTGTAAGTCCGCGAAACTCCAGGGCTTTCGGATGGTCGGGGAGACAGGATTTGAACCTGCGACCCCTTGGTCCCGAACAGCGCCCGGGGGCGTCGGAGGGGGGCTCCAGGGGGGCTTTCATCCTCTCTAACCCATTGGAATCATTCAGTTCTCCAGGAGCAACCAGGGAACCGCTCGTCCACGGTTTCGCACCGGTTTGTACCAATTCCGCTACCCGGGCGCTACCAGTTGGCGAGCCCAACGGGTCCGAGGTTCCACCCCGCCTTGAGGGTCCCCACGGGGCCAGGTTGCTTACGGTAGAGGAGGTCGCCCGCTACCTCGGCGTCTCACGCGCCACCGTCTACAAGCTTTGCTCGGAGGGCAGGCTGCCCCACCTGCGAGTATCCAACGCAATCCGCTTCCGGCCCTCGGACATCGGGGCCCTGCTTCAACAGGGATGAGGTGCGCCACCCCAGGTCGAACCGAGGATCTACTGATTACGAATGAGTGGGACCCGCTCGTGCCACTACCGTAAGTAGCCGGAACTACTGTGTAATTCGGCCTCTTTTGGCCCGTTCTGGTTGCCGGTGGCGGGGGAATTACCCAACAAATTACCCAACACGCGCCGCCCTCAACTACCCCATCACCGGCTCTTGCTGATCAGCTACTGATCAGCTACACATGAGTAGCTCATGTGATGCGCATATGGGCGTATCGCATGCCGATACCTGACTATGGAGTGGACGATGAGTGAGGAAGGTAGAGCCGTCGGCGTAAACGGGCGGGTGACGGTGCTGGATGAGGTGCAGGCGCAGCCGGAGAACCACGAGTGGACCCTGTGTTTTCAGCGCTGCCGCTACGTCTACACCGATGGCAAAAAGGAGGAAGGATACCGGTTCATCTGGCGCAGACCCGACGGCAGTCTTCAAGGCGCACGTGGGCAGGCTCGATTGCCTTCCCTCAAGATCGCTCGCGTGCTGATGGCGGAGGCCGAGAAGGCGGGCTGGGGTCATTACGAAACAGACCCGGAAACCCTCCTGTTTCGACCGGCGCGAGCGGCCGAGTAAGGCGTTGCCGCCCGTCGATGAGGAGAAGTTGGCCGAGTGGGGCCGGGCGGTGGAGCACCCGGCCTTCGAGGAGACTGCTGCTCGACCTTGCCCGCGACCACGACCTGATCCTACGCAACTGATCGCCGTGCCCCGTCAGAGAAGAGGAGAGGGGGTGGCCTGCCGAACCGGTAGAGGACGCAAGGGGGACGCTGAGTCAGCGTCCTCCGCGCCCTGTTACGGAACATCAGCTGAGCTGAGTGACCGGAAATATGCAGAATTTGTCCGCGCCCCCGCTCAACGGGGGCGTCACCACGGGGAGAAGACGCATGTCAGCCAAGCGTAACGAAAGCGGTGAAAAATGGTGCACCTACGGCAAAGGCCACTGGGCGTCGCCCGAGCGCTTCTACAAGAATGCCACCAAGCCAGATGGTCTTAACGACATCTGCCTCTATCACCAGGGGGTGGTTGATGATGCGAAACGCACACGCGCCGCCGAACAGAAAAAGTAAATGATCGCCGTGCTCGTGTGAGAGGAGGAGAGGGAGCAGCCTGCCGAGCCGGACGAGGACGCAAGGCGGACGCTGCGTCAGCGTCCTGCGCGCCCTGCTCCCACTGCGAGGGGAACAGGGTTGTCCGTGTGGCAGCTCATGGGCAGTGGCTGCCCCATCACCACGGGGCAGGGCGAGCATTTACAATCCTACCGCTCGCCGCGTGGCGATGATCGGCTTCTCCCTGCGCAGCGATTCATCTCGTCCGCCTGATCCCGGCGCACGCGAACGACATCTTCGCGGTCGGCGAGGTCGACGGCTCCAGGGGTGACATCCCGCTGCTTCAGGTAGGCAGCAAGTGCTGGCGTGCTCGGCGGAACCAGCGTCGCCCGGGCCCCTCCCACGATCCAGTCCCTCCTCCCGGGTATAAGCCCTTGGAGGAACTCCTCCGTGACGCTCGGTTGACTGCGACGGTGAACGAGCAGACGCCGCCTCTCGGGCTCGCCTCAGCGTCGCTCCACCGCGAAGCCTTCCATCCCACTCAACCCCTGCGCCCTCGCTGGCGCGCACTACGCGCGCCACGTGGGCTCCACGCCCTCCGTCGCACGCCGCATGGAGGACACGTGAAGAAGATCATCACCACCGTCCGGAGTTGCCGCCTGTTCCGGCCAATCACTCTTGAAGAGGCCAAGACCCTCTGCTTGACCCTGAGCGAGTCCATGGCCCGAAACCACGAGGTGACCGGGAAGATGGCCCGACCCTTCCGGCTGCGTCTTTACACGGTAAAGACCCACCTGACGAAGGAGAGCCTGCTGCTGCACATACGGTTCCTCGTGGGCAGCAAGAAGGAACGGACGGACATCATCCTGGGCTGCTTCGACGCGCACGTCGAGCGGATGCTCAGACCCTGCCAGAGGGACCCGCCCGCTCCCTGACGCAGCATCCGAAATCGAGGGCTCCCGGTGGGTATCAGCACATGAGCCCGGGAATTCCTCCTGGGCATTTCCAGGAGTCCCTGCATGCCCTTCCTCCCCATCATCACCAACAACCTCGGCAAGATCGCCGCCACCATGGCAGCTGGCACTCTCGGCTACGCCAGCCGCAAGACCATCGGTCGCTGGCTGGTCGGCGACGACGAGCCGTCGGAGACGCAGGAGTCCATGCGCCAGAAGGCGCAGGAAGTGCGGCAGCTCCAGGGCCAGATGACGCTGGCCGAGCTCGACCGGAAGCACTCGGAGCTGCTGGAGAAGCTCACCCAGGCCAACGCCGCCACGCTGAGCGAGATGCGCTCGCTGACCAAGGAGGTGAAGACCGAGGTGGCCGATCTGCGCAAGGGCCTCCAGGGACAGATCGATACGCATCGGACCGAGACGATGCGCCTCAGCAAGGATCTGGCCGAGATGCGCGAGCGCCAGGAGAAGATGGAGGCGAGCCTCCGCGGCGCCGCTCCCGGAGCCAGCGAGCAGCCGCCGACTCGCAGGAAGATGGGCAATGGGGCCACCGGGCTCACCAAACCGAGCATGGGTGACACGGTTCCTCCCACCGCCAAGACCGGCTCGAGCAGGGCCTCGGCTCGTACGTCGCGCACCATGTGACTCGTGCCCGGGTGACGAGGGGGGAAGTCCTCCTCGTCACTGCGGGCCTTTCCTTTTGGCT
>NZ_DASPHO010000850.1:0-5678 GCF_035629615.1 Hyalangium sp. | reverse complement strand
CTGGGGGACCTGGAGATCGCCCAGCCGCTGGAGATGCTGCGAGAGCCCTACCTGGGCTACATCATGGAGCTGCTGACGGGCATGGTGCCGCTCAAGGTGCTGGCGCACCTGCCTCGAGGCGAGAAGTCCCTGGTGCCCTGGTACATCGCCGGAGGCGGGCTGCGGCGCCGGCTGCGGCTGCTGGCACGGGCGGCGGATCTGCTGGCGCAGCTCCATGGCAAGGGCCTGGTGTACGCCGACCCGTCGCCCCACAACCTTTTCGTCTCGGCCGGTGTCACTGGCTATGAGGTGCGCCTTATCGATGCCGACAACCTTTCCTACCAGTCGTCCACCGGCGGCCCTGGCATCTACACGCCAGGCTACGGTGCTCCGGAGCTGATGACCGGGTGGCGGGGCGTGGACACCCTCACGGATGCGCACGCTTTTGGAGTCATCGCCTTCCAGACGCTAGCTCAGGTGCACCCGCTGCTGGGCGACGCCGTCACGCAGGGTGATCCGGAGCAAGAGGAGAAGGCGCTGCGGGGCGAGTTGCCCTGGATCGATCATCCCGAGGATGAGCGCAACCGCTCCAGCGTAGGCTTGCCCCGGGAGTTTGTCCTGTCCAACCGGCTGAGAGAGCTCTGTCAACTCGCCTTCGGCAAAGGGCTGAGCGATCGCACAGCGCGCCCCGGGCTCTCGCTGTGGGCCGAGCGCCTGCATGCCGCCGCGGACGCCACGCTCGCGTGCCCGGGGTGTACCAGTACCTATTATGTGAACTCCCCAGACTGTCCCTGGTGCGGGGTGGCCAAGCCGCGCTGCGTGCTGGCGAGCTTCTTCCTCTCGGACCCGGCGGTGGTCTCCTGCGAGAGCTGTCAGGCGGGGTACCCGGTGGAGGAGGCAGAGTGCCCCCGCTGCAGCGCCCCTCGTCCCGAAGGGGTGACGCGCCTGGCGCTGGTGCGGGGGCCGGACCCCAAGCGCACGCGGCTCACTCAAGCCGTGCTCACGGAGCAGTCCCCGCTGCTCATCAGCGATCGGTTGTTGAAAGGCCAGATGGGGCGGGGCTCCCACACCCCGAGGATCGAGGTGCGGCTCGAGGGTGGCCGCTTGTGGCTCCAGAGCCTGGATGGTGTGGTGTACACGCTCGTCTCGATGAGCGGCAGCCGCAACCTGCGGGTGGGCCCTCAGGCCATGAACGTGCCGATTGATCCAGGCCGGGGCACGTGGCGGCTGCACCTGGGCAGCCTGGAGAAGCTCCACCGCATCGTCACCTTCGAGCTTCGTCAGGAGGGCACATGAAGATCCACGAGATCCCCTGCGGAGAGAAGACCACCCTCGAGGTAAGAGCCGTGGGAGCCCGGGACTTCGGCAAGCCGGTGGCCCGCCTGGCCGAGGCGCGGCTCCAGTTCCCCGAGGGCCTGGACCCGGCGCTGCTGCAGGTGGGGGACCAAGCCTGGAGCGTCGAGGGGACGGACTCCCGGAGCGAAGGCCTGCTGGCCAAGCTCGCGGAGCGCAACCTCCCGCGCTTGTGCTGGGTGGCCAATGTGCTGCCGAAGCTGGGCGACACACAGCGGCTCATGCTCCAGGTCCACGAGTTCCCTCAGGCCTACTCCTGGCCTGGCGACATGGACTTGGGCGTGGACGACAAGCTGCTGCAGGACCTCCAGAAGAAGCGCCCGCAGCTAGCCTCCGTGCAGAGCGTGGTGTCCTGGCTGGCCGAGAGGGTGCTGCTGGCCACTCGCGGGCCGGGCTCGGAGAGGGTGTTCCTCTCTGGAGGCCCGCAGCCTCAGGCGGAGCTCCCGGGAGCCTTCCGGTTGTATGGCCAGGGCCTCAACGTGGATGTGGCGAGGGGGCCAGACGATCGGCTGCGGATCATCCGGGTGGTCGAGCAGCGCCAGCCGGAGCGCAGCGACGAGCGCCGGCCCGTACTGATGGTGGAGGGGCGCTGGCGCATCTGTGACATGACGCTGGCGGGCGAGTTCCGCGGCACGGCGCGCACCCAGCTCGATCAGCTGGTGGAGCGGGCGGACAGCTACCTCCACCTCTGGAAAGAGTACAACGCCCTGGAGCGCAAGAGCATCGAGCGACGGGCACAGGCCTTCGGCACGCTGCGCTACACGCGGTGCGAGCAGAAGCCGAACGGCCTGTGGCGCTTTCACCTCCCGGAAGGGGAGGGCGTCGAGGAGAAGCTGCGGCAGCTGCAGGAACTCGAGGAGGTGGACCTGGAGGCCAAGGTGGCGCACTTCTCCGAGCCAATAAAGGAGGTGCCCCCCGACCAGGGTGAGCAGGCGCAGCCCCGGCAACGTAAGCGGCGCGGGGGCGTCTTCGCTGGGACCTTCGTGGGGCTCCAGTCCTACCAGTGCGTGCTCGATATCCGCCCTCGCTTCGAGGAGGGCGTGAAGCCGCCTGAGAAGGGAGTCCTCTCCATCGACAAGAGTGGGGATGAGAAACGCTTGGAGCGGCGCGAGGAAGCTCAGCGGCTCATCGCTTCGGCCCAGAACCCCATGCCGCAGCTGGGTCTGCTGATCGAGGGGGAGAGCGTGCCCGAGCGCCGACGCCGCCAGGAGAAGGTGCTGACACCCGCAGTGCTCGAGATCTTCGGAGGCAACCCCACCGAGAGGCAGCGCAAGGCTCTGGAGGTCGCGCTGAATACCCCTGACATCGCCCTCATCCAGGGCCCGCCCGGCACCGGGAAGACCAAGGTCATCACCGCGCTCCAGGTGCGGCTGGCCGAGCTGGACGACACGGACATCATCTCTGGGCAGACGCTGCTGACGAGCTACCAGCATGACGCGGTGGAGAACGCCGCCTCCCGCACGCGGGTGTTCGGCCTGCCCGCCATCAAGGTGGGCCGCAGGCGGGGCCAGTCCGAGGCCGATTCGATGGATGGCTTTGAGAAGTGGCGCCGCGATCGCGTCGATGAGGTGCGCGCCGCGCTGGCCCAGATGTCCGAGCGGCCCGTATCCGAGGTACTCCGCCAGGTGCGTAACCGTGCCGCGGCCTATGTGGGAGCGCCTCGCCAGGAGGGCGAGGCGGTGTCCCTGCTGCGCGAGGTGTCCAATCTGGCGCGAGAGCACCTGCCGCTGCTGCTGCAAGACCGGCTGCTGAGCCTGCTCCAGCAGCTGCAGCGCGGGCCGACGAGCCCCAGCGGGCAGAAGGAGGACGAGGCGCGGGCGCTGGAGGCTGTGCGGCGCCTGCGCACCGAGGCCATTCCCTTCTCGGATGATGGCCCACGCAACGCCCGCCAGCTGCTCAACCGGCTCGAGCCGCTCCAGCTGCTCTCTGCCGAGGATCAACAGCTGCTGGAGCACGCCTCGGGGTTGGACCCGGACGGGCCACCGCCGACGGCGGACCTGCTGGCACAGCTCAAGGAGCTGCGGGATCGGCTCCTGGACCGGCTGTCACCCGACGCGCTGCCCGCCGGTGCGCCCGCCGTCCTTGCGGATGTGGAGGCGCTGCTCACGGACATCGTGGACGCGCTTTACCAGAGGGTCCGCCAGTCTGCCGCGGGGCCGGACGCAGTGCTCCACGACTACCTGGATGATCTGGAGCATGACGTGGGGGGCGTGCGCGACGCGGTCATGAACTACACGGTGGTGCTGGCGGCCACGTGCCAGCAGGCGGTGGGCTACGAGATGAGCCAGGCGAAGGGGGAGGGCGTCCTGTTCCGCAACGTCATCGTCGACGAGGCCGCCCGCGCCAACCCGTTGGACCTGCTCATTCCCATGTCCCGGGCCGAGCGCCGCGTCATCCTCGTGGGAGACCAGCGACAGCTGCCGCACATCCTCGAGCCGGACGTGGAGAGCCAGCTCGAGCTGGCCTCTCTGGAGACTCGGAAGACGCTGCGGAAGAGCCTGTTCCAGAAGCTCTTCGATTTCCTCAAGGAGCTCCAGGACAAGGATGGCATTCCGCGCACGGTCACGCTGGACGTGCAGTTCCGCATGCACCCGGTGCTGGGGGACTTTGTTAGCAAGACTTTCTACAAAGACGGCGAGCAGTTCCGCTCTGAGCGTCCGCCGTCCGAGTTCGTGCATGGGCTGGAAGGCTACGGCGAGGCGGTGGCCGCGTGGGTGAACATCCCGATGGCTCAGGGCCGGGAGATCAGCGGGCGCAGCAAGTCCCGCCGGGCGGAGGCGCGGTGGATCGCGGACGAGGTGCAGCGGCTGACGAAGACGCGGGACGATCTGAGCTTTGGGATCATCGCCTTCTACGCGGCGCAGGTGCAGCTCATCTTCCAGGAACTGGAGAAGCGGGGCTTGGCCGAGCAGGACGAGGACGGCAACTACCGCATCGCCTCCTCCCTGCGGTGGACGAAGGACCACCGGGAGCGGCTGCGGGTGGGCACCGTGGATGCCTTCCAGGGCAAGGAGTTCGATGTGGTGATGCTGTCGATGACGCGCAGCAACGACGTGCGCGCCACGGACGAGCTCTCGCAGCGCCGCAAGTACGGGCATTTGATGCTGGAGAACCGCCTGTGCGTGGCCATGAGCCGCCAGCAGCGCCTGCTCATTGCGGTGGGCGACGAGGGCATGCTGACCGCCAAGGAGGCCTCCTCGGCGGTTCCGGAGTTGGTGGAGTTCCGCAAGCTATGTGGGGGGAGCCATGGCCGCGTTATTTCAACGTGATGACCCCATCCTCTTGTTCCGGCTTCGCCCGGACCCCAAAGCGGGAGATCGCCGCTACCTGCTCTGGCCCGCCTGGGCATGGCGCGTGGTAGCTCCCGAGGTGCGCGACCGGCAGCTCAACGTCCTTCAGAAGGCCGTGCTGAGCCTGAGCCAGGCGGGGGTGGTGACCGCCGAGAGAGTGAGCCGCACGCTCTGCCTGGAACTGGATCTGGCGGCCTTCATCGCCAGCGAGCTGTTGCAGCACAAGTGGACCGACTCCAAGGGGCAGATCACCCCCGAGGGGCGGCAGGTGCTGGAGGAGGAGACACTTCAGTCACGCAAGATGGTCACCGGCTTTGTCTTTCAGGATCCGTGGAGCCATGAGCTTTGGCCGCGCTTCGTCGAGAACCTGGAGTACGCGCGTACCACCCCGGGCAAAAAAGGCTTTCCAGAGCTGATCCTGGGCTCGACGGGTGATCCGAAGCCACCGCTCCCGGCCTACATGCACCTGCCGGTGGACGTGAACCCCGCCTCCATCCCTGATGCGCAGGACATCATCGAGGTGGCGCGTCGTCATCAGCGCGCCCTACGCCACCAGGATCGCTCGGTGGATGCGGACGAGGAGGACAGCAGCGCTTTCGAGCCGAACCCCGTCGACATCGACCGCGTCTCGCTCATTGAGGAGCGGCCCCTGCGCGTCTTCCTGAGCACGCACTTCTACCTGCCCAGGGACTCCGAGAAGTCGGTGGACTGGCAGGTGTGTGATCCGTTCGGGCTGGGCTCCAGCCCCCTGCTGCGCCGAGCCATCACCCGGCAGATGGAGCGCTCCCCCCTGCTGCGCGAGCGGGTGGAGGGCCTGCTGAGCGACGCGCTGAAGGAGAGCCTGGGGGAAGTACGCGCCTGGATGGAGCGGCTCCAGAGCAAGGCGGAGCTGGCCCTCGAGGGGCGGCTGACGTCCGAGGTTCGCCGGCTGCCTTACCATGGGCAGCTGCTGGAGCTGATGCTGGCGTACGTCGAGGCCGAGGAGCTGGGGGAGGACAAGGCAGCCTCCAAGTTCCCAGCGGTGCTGCTGGCGGCGCGCAAGGTCATCGAGGCGCT
>NZ_DASPHO010000849.1:0-5791 GCF_035629615.1 Hyalangium sp. | reverse complement strand
AGCCAAAAGGAAAGGCCCGCAGTGACGAGGAGGACTTCCCCCCTCGTCACCCGGGCACGAGTCACATGGTGCGCGACGTACGAGCCGCAGTCCTGCTCGAGCTGGCCTTGGGCGTGGTCGGAGCCCCGTCACCCATGCTCGGCTTGGTGAGCCCGGTGGCCCCATTGCCCATCTTCCTGCGAGTCGGCGGCTGCTCGCTGGCTCCGGGAGCGGCGCCGCGGAGGGTCGTCTCCATCTTCTCCTGACGCTCGCGCATCTCGGCCAGCTCCTTGCTGAGGCGCATCGTCTCGGTCCGATGGGGTGTGGCCGCCGTCCTGATCACGCAGCCCGTCGTACCTGAGCGCGCAGGGGAGCGAGGGTGAGATCCATTGCGGCATCCCAGCAGTCGGAGAGGACGAGGGAGCGGAGGTCGATGACGTGCTGGCCGCTGTCCTCCTTCCACCTGCTGCCCGGCCGTTTCATGCGCACGCCGATAAGGGACTTGCAGGTGGCCTCGACGTTGCCGCTGCCGATGGGCAGTCCTGCCTTTCGGGCATCGGCGTAGTGCATCCGCTCGCCGTGGTTCTCGATGTACGTGAGCGCCTCGTGGACGGGCCGCCCGTCGCCTACCACCACGTCGCGCTTGCATCCATCCTCACGAAGCGGTGGTCTCAGCAAGAACGGGATCACCGTCTCGTCGGCGAGTGTCACGAGCAGGTGGACACCTTCGTCGGAGGCGAGGTCCTTCAGCGGCTCCAGGATGACCTTCTTGCCTACGCAGGCCAGGGGCTCGAACCGGCCTTCCCAGCCCAGTATCTTCGTCTTGTTCGGGTCACAGGGCTGCTCGAACCGGAGCACGGTCACCTGGCCACGCGGCGCATAGACAAGGCCGGTGTCGCAAGCCGGGAGCTCTCCGGGAGTGACGGGCAACAAGCGCACGAGTCGGGCCGCAGCCGTGCTCGCCTAATAGCACTGGCGCCAGGTCTTCAAGTGGCACGGAGACGTGGCGCAGAGCCGCAAGGCCGCGTTCCAGCGCCGGCAGGCCCACCTCCTGTGTATCACCCCGGAGTCGCTCGAGGTGATGCTGATGAACCAGCGAGCGGAGGCCGCACGCCTGTTTGCCGCGCTTTCGATGGTCGTTATCGACGAGGTGCACGCTTTCGCTGGTGATGACCGTGGGGCACACCTGCTCAGCGTCCTCGAGCGGCTCGTGCGTTTCTGCGGCAGAGACCTGCAACGGGTGGGGCTCTCCGCCACGGTGGGCAACCCTGAGGAGATTGGGAGCTGGCTTCAGGGCTCGAGTCAGCGGCCCTTCCGGTTGGTGGACCCGCCACGACCCAGGTCAGAGCGTGACCTGGCGGTCGACTTTGTCCCCGAGCCCGGGCAGCTCGCCGCGGCGGTGGCTCGCCTGAGCCAGGGGCGAAAGAGCCTCGTCTTCGTGGAAAGCCGCAGCCAGGCCGAGCGCATGGCCTCCGCGGTGGCGGGACGCGGTGTGGACGTGTTCGTCCACCACAGCGTGGTGAGCCGTGCGGACCGCCAGCTCGCGGAGGAGCGATTCACGTCTGGGCAGAACACGGCCATCGTGTGCACGTCCACGCTCGAGCTAGGCATCGACGTTGGTGACTTGGACCAGGTGCTCCAGGTGGATGCGCCGGCGACGGTCGCGAGCCTCTTGCGGCGGATGGGACGCACGGGGCGGCGTGCCGGAACACGGTCGAATTGCACATTTCTCTGCGAGTCGGGGGAGTCGCTTCTCCAAGTTGGGGCGCTCCTGCGGCTGCTCGAACAGGGGTGGGTCGAGTCGGTCCGGCCGACCCGACGTGCAGCGCATGTGCTCGCGCATCAGATTCTCGCGCTGACGCTCCAGGAGAAGGGGATTTCCCGGCACCTCGTCTCGTCGTGGATTGCACGAGCAACACCCTTCCGGGATCTGACCGAGACCGATGTGCAGGAGCTCGTCGAGACGATGCTCGGCGCGGACATCCTGACGGAGGCGGACGGAAGGCTGCTTCTCGGAGCGCGGGGGGAGTGGCTCTACGGCGCGCGGAACTTCTTCGAGCTCTATGCAGTCTTCAGCGCCCCGCAGAACCTGCTCGTGATGCATGCGGGTGCCGAGGTTGGGCTCGTGCAGGGCTTCTTCTTGCGAGGGGCAGCAGATGACTCGGGTCCCGTGTCCTTCCGCCTTGGGGGGCGTGCATGGCAGGTCAGGCACATTGACTGGACGCGTGGCGTCTGTGACGTGGAGCCTGCGGAGAGCGGACGCGTGCCGAGCTGGATGGGAGCCCCCGGCACCTGTCGTGGACATTGTGCCAGGAGATGAAGCGGCTGCTCCGAGAAGGGCCACCTTCGGTGAGCTTCTCGAGCGCGGCCGCGGGTGAGCTCGCGGCACTCAGGGATAGGTACACCGGGCTGGTGGAGCCGGACCGGAGGGCGCTGGAGCAGTGACCGCAGGAACTCCAGTGGCACACCTTTGCAGGGGGAGCCATCAACCGGGTGCTCGCGGCCGCGCTCGAGAACTCGACTGGTCGGCGGTGGATCAGCGGGAATCTGTCCCTTCGATCCCGTGAGGCCCAGGGCATCGTGGAGACGTCCTCGGTGATTTCGGGACTTCAAAAGGAAGACCTCGAGCGCTCCACGGCGGGTCTTGCGAAGGCGAGCACTGGCCCGACGCTGAGCAAGTTCGAGCCTTGTCTGTCACAGCGGTTCGTGGATGCGCTCTGGGCGGGAAGGATGGTCGACGTCCCCGGTGCTGCAGAGGTGTTGATGGCTCAGCGAACGGTGGTCGTGCAGACGGCATGACCCACGGCGCAGCGGATCTCGGGGCATGGTGGGCCTGTGGGTGAGGCGCTCGCTGTGGGGCCCTTGGCCGCCCGCACGGACACTGGAACTTTGTGGCTGCGCCCGCAGTAGGAGGCGGAGTCGGCGGCTTAACACAACGTTAGGATTCGTTGTCTAGCTTGAGCGCTTCCGCCAAGTTGGAGCAGCAGTAACCAGCAAGTTGGAGCAGCAGTAACCAGCCCAAGGAGGCAGCGATGAGCAAAGGCGGTGGTGGCGGTAGCAAAGGTGGTGGTGGCGGTGGCAAAGGTGGTGGTGGCGGTGGTAGCGGTGGTGGCGGAGGTAAAGGCGGTGGTGGCGGTGGGAGTAAGGGAGGAGGCGGTGGCGGTGGCGGCAGGCCAG
Organism: Hyalangium sp.; assembly: GCF_035629615.1. GTDB lineage: Bacteria > Myxococcota > Myxococcia > Myxococcales > Myxococcaceae > Hyalangium. Next base: position 2,635 of record NZ_DASPHO010000849.1, on the reverse strand, counting down.
CCAACGCACCGAGCACAACAGGTAACCCGTCAGGCGGTGGCCGAGGAAATAATCCTCCCAGTAAGTGAATGAAATCGGAGCCAGCCAAGGCCTTCGAAGGATTGGCTGGCTCCGACGCTCAAGGCATGTGCCGCGTCCGCTTCACGGATCATCTTGCGCGCTACCCGCCGAGCGCTCTGCTGATGCCCATCAGCCAGACCGCTCGGCCGTCCATCAACCCGCCTGCTCGGTAATAGTGGAGAAGTGATCGTGAGAAAGCTGACCGCCGCGCTTCTGAGCGTGGTGCTTGTTTCCTGCAGTACCGCCCACTCCTCCATCCCCACCGAGGGGCAGGAACTCTCTCATTTCGTGCTCGTCATGAGGGAGCATTCTGATGGACAGGTCTCCTACGCTTGGCACCGTGCCGAGGAATTCAATCTCGAGCGGTACCTGGTTCCATCACTTCCCGCAGGCCTGGATGGGCGCATCGTCCACGCTGCGGCTCGCCCTCGCGACTGCCATGCGGAATACCTTAAATGCATTGAAGAGTGCATGAGCCGCCCGCTTCCTCGTGGATATGGGCATATCACCGCGGGGCGCAGGCTCGGTGGGAAGCTGGAATACTGCCAGGGACGGTGCAGACAGCCATACAACGACTGTGAAGAACTGCAAGAACTCAAGCCTCATGAGTTCTCTGCTTGGGATGGTGCGATGGATTGGCTGAAACGCAACCGCAAATCCATTCTCGTGGGAAGTGTCATCGTGATCGCGGGTGTGACCTTTGTGGTTGTCTCCGCAGGTGCCGGCCTCGTCGTCCTCGCGCCAGCGGTGCTCTTGGCAACAGCGGGACCTGGATCCGCACCCTACGCAGTGGGAGGAGTTCGGTAAGCATGTCAACGCTCTCTCTGGATGCGCAGGAGTTGTTGGGTCAACTCTGGGAAAAAGCTTCATCGGCAGAGGAGAAGGAGAAGCTGCGAATGGCGGTCGATGCGCTCAGGTTCATCGCATCCACCGGCCAGTCATCCGATTTCGAAGATTACCGCGAGAGCCTTGATGCGAATGCTCCCCCGCTGGTCAGCGCGTCTTTCCAGACACGCAAGGAGGCGGAGGCCTGGCTCAACGCTCATCCCCGCCCGCCCGATCAAGCATATGTGCTGGTCGCGGGTGAGTATTACATCGTCATGTATTCTCCTGAGCGGAACCACAGGAGATTGCTGCGTCACCCGGCGCTCGAATTCTATCTGGAAGAAATGACGCGGGGAGGGCTCCCGGCTCCAGCCGCTTCCTTCCAGACGCGCGGGGAGGCGGAGGCCTGGCTCGTGCTCCAGCCCGAACCGCCACGTCAGGTCTTCATCACGATTGCGGGCGAATACCACCTCGTGGTGTATCACCATAGGATCCTCCTGCGTGCCATCTACCCCGTTTCTCTGGCTGCGAAGTCTCGGCAGGAATCCGTGGGTACTCCGGAGGAGCCTCCCAGTTCTTGAGGCTTGGGGACTTTTTGAGGCTTTCTTGCAGAGGTTGTCTGAGCCTTGTGGACGGCAGCCGAGCTCCGATGACATTTCCGTGAGGCCATCCACTCTTGAACGACGTGGACAGGAGGGAACCCATGACGGGGTTAATGCAGCGGATACCCACACTGGGCACAGACGAAGAGAGTCGCTCCTCTGGAGCGCTGGTCAGGCGAGGTCCGGCACCTTGCTGAGGAGGTCCCGCTCCAGGGAGTTGTAGGCGCGGCGCGCCAGCCACCGGTGGCTCACGCCGGCATAGTCAGGCTCAGCGCCGGCCGACAGGCTACGCCAGGAGTCCTCGACGCGATGCCGCGCCGCACTGCAATAGATGTCAGCGAGATCTCCCGCCTCGGCCTGGCCCTGCCGCGCCAGGTGCGCGGCGCGCGCGAGGACGATCGCCATGGTGTACAACTCCCGGCTGAGTTGCCCCAGCGCCACCACGACAGCCTCCCGGGCGTATAGCGCCTCGGGATCCGGGTACCGCCGCGCCAGCTCCATGCAGGTCTGTGCCAGTCTGGCAACGTGACTGTCGACATACGCCAGGTGCTCGGAGTTGCGAACCCCCAGCCCAGGCATCACCGGGACGGGACGGGCCGTTGCGAGCTCCGGCATTCGCCCATCCTCTGGGTAGTAACAGGCGAGCAGCCCACCCTGGGCCGCCCAGAAGTCGAGCTGGAAGTCCACCCCCCCCGAGACGCGCAGGCCCCGGGCGTCTCGCAGGAACCGCTCGACCGGCAGTCCCGGCACGCCCCTACGAGCCTTGCTCGGCCCCGTCTCGAACCCCTCCGCCCCCAGCAGAGAGAGGGTCCGGTCGATGATCCGCCAGCTGGTCAACGACGTGATGTTCTTGGCTGCCACCCGCTCGTACCGGGTGTCCACGCGCTCGGATCCGAGCAGCGCCCAGGCCACGGCACTCTCGATGGCGAAGGTCTCCGCCAATGACTCGGCCACCATGCGCTGGATCTGGTCGTACTCGCCCAGCGGGCGGCCATCCACCGTCCGGCGGAGAAGGAAGTCACGCGACCACTGCGCACTGAGCTTCGCGATCGCCAGTGACGGAGCGGCGATGAGGTAGATGCGCGCGGTAGCGGCCATCACCAGGATCTCGGGCGACATCCGCCACTCGTTCTCTTCTCCGGTCATCA
>NZ_DASPHO010000848.1:0-3548 GCF_035629615.1 Hyalangium sp. | reverse complement strand
TAGCAGTGACCGGTCAGCGCAACTCGGTGTTCCTCGAGGTGGTTGGTGGTGGCCATCGCGCCTGGCTTTATCAGGCTTCAGGCCTCACGATCGAGCGGTCAGTGGCCCTCCTTCCCGGAGCTTCTGAAGGGCCCCTGTCGCCTCCATGGTGATCTTGGGAGCGGTCTCGAACTGCTTCATCCAGGGAGGGGTCGCTTGCTACAGATTCCTGGCTATCACGACTTTCTCCCCATCCATCAGGGGCGCCAGTACGCCGTCTTCCGCGTCCAGGAGGAGAGCACTGGCAGGCTCCGGATCCTCAAGTCAGTCCAGCCAGGGCCCTCGGCCGCTCATGCCACCGCCGTGCTTCGCCACGAGCATGAGATGTTGCGCGGGCTGGACATTCCCAGAGCCCTCTCCGACATCGTCCTCAAGCTGCTCGCGAAGATGCCGGAGGAGCGCTACCAGAGCGCGGAGGCTCTCGAGCTCGACCTCCGCGAGGCCTGGCGTCAGTGGAAGGCCTCTGGCTGGAGAACAGCCCCCTCTTCGAGAAGCTGCATGTCGAAGTCGAGGAGCGCCGTCGGGCTGAGCGCGCTGTCCGCTTCCTCGCCGAGTCCTCGATGGCCGTGGCCGAGTCCCTCGACTACGAGACGACCCTGAGCCGCGTCGCCCGCCTGGCTGTTCCCTTCCTCGCCGACTGCTGCATGGTCCTCGTGCTGGACTAGCGCCAGACCATCCACCGAAGAAGTCGATCTTGCCGTCATCACCCGCGACGTCGTCGAGCACTTCCGTGAAGAGTCCGCGCGCTCTTGTTCACCCCTCCTCATCCATACCGAACCGCTCGTCATCGGCCGCTGGGACAGGATCCGCCTCGAGCAGGTCATCACCAACCTCCTCGCCAACGCGCTCAAGTTCGGCAGCCGCAAGCCCGTTGAGATCTCTGTCACCTCCGAGCATGGCACCGCGCTTCTCTCCGTGAAGGACCACGGCATCGGCATTGCGCCAGACAAGCTTCCACACATCTTCGAGCGCTTCGAGCGCGCTGTGTCCGCGCGCGAGTACGGCGGGCTGGGCCTCGGGCTCTACATCGCGCACGAGATCGTCTCGGCGCTTGGCGGCACCGTCCACGTCCAGAGTACTCCTGGAGTGGGTACCTGCTTCACGGTCCGGCTCCCGTGCTCCCGTCCCCCGGACTCCGGCGTCAGTGCCCAGCATGCTGCCGGTCACGCGTAACGGCTCAGGGGAGGATGCGCGCGGCAGGAACCCCAGGTAGGCGTCCGACGGTGCGAGCGGTCGCCACGTCGAATGAGCCGCCGAGTCTGGGCCATTTTCGTTAACGTTGCTTCCGAGCCCATGAGCCTCTCACCGCCCGTCACCCGGCCTTCCGAAGTCGTCGCCGTCCTTCAGGACCGCGGCTATGCCGTCCTCAGTCGAGAGGGCCTGTGCGAGCTCGTGGGCACCCCGGCTGCTGAGCTCGATGCCATGCGCCCAACCTGGGACGGCCTGCCGCCCGACGGGTACCTGCGCGACGGCGGCCGCTATCGCTCGCGCCGGCACTCGTGCTTCGTCGTCGAGGGGGCGGCGGTCATCCCGGTGCCATCCCGCGCGCACTGGCAGCCGGTCGAATACAACGCGCTGCACGGTGGAGTGGAGCGCTGGTTCGAGCCGATGACGCCGGCCATCGTTGCGCAGCCGTGCTGGCAGCAGTTGCTCCGCGGCCTCGCCGCGTGCTGCTCCGCGCTGAAGGGACCGCAACCGTGGTACGTCGAGGCGCACCAGTTTCGCATCGACACGAGGGATGGCATCGGCCGGCCGACGCCTGAAGGAGCGCACCGCGACGGGGTGGACTTCGTCGCCGTCCTGCTCATCGGGCGCGAGGGCATCAAGGGCGGCGAGACGCGCGTGTTCGAGGCTGCTGGCCCGCGCGGCATCCGCTTCACGCTGAGCGAGCCGTGGTCGGCGCTACTGCTCGACGATGAGCGAGTGATCCATGAGAGCACGCCGATCCAGCCGATGGGTGAGCTGGGCCACCGGGACACGCTGGTGCTGACGTTCCGTGCGAAGGGCTTCCAGGGCCCCTCTGCCCCGTGACGCCGCCTGCCAGCTGGCTCGGGGCCGGAGTGCTTCAGCGCAGTCCCCAGTAAGCCGCCATGCCGACCGCAATGCCGAGCCAGAGCTTGCGAAACCTCCAGCTCACCCCCGCGGCCAGGGCTGCTGCGAGGATCCGCACCCCCGCCTCTCCGCGAGCACCAGGGAGCGCGGGAACGACCAGGGCGGCAAAGACGGCGATCGGCACGAAGCGCAGGAAGCGCTTCCAGAACGGAGGCACACTCGCGCGCAGCCACAGGCCTGCGATCCGCGTTGCATAGGTGACGGCGGCCATCCCCAGGATGATGGGCAGCGCGCTCATGTGGCCTCCGGCTCGGCCGGGTTCTGATCCTTCGGGCGGTCCGTCGTGCAGAGAGCTCCGACGAGGCTGCCCACCACCCCCGCGATGAGGAGGGCAACCCCTCCAGGCAGCACCTGGGAGAGCCCGAACGCCAGACTGCCGGACAGCACGGCGACGCCGGCTTCCACCGCGCCGCGCAGCATCGGTACGAGCAGGACGAGGAAGGCCAGTGGGAAGACGAAGTCCACCCCGAGCCGTGCAGGATCCGGCAGCCCCTGCCCCATGAGCGAGCCCGCGAGCGTGAACAGGTTCCACGGCACGAAGACGCTCAGCTCTGCGCCCAGCAGGTAGCCGAAGGAGGGCCGCGGATCGGCGAGCGCTACCCCATACGCCTCGTCCGTGAGGAAGTGCGCGGCTACCAGCTTCTCGGCCGGGGCCAGGGGGAGCCTCTGTGAGAGCGACAGTCCGTAGAGGACGTGGCGGACATTGAGCAGGAGCGTGGTGAGGACGATCTCCACACCCGAGGCTCCCGCCGCAAAGAGGCCCGCAGCGCTGAACTGGGCACCGCCCGCGAAGACGAGCGCGCTCATGAGCTGTGTGTCGAGCACCCCAAGCCCCGCGCTGCGCGCTGTCACCGCGTAGGCCAGGGAGAAGGGGACGAGTCCCAGCCACAGAGGAATGACGGCGCGGAAGCCGCGGACGAAGTCACGCAGAAGGGGAGGACTCATGTTCCCAATCTCTGGCGGGAGGGTGCTGCTCTACCGCACCCAGTCGATGTGGTGCTTGCGCCCTTTTATCCGACCATCGCGCAGCCGCTGGAGGGCCACACGCACAATGCTCTTGGAGACGGCCACGTAGGACCAGCGATCCTGGATCTCGATCTTGCCGACATCGGACGCACGGAGCCCGCCGGCCTCTCCCGTCAGGGCTCCGAGGATATCTCCCGGCCTCATCTTGTCCTTGCGTCCGGCGGAGATAAGGAGCGTCTCCCAGGGAGTGTCGAGCGGCACCCCGCTCGTGGCGTCTACCGGGGGCAACGTCTCCGCGCTCGGGCGCTCCAGCTTCACGCCCGTGGCCTGCTCGAGGGTCTCGACCTTGCGCTCGTCTTGCGGAGTGATGATGGAGATGGCGAGGCCCCCTTTTCCCGCGCGCCCCGTGCGGCCGATGCGATGCACGTAGG
>NZ_DASPHO010000847.1:0-37522 GCF_035629615.1 Hyalangium sp. | reverse complement strand
GCGGAGGGGGTGAGGTGGGGCGCGGTGACAATGGGGATCACCACGGGCGGCGGCGGCGGCACGTAGTTGGGCTGCGTGACGATGGGGACCTTGGGCGCCTGTGCGAGGTAGTGGGGCTCCGTGTTGATGGGCACCAGGACCGGAGGGCCGTGCGGAGGGGACACCAGGGCCTGTGCGGGCCCGGAGATCATCGGGGGCAGGGACTGGGCCCGCGTGGGCAGCCGGGACAGGTCATCCCCCTCGGCCTCCCACGGCAGGGGAGCCTCTTCCAGAGGTGCCGCTCGCGTCACCGAGGGCACGGAGCCCGACTTCCGAGGGATGTCGCGGGTCGCATCGTCCCCCGCATCCTGCAGGGCCGGCCGGGTACCCGTCTTGCGGGGGACTTGGCGCGTGGAGTCGTCCGGGTCCTGCAGGGCCGGCCGGGTGCCCGTCTTGCGGGGAATCTGGCGCGTGGAGTCGTCCGGGTCCTGCAAGCCGGGGCGAGCCGCGGGCTTGCGGGGAATCTGGCGCGTGGCCTCGTCGGGCCCCTGAAGGTCGGGATCCTCCAAGGGAACGGGAGCGATCTTCCGGGGAACGGGAGGCGTCGCGTCATCCATCCCCTCCCCCAGGGGGACGGGACCGGTGTTGGGGAGCAGCTGCGTCTGGTCCCTCTGCGGATCCCACGAGGGTTCGTCCGGAGGCAACTCGTCTTCGTCCTCCTCTGGAGGCTTGACGCGGGTCTCCTCGGTGGACAGCACCGGTGGGAGTGGGCCCCTCTGCTTGTTCGCCATGGGAAGTTCCACCCCCATCGTGCAACGGACTCACCCAGGGGTCCAGTGGCCACGAGTCCTCGGTTCGTTTCTACCCTGGGTTGGGAGCCCTGGCTCGAATCTGGCGGTGCCCGTCTGGCAGAGGAGCCTCCGGGCGGCCGTCAGGCGCATCCGGTGCACCGCGTCCAGGGCGCCCGAAGGAGGGCCTCGCGCCGTCCTGCGACCGCGGCTGCTGACCCGAGGTCCCCCTCCATTCGTCCACGTCCCCCCGTGCTCTTCCGGGCGCGGGGTAGCTCCGAGTAGGGTCATGCAGCCGAACCTGAATCGGCTCCTCCGGGCACTCGCCCGCGAGGGGCTCGAGGTGACCTATGACGGTCGCCTCTACACTGTCCGCCTCCAGGGCGATGCGAACACACCGCCCGCTGAGGTTCTCCTCCCGCCGGACCTGCCCGTGGAGGGCAAGGCCTTCCGGCAGCTCGCCCACCTCGCCGCCCTGAAGCACCCCAGCGGCGGCGCCGTCCTGCACGTGCGTGCCACCCCCGACTTCCACCCGGGAGACTCCGGCGTGGCCATCGGCTCGGTGCTGCACACGCGCGGACTGGTGGTGCCTGCCGCGGTGGGCACCGACATCAACTGCGGCATGCGCCTGCACGTCGCGGACCTGGGCGTGGAAGCCTTCCTCGCCCGCCGTGACGCCTTCGTGGAGCGCATGAAGGGCCACTACTTCTTCGGCACGAGGGATGTGGCCATGTCCTCGCGGGCCGCCGAGGCGCTGCTGCGCGACGGCATCCCCGGCTGGCTCCTGGAGACGATGGAGCACCCGCTGGGCTGCGCCGCGAAGGCGGACCTGGCGCAGCTCGACCGCGAGTCCACCCGCATCCACCTGGGGGGCGCGCTGGAGGGCGATCCGGCCTGGGCTCCTCCGGGGCTCGTCAAGCCTGGCGTGGTGCGGGATGCGGGCCTGGCCACCATTGGCGGCGGCAACCACTTCGTCGAGGTGCAGCGCGTGGAGGCCGTCGTGGACCGGGGGCAGGCGTGGGAGTGGGGCGTGCGAGAGGGCCAGCTGGCGTTCATGATCCACTCCGGCTCGCGCGACGCGGGCAAGCACGTGGGCATGGCGTGGCTGGACCGGGCGCGCGCGGCGTGGCCCGCTGGGGCTCCCTTCCCGGAGAGCGGCATCCTCCCCCTGGCGGATCCCACGCTCATCGCGGAGTACCTCCGGGCCGAGGCCACCGCCGCCAACTACGCCTTCCTCAACCGCCTGCTGCTGGCGGAGCTGCTGCGGCACACCCTGCGTGAGTTCTTCGGAGACGTGGAGGCCCCGCTCGTCTACGACGTGCCCCACAACATCACCCTGCCGTGGGAGGGGGGCTGGCTGGCTCGCAAGGGGGCCTGCCCCGCCGAGGCGGGCCAGCCCGTCATCGTCCCTGGCTCCATGGGCGCGCCGTCCTACCTCCTGGTGGGGTGCGGCGACGCGGCGGCGCTGGTCTCGGCCTCCCATGGGGCGGGGCGGGCGCGCTCGCGCTTCTCCATGGCGCGGGGTGGGGCGGACCACCGGGAAGAGGCGCTGGGGCTCACCGGCGTGGACTGCATCACCCTGCGCGAGGAGCGCCGCATCGAGGAGGCTCCCGCTGCCTACAAGCCCATTGGCCCGGTGGTGGCCTCCCAGGTGCAGGCCGGCATCGTCCGGGAGGTGGCGAGGCTGGCCCCCCTGCTGACGTTCAAGGCCTGAGCGGGGTTGGCTGCGAGGGCCATGCCACAGTCTGCGTTTATTCCCTGGTAGAAGTGGCCCTGGCTGTGTGGAATGGACCCGGACGAGTCATCTACCCGTGAGCGACACGTTCGAAGCGGATTGTCAGGGAGGGGAGCACCATGGAGAACGTTGAAATGCCAGGCACGGCGGGGGGGAATCCCCGGGAGCAGGTGAGCATCCCCGCCATTTTCTTGATGATCGTGGGAGGCTTCACCATCGTGGTTGCGCTATGGGGAGTCATCCAGAGCCTCAGCGGTGGGAATGCCGCGCAGATGGAGGAACTCCTCAACAACCCGCAGATCCCCGCGGAGTTCAAGTCCCTCCTCGGCCCCATGGGCAAGATGGGGATCTTCACCAGCCTCTTCCAGCTCATCCTCGGGGGCTTCACCCTCTTCGGGGCGCTGAAGATGAAGAACCTGGAGAGCTACCCGCTCGCCATCGCAGCCTCCGTCATCGCGCTCATCCCATGCTTCGGCTCCTGCTGCTGCACCGGCATTCCGATCGGGATCTGGTCGCTGATCGTGCTCACCAAGCCCGAGGTGAAGTCTTCGTTCCGGCGGTCGTAGCGGCGGCCTACCGAGCTCCGGCTCACGGCTCATGGCTCATGGCGAGCTGAAGGCCTCTCCCCGACGCTCTGACAGGAGCCTTGGCGGGGCGGGCCGCTGCTTGCGCATCCGCACACAGGCCAGCTGCACCTCCGGAGTGAGGATGCGGTGGGCCCTGTGGAGCCGGACATAGCCTCGCGCGCGGTAGAAAGCCTCCGCGTTGAGGCTGGCATCCAGGCACATCATCGGTGCTCCGGCCTGCCACGCCACAACCTCCAGCGCGGACAGCAGCGAGGAGCCCACTCCCTGGCCTGCCTCCTCCGGCGACACGTAGAGGGCCTCCAGCTCCCCCAGCAACGGATCCAGCTGCCCGAAGCCCACCAGGTTCCTCCCACGCTCGGCGACGAGCACGGTGCGCGGCTGCTCTGGCCGCAGGTAGCCGTCCGGGCGCAGCAGCTCCACCCACGTCCTCACCTCCTGGGAGGAGTAGGCGCCCTGGCAGAGCGCCGAGACGGAGTCAGAGTGGATGCGCCAGAGTGCGCGCCGGTCCGCCTCCGTCGCCACGCGCAGGCTCAGTCCTCGTGTCACCGCACCCTCACGACACCTTCATGCCCTTGGGGATGACCACCACCCCCCCCGAGGTGACGTGGAAGCGCCGCTTGTCCTCCTCCAGGTCGTGCCCGATCGTCATCCCCGGAGGGATCTCCACGTTCTTGTCGATGATGGCGCGGCGGATGCGGCAGCGCCGGCCAATGGAGACGTTCTCGAAGAGGATGCTGTCCTCCACCTCTGAGTACGAGTGCACGCGCACCTTGGGCGAGAGGATGGAGCGGTTCACCGAGCCGCCGGAGATGATGCAACCCTCGGACACCAGCGAGTCCGTGGCGTTGCCCACGCGCTTGTGGGCCAGGTCCGCGAAGACGAACTTGGCCGGCGGGTAGTTGTGCGGCTGCGTGTAGATGGGCCACCGGTCGTTGTACAGGTTGAAGATGGGGTCCACCTCCGCCAGATCCATGTTGGACTGGAAGTACACGTCGATGTTCCCCACGTCCCGCCAGTAGCCGTGCTCCTTCTCCTCCTGGCCCGGCACGCGGTTCTGCGCGAAGTCGTACACGTACACCGGTGCGCGCTTGTACAGCTCGCTGATGATGGACTTGCCGAAGTCGTGCGCGCTCGCCTCGTCCGCCGCATCCCGCACCACCTCCTGCACCAGCACGTCCGTGGAGAAGAGGTAGTTGCCCATGGAGGCCAGGCACATCTTCGGGTTGCCCGGCATCGGCGGCGGATCCTTGGGCTTCTCCAGGAACTGGCGCATCTGCCCGTCCGGCCCCACGTCGATGATGCCGAAGTCCCGGCCCTGCTCGATGGGCACGGGGATGGCTGCCACGGTGCACGCGGCCTTCTTGGCCAGGTGGAAGTCCAGCATCTGCCGCATGTCCATGCGGTACACATGGTCCGCGCCGAAGACGAAGATGCAGTCCGGCTCCTCGTCCGTGATGATGTTGAGGTTCTGGTAGATGGCGTCCGCGCTGCCCTTGTACCAGTCCATCCCCGTCCGCATCTGCGCGGGCACGGACTCCACGTAGTGGCCCAGGAAGGCCGTCATCCTCCACGCGCGCGACAGGTGGTTGTTGAGCGAGTCGCTCTTGTACTGCGTGAGCACCTTCATCCGGTACACGCCGGAGTTCGCGAAGTTGGAGAGGACGAAGTCGATGATGCGGTACCGGCCACCGAAGGGCACGGCCGGCTTCGCGCGCTCGCGGGTGAGCGGCTCGAGCCGGGTCCCTGCACCACCTGCCAGAATCATCGCCAGCAGCTTTGCCATAGTGGCGCCGGACGTAGACCGCTCTTCGCTCGCCGACAAGGCCGCCCGCGCCACGCCGCGTCCGTTCGTTGAGTGCAGAACCGCCTCGGTGTCGCCCGTGGACGCTCTGTGCCTACATGGCGCTCCTCGGGGGGGGCGTGGTATTCCTGATTCCGATGGCAGCCGACGAAACTCGGGTCACCAAAATCACCACGGTCAAGGCACCCAACGCGGTCAACCGGGACTGTTGCCTTGTCCAGATTCACGGTCCGGAGCTGGGGAAGAAGTACGTGCTCGAGGACATCGAGTACACCATCGGCCGTGACGAGGCCTGCAACATCCAGGTTGAGCTGGACAACGTGTCCCGCCGCCATGCGCGCATCAGCACCAAGCAGACCCGCATGTTCGTGGAGGATCTGGGCTCCACCAACGGCACCTACCTGAATGATCAAGAGGTGCTGAGCCCGCAGCCGCTGCGCAGCGGGGATCTGGTCAAGGTGGGCGGCTCCATCTTCAAGTTCCTGGATGGGGACAACATCGAGACGCAGTACCACGAGACCATCTACACGCTGACGATCGCGGATGGCCTCACCGGGGTGAACAACAAGCGCTACTTCCTCGAGTACATCGAGCGGGAGATGGGGCGCTCGCACCGCTACCACCGGTCGCTGACGTTGATGATGTTCGACATCGACCACTTCAAGAAGATCAACGATGTGCACGGGCACCTTGCAGGTGACTACGTGCTGCGCGAGCTGGCGCAGTCCATCAAGCGGCTGGTGCGGCGCGAGCAGTGCTTCGCGAGGTACGGCGGCGAAGAGTTCGCGATGGTGATGCCCGAGGACGGGCCTGAGAAGGCGCGCCTGTTCGCGGAGAAGATCCGCAAGCTCATCGAAGAGAAGACGTTCATCTTCGAGGACAAGGAGATCCCGGTCACCATCTCCATCGGCGTGGCGGAGATGGAGCAGGACATGACGGAGCCCACCCAGTTCATCAAGGTGGCGGACGCCAACCTGTACCGGGCCAAGAAGGCAGGGCGCAACCGGGTCGTCGGGTAGCGCGAGCGTGGCCAAGGACTCGCCATCCCGGCTGGCGCGAGCCCTGTTCATCCTCCTGGGGCTGCTCTTGCTGGGCGCCGCGTGGGTGTGGCCTCAGCTCCCCCAGCGAGACGGAGCCCGGATCGAGGCGGGGCCCGCGCTGGTGGGGGTGCTCACCGCCGGGTACTCGTATGCGTGGGTGCTGAGGACGCCGCACGGCGCCGCGCTCGTGGATGCGGGCGCGGATCCGGAAGGCCGGGAGCTCCTGGCAGAGCTGGCGAAGCAGGGTGTGAAGCCGGAGCAGGTGCACACGATCCTGCTGACGCACGCCCACGTGGACCACTGGGCCGCCGCGCACCTGTTCCCGAATGCGCGGGTGGTGCTGGAGCCCGCGGAGATCTCCCTGCTGCGTGGGGAATACCCCCAGAAGAGCCTGGTGGGAAGGCTCACGCGCTCCATGGCCCGGCCCCCGCTGCCCGCGAAGCTGGAGGGGGCGGAGGATGGGAAGGAGCTGGACGTAGATGGGGAGAAAGTCCACGTCATCCACGTACCTGGACATACTCCGGGCAGCCTCGTGTACCTGCGGACGGGCACGCCGGGCTCACGGTGGACGCCTGGGAGCAGCTCCAGAAGCTGCTGAGGTAGCTGCTGGCGGAGCGAGGCAGTTACTGTCCGCTTGCTAACAGGAGCGGCTGCCGTTCTTGAGTGGACGGCTAGCGGACCTGCCGGCCGAGAAGAACGTTGGGGAGGAACGTTCGACATCGAAAGGTGCGCGTGAGCTCCCCCAGAAGCTGTCTCCCCAGTGGTGTTCCTGGTTTCGATGCCCTCCTCGGTGGTGGTATTCCCCGCCGTCAGTCCTTGCTGATCACCGGTCAGCCAGGCACGGGCAAGACGGTCCTCGCCAGCCAGGTGGCCTTCCATCATTCAGCGCTTGGCACCCCGGTGGTGCTGGCCACGACGACTTCCGAGTCCCAGGCCAAGCTGCTCGAGGACCTCGCAGGGTTCTCCTTCTTCAGCCGCCAGCGGCTGGGTGAGGAGTTCTTCTTCCTCAGCATCTACTCGTGGCTCAAGAAGGGGCCCCGAGAGGCGCGAGAGGTGCTCCTCCACACGGTTCGTGAGCGGAAGGCCCAGGTGCTCGTGGTGGATGGGCTCCGCTCGGTGCGCGATCTGTGGCAGGACGAAGCGAAGCTGCGAGAGTTCTTCTATGAGCTCTCGGTGGGGCTGGCGACCGTGGACTGCACCGCCATCTTCATTACCGAGTATCCGCTCAGCAAGCTGATCGACTTCCCCGAGTCCACGACGGTGGACGGGATCATCTCCCTCTCCAACGAGGAGGGCACCACCGGTCGCGTCCGGCGCGCGGAGGTGGTGAAGCTTCGCGGCATGAAGCATCTGCCCGGAAAGCACGTGATGCGGATCGGTGCCTCCGGCATTCGCATCCTGCCGCGCGCGGAGGCGATCATCGAGCCGGATGTGGACTTCGTCCCACCGAAGGGACGTGCCGACTTCGGGCTGCCTGAGCTCGACTCGTTATTCGAGGGCGGACTGCCCCGCGATACCGCGGCGCTCATCGCAGGGAGCACGGGGGTCGGGAAGACGCTGCTCGGGATGCACTTCGCGGCAGCGGGCGCCATGCGTGGAGAGAAGTCGCTCGTGTTCACCTTTGCGGAGCCTGTGGCGAGCCTCGTCGCCAGGGCGCGGCGCGTCAACCTCGAGCTCGAGCCGCTCATCTCCTCCGGAATGATGCACCTGCGCTACAACCCCTGCTTCGAGGTGGAGGCAGATGAGATCGTCGAGATGCTGCTGGCCGAGCTCGAGCGCACGGGCGCCAGGCGGCTGGTGCTCGAGGATGTCGATACGTTGGAGCGCGCACTGGAGAACCCCGGGCGCTCTCGCGCCTTCTTTGGCGCCCTGCTGATCCGGCTCAGGTCCATGGGCATCACGTCGCTGTTCACCCGCAAGATCTCCAAGCTCATCGGGCCGGAGCTGGACTTCAGCGACTCGCCCCTGGCGAGCGTCGCCGAGAACCTGCTCTTCCTGCGTCACGTCGAGCTGCGGGGCCGGCTCCACCGGGTGATGTCCATCCTCAACCTGCGCAACAGCCGGTTCGACCCGAGCCTCCGCGAGTTCGAGATTCGCGACGAGGGCCTCCGGGTCCTGAAGCCGCTCAACTCCGCCGAAGGTCTGCTGACCGGTATGGCGCGCCCGATGGGAGTGCTGAGCCGGGAGACGGAGCTCCAATGAAGGTCGTCCTGGTGGCAGACGATGAGGAGGCGCTCCTGGAGGTCTTCGCCTCCGTGGTCACGGGGCTGGGCCACACCGTGCTGTGCGCACACGCTGGAGATGAGGCGCTGGGGCTCGCGCGAGCCCACCAGCCCGACCTCATCGTCAGTGATCACATGATGCCCGGGCTGACCGGCGTGGAGTTCTTGCGGTCGGTGCGTAAGGACCTGCAACTGGCGGCCACGCCCTTCATCCTGGTCAGCGCGGCGCGGCCTCAAGGGGCCCATGAGGCGAACGCCTACCTCGCCAAGCCGGTGTCCCTGAAGACGTTCGAGCGCGTGGTGCAGGACGGGCTCCGCGCAGCGAGGGCCGGTCCCGAGCGGCCGGGGGGCATGCCGCTGACGCAGGCGCCCGAGACAGGGTTGAACCTCGCGCGGGCGGAGATGATGAGCTGGGTGGCACACGAGATCAAGACACCCATCAGCTCGGCCAGGCTGAACCTCGAGCTGATGCTTCGCCACTTGAGCGGCGACACGGCGGAGGCGCAGCAGAGGCGGGCGAGGGTGGCGCTCCAGCAGCTCGACCGGATGACGACGCTGGTCAGCTCCGTCCTCGAGGCGTCGCAGTTGTCGGAGGGGCGGATCCAGCTCCAGCGCGAGCCGTGCGAGCTCAAGGCCTTCCTTGAGGGAGTGGCTCGGTACTGGCGGGACACGCGGCCGGAGGTCGAGCTCGTCCTGGCGCTCCCCGCCGAAGCGGTCACCGTCCAAGTCGATCCCGAGAAAGTCCGGCAGATCCTCAACAACCTGGTGTCGAACGCCGTCAAGTATGGAGGGCCGTCCCCATGGGTGGCGCTCTCATTGGAGCTCTCCCCCGGGCGAGCCGTCATCTCGGTCACGGATCGTGGCCCCGGCATCGACGCCTCCGAGCTGCCGCGGATCTTCGACCGCTTCCACCGGGCGGAAGGCAGCACCGGCCAGGGACATGGGCTGGGGCTCTACATCGCGTCGGCGCTGGCTCGGCTGCATGGCGGCACCCTGCAGGTCCGCTCCCAGCGGGGCGAAGGGGCCAGCTTCACACTCTCGCTGCCGCTGAACCACTGAGGACTGGGGAGTGAGGCCCGCCTGCTCAGGTGTTGTCGCGCTTCGCCGCGAGCCGACCCTTGGTGCCTGGCAGGTCCTGCGGCGGCATCTTCGTGAAGATGTACTGGACCGTGTCGTGCAACGTCTCGTGCGGATCCCGCGCGCGGAAGCCCAGCTCCTGCTCCGACTTCGAGGCGTCCAGGTAGAAGTAGTGCTCGCCGACATCCACTTCCTGGGGATCGAGCTGCGGCTGGGTCCCTCGGAACTTCGCCCACCGCTCCAGCAGCTTCGCCCCCATCACGTTCACCTGCGAGGGCAGGCGCAGCCGCGGAGCCGATACACCCGTCAGCCGCTCCAGCCGATCGAAGAAGTCCGCCATCGACATGTTCACGCCCATCAGGTGGCGGCCGTACAGCTCCCCTCGCGTCAGCGCGTTGAGAAACGCCTCCGCCGCGTCCCGCGCATCCACGAAGGACATTCCACCCCCCGGCATCGCTGGGAGCTCCCCGTTGAGGAACTTCACCACCGTCCACGTCGAGGAGAGCCGGTCATCCCCAGGCCCCATCAGCAGGCTTGGGTTCAGCACCACCAGAGGAATGGAGTGCTTGCGGCAGTACTCCAGCGTCAGCTTCTCCTCGTAGATCTTCGAGAGGTAGTACGGCCACCGTCCCACCACGGTAATCGGGTAGTCGTCCTCCTCCGTGCCGACCCGCTCCTCCTTCGACACCGCGATCGTCCCCGAGGTGGACGCGAGGATGAAGCGCTTCACCCCCGCCTCACGCACGTCCCTCAGCAGCTCGCGCGTGCAGTCCACGTGCAGCTCGTACATCCGCCGCGCGTCCTTGTCCTGGAAGGAGACGAGCCCCGCCAGGTGATAGACGGCCTCCACCCCTTGCAGTGCGCCACGCACCGCCTCGCGGTTCTTCAAGTCGCCTTGGACGAACTCCGCGCGCGCCAGCCCCGGCGCCGACGGCCGCGTCCGGCCAATGAGCCGCACCTCATGGCCCGCCTCGAGCAGCCGCGGCACCAGGTGGGTGCCCAGGAAACCCGTGCCTCCCGTGACGAGCAGCTTCACGAGTCCTGCCCTCCCGAGGAGCCCAGCGCTCGACGCTGCTCCTCTGTCGTGGCAGCCGCATCCAGGTTCAGCACCCGGCCCGCCCGCAGCGCCTTCACCGCCTCCTCCGCCAGCCGCGTGGCGTAGCGGTAGCTCTCCGAGCGCGCCATGCCCTGCGTCTTCGTCCTCAGGTCCGCGTACTTCAGCGCCGGGCCGATATGGACCTCGAGCTCCTTGGACTTCGGGAACATTGTCCCCTTGGGCAGAGCCTCGAAGGTGCCCTTGAGGTAGAGCGGCAGCACGTCCACCTCATACGTGAGCGCCAGGTAACCCAGCGTCGGCTTGAACTCCAGCAGCTCGCCCGTCGTCGAGCGCGTGCCCTCCGGGAAGATGAGCAGGTTGTAGCCCATGCGCAGCGACTCGCCCGCCAGCCGCAGCGACTCGCGCAGGCTGCCGTGCCGATCCATGGGGATCAGGTCCGTGAAGTTCTCGAAGTAGGCGCGCTTCAGGGCCGTGTCGAAGAAGTAGTCCCGCGCCGCCAGCGCCACCGTCTTCCGCCCCTGCTCCTCCAGCACCGTGCGGATGAGGCCCGCGTCCAGGTGGCTTGCGTGGTTGGCGATGACGAGGAAGTTCCGGTTCTGCGGAACGAACTGCTTCCCCGTCACCTTCACGTTGAACGCGCCGCCGTACAGCACCTTCTGCCCGAAGGTGAGCAGCTGCCGGCCCAGGTTCGCCACCACCTCTGGCACGGGGATCTCCGTCTCCTCGGAGCGCTTGTGGTCCTCGGAGATCTCCTTCGCTCGCGCCTCCACCGCCGGCCGCCGTCCCGAAGCGACGATCAGCTTGCGCAGATCCTCCACCGTGTTGATCTGCGTCAGATCATTCACCGCGGGCAGCGGCACGCCCGCTTGCTCCAGCGCCACCGAGAGCTCGGTCAGCATCAACGAGTCGAAGCCCAGGTCCACCGAGAGCCGGGCGTCCGGCCGCACCTCCGCTACGGGCCGGTTCACCACCTCGGCGATGAGCGGGTAGAGCCAGTCGCTCACCCCTCCCGTGCCCGGCTGCGCCACCCGCTCGCGCGCCTTCTCTCCCGAGGAAGCCAGCCGCTCCAGGCGCTTGAGCTCCTCCACCACCAGCTTGCGCTTCACCTTGCGCGTGGAGGTGCGGGGCAGCTCCCCGTCCCAGAAGCGCAGCACCTTCACCCGCCGGTAGAAGGGCATGTCCGCGCTCACGTTGCGGAAGTGCTCCTCCAGCTCGCGGCGCACCTCCTCGCGCGGCCGCTCCTTGTAGTCCGGCACGCAGAGACAGGCGACCTTCTCGCCCCCCCCGTCCTCCGGCAGGCCGACGATGGACAGCTCCTTGATGTGCGTGTGGACGCTGTACAGATCCTCGAGCTCGTCCGGGTACACATTCTTCCCGTTGGCGTCGATGATCACGTCCTTCTGGCGGCCCACCAGGAAGAGCCGGCCCTCCGCGTCCAGCCGCCCCAGGTCGCCCGTGTGCAGCCACCCGCCCTTGATCACAGCCTCGGTGGCCTCTTTGTCCCCGAAGTAGCCGGCCATGATGTTGGGGCCCTTGGCCAGCACCTCGCCGATGCCATCGTTGTCCGGCTGATCGATGCGGAACTCGATGCCCGGCAGGGCCTTGCCCACCGTGCCCGGCTGGCGCTTGTTGGTGGGCTCCGCCACGCTGAGCACCGGCGCCGCCTCTGTGAGGCCGTACCCTTCCGTGATGTTGAAGCCCAGCGCATGGAAGGCCTTGTGCACGTCATCCGGCAGCGCCGAGCCGCCCGACACCAGGAACTTCACCTTCCCGCCGAACTTGCGGTGCACCGGCCAGAACAGCAGCTTGCCCAGGTTGAGCGAGCTGCGGTTGCGCAGCTCCCCGTGCGAGGCCATCAGCGCCTTGAGCGCCTGCTCCACCACCGGCGGGCGGCTGGCCATCTCCTGGGTGATCTTCCGGTGCAGCAGCTGCCACAGCGCCGGTACGCCCACCATCGCCGTCACCCGGCCCGTCTCGAACACCTCTCCGAGCCGGTCCGACGTCAGCTCATCGATATAGGTGATCTCCGCGCCGCGCGAGAACGGGGTGAGGAAGCCCGCGGAGAACTCGAAGGTGTGGTGCAGCGGGAGCACGGACACCAGCCCATCCCCCACGCCAATGTTGAAGGCTCCCGCCAGCTTCGCCACCAGCGCCGCGAAGTTGCGGTGGGTGAGCATGACGCCCTTGGGTGTCCCCGTGGTGCCCGAGGTAAAGATGAGGCTGGCCACGTCATCCGCCGACGCTGTCTTGCGCACCGGGCCGATCCGATCCGGGTATGCCGGATCCCCGGACATGGCCTCGGCCAGGCTGAGGACGTGCGTGGAGCGCTCGCCGTCCGTCAGCGCCTTCACCAGCCCTGGGAAGTCCTCGATGGCCTGCTCGGAGATAAGGCACGCCTTGGCCTCGGCCCGGCGGGCGATGTTGACCACCTCCGCCTCGCTCAGCGCCGGATCCACCGGGACGACGGTGGCGCCCGCGCGAAGGATTCCGAAGTAGGAGATGGCCCACTCCGGCCGGTTCTCCGACACCAGCAGCACGCGATCGCCGTGCTTCACCCCGGCCAGCAGCAGGGTGCTGCCCACGCGGGCCGCATAGCGGTGCGCCTCGCCGTAGGTGATGCGCTCCTCCTTCTCGTCCGAGAACATGCGGAAGGCCACCCGGTGCCGCCACGCGTGCACGGAGGCCTCGAACATCTCCAGCAGGTCCCGGTACGCGGGGATGACGGTGCGCTTCTGCGTCTCCTCCTCCAGGCCGGGGAACACCCACTTCTCCAGGCCAGGCAGGTGCGTCTCCAGCCAGTACGTGCGCCAGTCGATGTGCTCCGGCGCCCAGTTGATCTTCGCCCGATCCGTGGACGCCATGCGCTGGTACACCGAGCGCGTGTTGTCGCAGCGGAAGACGTAGCGGTTCTCCCAGATGAAGGGCAGGAACAGCTCGATCAGGCCCGCGAGGCTTGAGACTTGCTCCTCCACGTCGTCCAGCTTCACCTTCGCCCGGTCGAGCAGGGCCTGCACGGCGGGCGCGCCCCACGTGGGCCGCACCTCGTCGATCACCTTCTTGAGCAGCTGCGCGCCCTTGATGAAGGCGGGAGCGCTGAAGCTCTCGAACGCCTGCTTCGTGACGGGGACCGGCTCCACGCGCGAGCGCACCGCATTCATCAGCGCGTTGCCGGACTCCTTGTTGCGGTAGTAGCGGCGCCGGTACAGGCCCACCAACTCCACGGAGCGGCTGGCATAGAAGGGGTTCTCGTCCCCGGAGGCCAGGTGGTACACGCGCCGCTCCTCCACCGTGAGCGAGTGCGCCGTCACCCCGATGGTGGCCCCGGCCACGTGATCCACGGGGATGATGTCCAGGATGGTGCGGTGCCCGGCGGGGATGCCGCGCTGGCCTTTGAGGCCCGCGAAGGCCAGGGGCGCGGAGGTGGTGAAGCCCTCGTTCCACCCGGGGAAGGGGTAGTGCTGCGCGCTCTCCACGATGGAGGGACGGACAATGGAGTAGCGCAGGCCCGGGGTGGCGGCCAGCACCTGCTCGCCCAGGCTCTTGGTGTACGTGTACGTGTTGGGCCAGCCCCAGTGCCGCGCACGCTCCATGCCGGCGCGCACCAGCTCCCCCGTGAGCCACAGCTTGCGCTCGCGCCCCACCGCCAGGCGCATCGTCTTCTCGTCCGCGGTGTCACGGCCCTCCTCGGCCAGCCGGTCCAACGCCTTCTTCCGGAAGAGCGAGGTGAGGGCCTTGTCATCCGCCTGCTCGCGCAGCCGCGCGACGATGCGCTCGGCGTCCTTCAGCTCCTGCTCCAGGCTGAAGTCCCGCCCGTCCAGCTCCTCCTTCTTCGGGAAGTAGCCCAGCACCTCCTCGTCCTCGAAGACGAGCCCGCTGCGGTTGCCCGCGACGAAGGCGGTGGACATGTGGATGAGCGGTGCCTTCCACCGCAGCGCCAGCTCCACCGCGTTCTTCACCCCGTGGGTGTTGACGTTGAGGCCCACCTCCAGCGAGGGGTTGAAGGAGACCAGGCCCGCGCAGTTGACGATGGCCGCCACCTTGCCGGTGAGGCCCTCCGCCTGCGCCTCCTCCAGGCCCATGAGCGGATCGGTGATGTCGCCGTCCAGCACCGCGCACTTCTGGCGGATGAACTCCAGGGCCCCCGCCTCGCCGTACACCTCGCGCAGCGGCTGGAAGGGCTCACTGGTGGCCACCTTGTCGAAGAAGCGGCGCTCGGCGGAGGCGGCGCTGCCCTTGCGGACGAGCACGTAGATCTTGTCCAGCTCCTGGCCATAGCGCGCCAGCAGCATGGACAAGGTGACCTTGCCCACGAAGCCGGTGGCGCCGGCGAAGAGCAGGCGCTTGCCGGTGAAGACTTGCGAGACGTTCAGTTCGGGCAGCTGACTCATGTCCAACTCGAGACGCCGCGGTGGAGGCTCAGGGCTCGCTCAGAGCGGGCTCAGAGCTTCACGTCCGCAAGCAGGGTGGGCGCGATGCGCAGCAGGCTGATGGTGGCCGAGCGGCCCATGAAGCCGCGGGCCTCTTCGATTGCCTCGGTGAGGGTGTCGGTCCGGTCCCACCCGAGCAGTGCGGGCACGTGGTTGTTCTCCGCCCCGGCAACGATGACCTTGCCCACGTGCTGGCGGCCGTTCTCGCCCCAGTACCACATATAGAAGGGGTGCACGCCGTGGTAGGCGTTGCCCTTGCGGTACAGGTGCACGTAGCTGGGGTTCTCCGCGAACTCGCGCTCGTACTTGTGCTCCAGCTTCATCGAGTCGCGCGTCTCCGGCAGCAGCCGGTTGAATAACTCGATGTAGCTGGGGTGCTGCACGGGATCAAACTCGTCGAACGCGGGGTGCAGGAGGATGAGCACACCGCCCTTCTTCACCAGCGGCACGCCGCGGTTGAGGTTGAAGAAGTAGCCCAACCCCATCACCTGCAGCAGCAGTGGGTTGAGGATGGAGTTGACGCTGTACGGAGAGATGAAGGGGATGGGGAAGATGACGATGTCGCTCTGCCCCTCCACCGGCACCGCGTACTGCTTCCAGCTCATCTCCAGCGTCTTGGCGTGGGCCGGCTCCGTGGCGCCGGCGAAGACGCCCGTGACTTCATACGGGGCCGGCACGGCGTTGAAGATCTTCCGCGCCGCCGCGCGCGGGGCGTGCTTGAGGGCGAAGAGCGCCGCCTGGAGCTTGAGCCTGTCGCCCTCCGTGTAGTCCTCCTCCTTCTTGCCGAGGAACTCCATGGGCGCGCCGAACATGCGGTTGTTCAGAGTCGTCTCGATGTGGAACACCTTGAGGTGCTTGTCGATGACGGTGCCGATGCGCGAGTTGCTCTTGTAGAGCGCGCTCGTCTTGGGCTCCATGTAGCTCTCGGAGTCCCGGATGGTCTTCGGGTTGTGGTGCGCGCGCAGGGAGGCGTAGTTCGTCACCCCCGTGCCCATGGACTTGTGGCCGCCGTTCATGGGCACGAAGTTGACGTTGACGTAGACGATGAGGTCGCTCTCGCCCACGCGGCGGTTGATGGCCACCACCTCGTTGTGGTGGGTGCGCTCCAGCTCGATGATGCCGTCCGGGTCCTCCGCGTCGTGGTTGTAGTAGCGGTCCGGGTAGTAGGCGTCGTAGATCTTCTGGCCCACCATGCGCCGCATCTCCGCCTCCGTCATCCGGCGGTGCAGGGCGTTGGCGATGACCAGGTGGATGTCATCCACGCCGCTGTCGGCGGCCAGCTCCAGCACCACCTCGAGGATCGTCTGCCGCACGTCCGGGGTGACCATGGGCGGCAGGGGCACGGAGATGTCGTCAATGACGCAGGTGAGCTTCATCCCCGGGCGCAGGAGCGCGTGCAGCGGATCCATGCCCTCTGGGTGGTTGATGGCCCAGCGGATGGCGGCCTTGACGTTAGGTACGCCGGCCATGGGAGGCCGGGGGAAGATGACCCGTGTGCCAACGGGCAGGTCCTCCAAGAGGAAGTTCTCCCCGGAGAAGAGCACGCGCGGAGGGCTGCCCTTCTCGGTGATGACGACCTGACTTTCCTCGTCGTAGAGCTTCTGGAGCGTCTTGATGGGGCGCATGGGCGTTTTCGTTACTTCAGATCCAGGATGGGCCAGTTGTAGGCGCGCGCCAGGGAGCGCAGGCGCATGTCCGGGTTGACGGCGGTGGGCCGGCCGACGATGGCCAACATGGCGTAGTCCGAGGCGCTGTCCGAGTAGCCGTGGCAGTGGGCCAGGGACAGGCCCTCGCGCACGCAGTAGTCGCGGATGGCGTTGGCCTTGTTGGCGCCCTCGATGATGGGGGGAATCACCTTGCCGGTGGCCTTGCCGCCCACGAACTGCATCTTGTTGGCGATGAGCTCGTCGGCGCCCAGGTAGCGGGCGAGCGGGCGCATGGTGAAGTCCAGCGCCCCCGTCACCAGGACGATCCGGCAGCCGGCGCGCCGGGCCTCGGCGATGAGGTCCTTGGACTGCTCGTAGAGGGCGGGCCTGAGCACGTCCTCGAACATGTCCTCGGCCATGGTGATGAGCCGGTCCTCGGTGAGCCCCTCATAGTAGCGGTAGAAGAACTCATTGAAGACCTTGCGGTTGATGACGTCCAGCGCCCCGAAGAGGGGCAGGCTCGCCGCCGTGCCCAGGGTGCGCCCAGCCATGCCCAGGAGCGAGCCGCGGTTCATCGCGTAATAGGCGTAGACGTGGACGATGTTCGTCGTCACGAGCGTCCCGTCGACATCATAGAAGGCAGCTTTGGCGGGCATGGGGCTGGCGCTTCCTGACACTCCTGTCCGGGTGTGTCAACGATGCCGGAAGTGTGGGAATTCTCAGGTAAACCCAGGAGGAGTGCTCACAGCCAGCCCTGCTCGCGGTACCACCGAGCACTCCGGCGGATGGAGTCCGCCAGATCCCTTCGCGGGCGAAAACCCAGCAGCCGCTCGGCCTTGGCTCCCGAGCACGTCCAGGCCGGGGCCAGGAGCTGACGCGCGAGCTTGCGATTCAGCGGCAGCTTGCGGCCGGTGGCCTGGGTGATGACGTCCGCCGCCGCGGCCAGGCCCTTGAGCATCCAAGGAGAGAGCCGGATCGTCCGGGGGTGGACGCTCAGCTCCTGGGCGCCAATGTCCTGCAGATCCTCCAGGGTGAGGTCCTTCGTCCCCCCCAGGAAGAAGGCCTGGCCGAGGGCCTCCTGCCGCTCGGCCAGCACCAGCAGCAGGTCCACCACATCCTCCACGTCCACCAGGGTGAGGGGCCGGGGGCCTCCGCCGATCTCCAGGCGGATGCCGCGCTTCATGAGCTTGAAGAAGGTGAGGTTCTCGTGGTCGCCCGGCCCGAGGATGCGCGGTGGGCGAATCACCGTCACCGGCAGCCGGTCCGCGTAGGAGAGGGTGATGCGCTCCGCCTCGGCCTTGCTCTCGCCGTACCACTCGGCGGGGTGGAAGGGGTCCTCCTCCACATGGGGGTGGCCGGGTGAGGAGGGGCCGGAAGCGGCCAGCGAGCCGCACAGCACCAGGCGCGCCTTGCCCCCGGCGCCAAGCAGGGCCTCGCAGACGTTGCGGGTGCCCTCGGCGTTGACGCGCATGAACTCGTCCCGCGTCGCGGCCCGGCGGATGCCCGCCAGGTGGAACACCACCTCCCGGCCCACCACGGCGCGCTCCAGCGAGGCCGGGTCCGTCACGTCTCCCTCCACTCGACTATAGGAGAGCCCGGCCAGCCCCGAGGTGTCGCTGGAGGGCCGCAGCAGGCACGCCACCGTGTCTCCGCGCGCGGTCAGCGCTCTGGCGAGCCACGTTCCCAGGAAGCCGTTGGCACCGGTGATGAGGGTGTTCATGGGCCCGTCTTTACGCGTCCGACCCCCGTTCTCCCGAGGGAAAAATGGTGGTCCGCCCCCCCTCTCCCGAGTGTGAGGCAGCGATCACGGAGCGTTTTTCAGAGGGAAAGACGTACGGAAGGGCTGTTTTTCGGCTCGGGCCGTGCTACTACGCCGCCCACGGCTCTTGTTCCCAACGCCGTAATCCACGTCCCCTTCGGAGGGGAGGAGACACAGAATGGCCGCGAAGAAGGCTGCTGCGAAGAAGACCACTGCGAAGAAGGCTCCTGCGAAGAAGGCTGCTGGTGCCAAGCGCAAGCCGAACGCAGCGTTCATGCAGGAGTTCACCCCGTCGCCCGAGCTCGCCGCCGTCGTTGGCGACAAGCCGCTCCCGCGCACCGCAGTGATCAAGAACCTGTGGACCTACTTCAAGAAGCATGGCCTGAACCAGGGTCAGCTCATCAACCTCGATGACAACCTGAAGAAGGTCTACGGCAACAAGAAGCAGATCAAGATGACCGAGGTTGCCGGCGCCTTCAAGCACCTGAAGTAGCCGACGCCACGCGACGGCCCGCACGGGCGCGCGTTGCACCGAGGGCTCGCCAGTCTCTGGCGGGCCCTCTGTTTTTGGTGCGCGGGGAGGAAGCCTGAAGGCACGTCACCTGGGCCACTTCTGCCGGGAGAGCTCGAGGTTCTCCAGGAGCCGCTCGTCGCCAGGTCTGGCGCGGAGGGCTCTCCGCAGCGCCCGCTCGCCGAGCTCGCGCTCGCCCACGTGGAACGCCACGATCGCGAGCAGGTCAAAGCGATCCACACGGTAGAGCTCGGGATCCAGCGGGAGGACCGCGTCCTCTGGATAGAGGAGCTGCGCCGCACGCTGCGCATAGAGGAATGCCACCGCGGGGCTCTGGCGATCTTCGTGCCAGTGGCGTGCGAGCTCATAGAGGGGCTCCGCGCGGTGGGGGAGGAGGGTGTGGGCCCTCAGCCAGAGCTCCTGGGCCTGCGGGCTCGGTGCGCCTGCGGCGAGTGCGCAGCGCCC
Organism: Hyalangium sp.; assembly: GCF_035629615.1. GTDB lineage: Bacteria > Myxococcota > Myxococcia > Myxococcales > Myxococcaceae > Hyalangium. The sequence continues at coordinate 18,428 of NZ_DASPHO010000847.1, read as the reverse complement.
CGCACGCAGATAGGCCTGGAAGGTCTCTTCGACGAAGGGACCGCCCAGCGACGCGCGCCGCAGGTAGGCCACGGCCGCCTGGGCGTGCTGCCCGAGGTCCTCCAGCGTCTGCGCCAGGTAGAACGCGGAGCGGGTGTCCCCTGGGGAGCGCTCGCACGCTGCCTGGAGCAGCTCGAGATCCCGCTCCCAGGAGCGCCGCTTCCGCTCGGCATCCCTTCCTTCGACGTCGTGGGAGATCGCCGCCTTGGGGACGTGGTGCTCGGCCGTGTCCGTCGGGTGGGTCAGGTGCTCGTGGGTGACGCCCTGGTAGAAGAAGCCCGCGCCGCTGCGAGTCACCCGGGGCAGGAGCAGGGTCCTCCGGCGGCCCCAGCGCATCAGCATGAGGTAGGCGCCGTGGCCTGGGCCCTGGGCGTCCGCGTGGGCCTGGCAGAACCTGCGCAGGGCCCGGCCTCCCTCGAGCGTCTCGTCTCCGCTCAGCATGAGCGCGAAGCGGCCCCGGGGCTCCGCGAGCTGCAGGGCCCGGGTCCGGGTGGTCCCGAAGTCCACGAAGGGCTCCTCGATCACCTCTCCGGGCACGTTGCCGAACGCGGCCCGCGCCAGATCCTGCGTGCCGTCCGTGGAGCCGGTGTCGAGCAGGAGCCACCGGTCCACATGGTTACGCACGGACTCGACGGTGCGTTGAATCGAGCGCGCCTCGTCCTTGACGATCATCGTCAGGACCAGGAGCGGAGCGCTGGAGGAGCTCATCGAGCCTTGCCTCGTCGAGTGGGAAGTGGCTACGGCCGAGGATCCTCCATTCCGTACATCGCAAGCACGTCTTCCAGTGAGGCCTCGCCTGCGAGGACCTTGTCGAGCTCCTCCACCATCGTGTGCAGGTGCGGGGGAGTGTCGATGCCGTAGCGCGCCGCTTGCAGCTCGGCCTCGTGCTTGAGAGAGGTGGCGAGGCTCTTCGTATCCGTCGCCAGGGCTCCCTTCGTGTCGCGCAGGTAGTCCAGTCGCACGCGACGGTCGATGGGGAAGTCGAAGCCCTGGAGCGCCTCTTGGACCTCGAGCTGCTGGATCTCCGCCTTTCGGGGGACAGGAGGGCGGGAAGGAAGCGTCCCACTGGCAATCTCCTCAGGGGTGCGAATCCTCAGGCCGTGCTCATCGAAGACGTTCTCGATCTCGTCGACAGACTTCCCCGCTGCCTTGAGGTCGTCAATCAGGTTGTGAAGATAGAGCGGAGTGTCGATGCCATAGGCTGCTGCCTGCTGCTCGGCCTCCTGGAGCACGTACTCCTTGAGGCTGAGCGTGTCCGTTGGCAGGGGGGGGGAGTTCGGATCCAAGCGACTGTGCAGGAGGTCCAGCTCCACGGCCTTGTCGACGGGCGTGCGCAGTCCCATGGCGGCGCCAACCATCTCGAGATCCTGGACTGCCGCGAGGGCTTGGTCGTGCTGCTCAGGCGTGAACCCGCCCGGTTGATCCTTCAGGGCAGCGCTGTCGGCGGGTGCGGTCGGGCTGTCGGCATCCAGGCGGCGAGGCGGTGGTGGAACGGTGACGGCCGGAGGCAGGGCATTGCCTGCTCCAGGACGGGGGGGCGGCGGCGGAACGGTGACGGCCGGAGGAAGGACGTCGTCAGCATCCGGGCGGAGTGGCGGCGGAGGTCCATCGACCTTCGGCAGCTCGGGGCCTCGCGCAGGAGCACCGGGGAGGAGGTTGTCTGCCTTCCCCGCGTCATCCAGCATGCCGACGCCTCCGGGGCCATCGAACTTCGCCTCCAGGAGGATGCCCAGCGCCTGGCCCAGGACTCGGCCCACATCGCGGGGGTTCTCCTGCAGCGTCTGCAGCGCTCCACTGGGGTTGCTCACCAGGTAGTTGAAGCCCCGCGTCGAGGGCTGAATGATGTTGTTGTTGGCCTCCTCCCACAGGACCTGCCCGGCCGCCTGCGGGTTCGAGGCGAGGAAGTTCAGCCCCGCCTGCGCAGTGCTCAGGCGGGCAGAGGCCTCCTCTCCGAGCACGCCGAGCGCTGCCTTGGGATCATTGACGAGGAAGTTCAGTCCCGCGCCGGCCTGCTGATACGTCTCGGCCTTGAAGAGCGAGTCCACGCCGAGCCCTTCCGAGAGTCCCCAGCCGTACTCCTGGATCCCTTCCCAGTTCAGGCCGCTCTGGGCCGGAGGCGGCGCTGCCGGAGGCGGCGCAGGGCTGCGCACGGGGAGACCTTCGCTGGCGCCCGAGGCCCCGGCGCTGGGAACAGGAAGCCGGGGAGGAGAGAGAGGCCCGCCCGCCATCCCCGAGGCACCCCCGGAGTAGGTGTCGCCACCCGTCGCTCGTGGCGGGCGGCCGCCGCTCATGCCAGAGGCACCCGCGCTGGACGGTGAGGTCTGCGTGGGTGGACGGGAGGTCCCCGCGCCCGAAGCACCTGCACTGAATGAGCTCTCTTCACGGCGAGGCAGGCGGGGGGCTCCGCTGGAGCCCGAGGCGCCCGCCGCCGAAGCTGGCGCCCTGGCCGGAGCACGAGGAGCACCAGCACCGGAAGCACCCGCGCTGCTGAAGCTGCTCTGCTGCCCGCGAGAGGGCCGCGAGGAGCCGTTCGTGCCAGACGAGCCCCCACTGGAACTGGAGCCACCACTCGCGCCGGAGGCGCTGGAGGACGACGGAGTGCTGGCACGCTTCGGAGCGCGGGAGGTGCCGCTACCCGAGGATCCTCCTTCAAAGGAGCTCTCCTCGCGGCGGGGAGAACGGGGACGATTCGTTCCGGAAGCTCCCCCGGAAGAGGAGCTCCCTGTGTCCTGTCTGCCGCTGTCACTGCGCTCTGAGCGAGCGGGTGAACGTGAAGAACCAGATCCTTTGCTGACGGCGTCCATGCGAGGGCCTCCCAGGCGTGCGAGACCTCAAAGCAACGGCAATGCCAGAGCGAATGGGCTGGAAATCCAGGGGCTTACAGATTCCGTGGATCCCCATGGGAACGTGCATGTCCACTCCATCTGTCCCAGCCGAGGGACAGGGGCTGTCAGTCCGGTCGAGGGAGCCACTGCTCTAGCAGCCGTAGCGAGCTGCGCAGATCGGAGGAGGCTGCCGCGGGAGGCGCTTGCCGGGCCTGCTCCAGCCGCTGCCGCGCCGCTGCCACGAGTTGCCCCGCAAGGGCGGAGGGAGCCCGGGTCCGCGCTGCCGCGAGATCCACTGCGGCGCGGAGCAGAGACACCAGCTCGCCCAGCACAGGGTCATTGCGCAGCTCGGGTGCGGCTTCCAGCAGGAGGAAGCCCTCGGAGGCCTCCGGGAGCTGGCCGAGCGCGGCGTGGACCGCGGCAAGGTGGGCGGAGAAGCGCAGCATGTGCCAGCGTGACACCTCGGACAGAGTGGCGATGGCTTCGCGCAGGTGGGCCAGGGCCTGCTCCGGTGCGCCCAGCCACAGGTAGGCGCGGCCGAGTTCTCCACGCGCGCACGCCTCGAGAATGCGGCTGCCGAACTGCCGGCCGATGGGCATGGCCGCCTCCAGGTGCTCCACCGCCTCGGAGGCCCGGTTCTCCTCCAGCAGGAGGCAGCTGATGTTCACCCGGGCAATTGCGTGGTGGAAGCGGTCGCCCACATGGGTTGACTTGCTCAGGACCTCCTCCAGTAGCGCTACCGCCTCTCGCGTCCGCCCCAGCTCGCCAATGGCAAAGGCATAGTTGATCAGGAAGACCACCTCGTAGGTGGCATCCCCCAGCCCGCGGAACAGCTCCAATGCCGCATGCAGGTGGGGAACGGCCGCCGTGACGCCGCTGCGGAACAGCTCGACGAGGCCCAGGTTGCCCACCGCGTAGCCCTCCAGCCAACGGTCCCCATCCGAGGACAGCGCCCGGGCCCCCACCACCAGTGCCCACGCCGCATTCATGTCCCCCTCATGGCGGGCCACCATGGAGAGCCCCACCAGCACCCGCTTCTCCTGCGCCTCCGCCCTCAGAGCGTGGAAGGCCCTGCGTGCCTCCTCCAGGTCCTTGCGCGCGGCGGCGAGGCGGCCCAGCTCCAGGTGGGCCCGGCCGCGTACCGCGAGGGCCTCGGCGCGCAGCCGCGCGTCCACAGGAAGGCTGGAGGCCAGCTCCAAGGCCTGGTCCATCCGCTCAAGCGTGAGATCCATCGGCCCGCGCGCCGTCACGTCAGGCTCGAGCGCGATCAGCCCGCCCAGCACCCGGGCCAGGGACTCTGGTGTGGCAGGGCGCTCGGCCAGGGCATTGTCACATACGGCCAGCAGGTTCTCGCGCTCCGCAGAGAGCCTGCGCAGCGCCTCCACGCCGCTGCTGCCATGCAACAGGCGGGTGAGCATGCGCGCATGGCCCAAGAAGAAGTCCGCATGCCGCGCCACCGCCGAGGCCGCGAGGCCAGACTCCGCCAGCCGCTCCGAGGCGTACTCGCGCACGCTCTCGTACAGGCTCAGGCGCCGCTCTCCCTCGAGGTTCCCCGTGGGCGCAGTCCGCAGCAGCGACTTGCTGCGCAGGGACTGGATCACGTCCAGCACGTCCGGGCCGTCCGGGGGGAGCGCCAGCACCGCCTCGGCCGCCTCGAGGGTGAAGCCGCCGCGGAACACCGAGCACTGTGCCAGGGCCTCGCGCTCGGCGGGCTCCAGCAGGTTCCAGCTCCAGTCGATGGCACCTCGCAGCGTGGCCTGCCGCGCCGAGGCATCCCGCTGTCCGGCCCGCAGCAGCACGAAGCGCCGCGACAGCCGTTCGCGAATCTGTGCCACCCCCAGCACGTGGGTCCGCGCCGCCGCCAGCTCGATCGCCAGGGCGATGCCGTCCAGGCGGCGCACGATCTCGGACACCCGCGGGGCGTCCTCGGCCGTCAGCACATAGTGCCCCTGGGCCGCCTGAGCGCGCTGCACGAAGAGGCGCACCGCCTCCGAGCGGGAGATGGCCTCCAGCGACGTCTCATCTTCCGCGGGCAGCCCTAACGGCGCCAGATCCAGCACCCACTCCCCGGGCAGGCGCATCGCCTCGCGCGAGGTAACGAGGAAGCGCGCATGGGGCGCCAGCGCCATCCACCGGCCCAGGGTGGCCGACACATGGCGCATGAGGTGCTCCATGTTGTCGAGGATGAGGAGCACCTGCCCCCGGCCCGCGAGCGCGCGGCCGATCTGCTCGGCCGGATCCGCCTCCTTGTCGCCGTGGGTGAGATCCACATCGAGCGCCTGACCGACCCCGTGGCAGATGTCGCCCGCAGAAGTGGCCTCCGTCAGCACGCACAGCCACACGCCGCCGCTCCAGAGCTGCTGCGAGTTCAGCTGGGTGCTCCCGAAGTGGGTGGCCAGGCGTGTCTTGCCCATGCCTCCGGGCCCCAGAATGGTGACGAGCCGCGCGCCCTCCTGAAACCGCTGCCGCAGGAGCGCCAGCTCCTCCTCGCGGCCTACCAGTGCGCCCGTGACGGAGGGGAGGTTGCCTCGCCGCTCCTCCATGGCCCGCTGGGGCCCGAAGCGTCGATCCGCCAGCGAGGCAGGGAGCACTTCGATCAACGCGATGCGTTCCTCGAAGCCCTTGAGGCGGAACTCACCCAGGGCCCGCACCGCGGGATGGCCCAAGGCCTCGAGCTGGTAGGCCACCTGGGCCCAGGCCACGCCGCTCAGCAACACCTGGCCGCCGTGGCCCGCATCCGCCACGCGTGCCGCCACGTTCACCGTGTGCCCCAGGTAGTCCGCCCGGCCGGTGCGCTCGTCGATCCGGCACTCGGCCTCACCCAGGTGCACGCCCATGCGGACCCGGAGGCCCCGGTGCAGCGCTCGGCCTTGTGGCCCACGCTCCTCGGCGGCCTGGGGGTGGGCGAGGATCCCGGCGGGCCAGGGCGCGTGCAACAGCGCCTCCTGCGCGTCCAGGCACCAGCGCACCGCCTCTGTTACTGAGGGGAAGACCACCATGAATGAGTCTCCCTGTGTCTTCACCTCATAGCCCGAGGTGGTGGACAGCCGCGTGCGCAGCACCCGGTTGTGCTCGTCCAGCGCCACCTGCATGGCCTCGCCACACTGCTCCCACAGCTGGGTGGAGCTCTGCACGTCGGTGAAGACGACCGCCACCGTGCCCCGGGGAGCCTGAGGAGGACCTGGCAGGTGGGAATTCCCCAGCGCGTCACCGGCCGGGGGCGCGTTAAGCGAGGGCATGGCGAGAGAGCGATGCAGCACGGTTGACCCGGGAGGGAAGGGGGACACGCGGTGAGCGGAGAGGCTCTCCACCCAGAGACCCAACTTCGTGTCGTAACGGCATTTTACGTCTCCGTCGTGCTCGAGCCGGCCTGGCTTCCTGGAGGCCCTCAGGGGCTCCTTCCGGGGCTACCGCTCCAGCCCGGGCTTGCGGTCGAACCTGAGTGTCAGACCCCTCTGGTTGGATGGCGGCATCGGTTGAACACGACCTCTTACCCCCGGTTTGGAGAAGACCATGGAAAACCTCACGAAACGAGTCGGTCTCAGCTTTTGCGGTAGGTGGGTGGCGGCCTGGGCGCTGCTGATGGGCAGCATGGCGTGTGGGCCGATGGAGGAGGCTACGCCCGAGTCCGTTGAAGCCCTCAGCACCCGTGAGCAGGAACTGCAGGGGGAGAACGGGCTGACCGCCAACGGGCTGACCGCCAACGGGCTGGCGAGCGCCGACTTCGCGGCGTGGTTCTCCCAGTCCGCGGCGCAGAACGCCACGCTGATGAAGTACGTGGTGCAGTGCGCGCTGTCCGCGGGAGAGTCCCGCAGCTACCAGGATCTCTCGTCTGGCACCTCGTACACGTGGCGGGGCTCGCTGGGGCTGGCGCCGGGCTGGGCCAACGGACAGAACATCACCGTGGCAGAGCAGCAGCTGGTGTCCGCGTGCCTGGCGGCTCATCTCAACAAGTTCGGGATGCACGTTCCGCTCTCCGTGCTTGGGCTCACCGCGCAGCAGGAGCCTATCCCCTACAGCAGCGAGGAGATCCAGACCTTCTCGCGGCGCGAGGCTTGCTTCTTCGGCAACCTCTTTACCCAGGAGGGTGTCTTCGCCGGCGTAGACCGCGATTATCTGAATGAAGGGGAGAGCTCTCCGCGCGCCTGCGGCCTTACAACCTCCCAGGACGTCCTCGCCTCCCAGTGCAGCCCTCTCGTCCACGTCCAGAACTGCGAGACGTTCTGCACGCTGGATCCGTCGGGACTGTTCTACACGGAGTGCACGTACATGGGCCGGACCTATCTGCCGCTCACCACGCGGATCCGCACGCAGGAGATCTACACGTGTGGTGACGGCGTGTGCCAGTTCACCGAGAGCTGTGGCACGGGTAACTCGGCCAGCAGCTGCGCGAGCGACTGCGGCTCCTGCGAGTAACACCTGAAGTCGTCACCCGCGACGCGTGAGCCCTGCTGGGCGCGCGTTGCAGCGAGGGCTCGCCAGGACACGGCGGGCCTCTGTTTTTTGTGGGGCATGGCACCCCCGAGCGTTGGAAACAGGGCGAACAGGCACTTGCCCACTGGCCAACGCCTCCAGAAGGTCCTACCTCTCTGCCGGTATGCTGCTCCAAGGATTGGAAGAGGGGAGTGCCGCCTCACCCCAGGCGGCAGAGGGTGGAGTGTCCGCTGCGGACAAGCTGTTCGCGCGTCTCCGTGAGGATCTGCTGGCGCGGGCCCGCGCGACACCCGTGTCCACCTACCGGATCCAGCTCCACAAGGGCTTCACCTTCCAGCAGGCCCGGGCCGTGGTGCCGTACCTGGCACGCCTGGGCGTGAGCGACTTCTACGCCTCGCCCTACCTGAAGGCCTCGCCCGGCAGCACCCACGGGTACGACTGCGTGGATCACCAGCAGCTCAACCCCGAGGTGGGCTCGCCCGAGGAGCACGCTGCCCTGTGCCACGTGCTGCGCGAGCACGGCTTGGGCCAGGTGCTGGATGTGGTCCCCAACCACATGGGCATCGAGCGCTTCAACGCCCTGTGGTTCGACGTGCTGGAGAACGGCCCCTCCTCCGTGTACGCCAAGTACTTCGACATCGACTGGGCGCCCGTGAAGGCGGAGCTGCGCGACAAGGTGCTCCTGCCCATCCTCGGCGATCAGTACGGCATCGTCCTGGAGAGGGGAGAGCTCAGGCTTGGCTTCCGCGCCGGGGCCTTCTTCATCCACTACTACGATCACCTGCTGCCGCTGGCGCCCCGGCAGTACGCCCACGTCCTGCGTCCAGGCCTGGAGGAGCTGGAGCCGCGGCTGGGCGCCACGAATCCGCACCTCATCGAGCTGCAGTCCATCCTCACCGCCATCGAGCACCTCCCCCCACGCACGGAGACGGAGCGCCCCAAGGTCATCGAGCGCAACCGGGAGAAGGAGGTCATCAAGCGGCGGCTCGCGGCTGTCGTGGAGGCCAGCGCCGAGGTGGCTTCCTTCGTGGCAGCCCGGGTGGAGGCCTGCAACGGCGCACCCGGCAACCCCCGCTCGTTCGACACGCTGGATGCGCTGCTGGGCGGGTGCAGCTACCGGCTGGCGCACTGGCGCGTGGCGGGCGAGGAGATCAACTACCGGCGCTTCTTCGACATCAACGGGCTGGCGGCCATCCGCGTCGAGGATCCCGAGGTCTTCGACGAGGCCCACGCGCGCATCCTCGACTGGCTGAGCCATGGCCTGATCACCGGCCTGCGCATCGATCACCCGGACGGGCTGTTTGATCCGACGGCCTACTTCCTCCGGCTCCAGGAGCGCTTCTTCCTGGAGCTGGCCCGGGTGCGCTTCCGTGAGGAGCATGGCGAGAGCGATGCGCGCTGGAGCGCGGTGGAGCAGCGGCTGCTGGAGCGGTGGCGGAGCGAGGTGGCGGAGGATCAGGGCTCGCCGCTGCGCAAGGCGCTCTTCGTGGTGGTGGAGAAGATCCAGGGCGGGCGCGAGCGCATGCCCGAGTCCTGGGCGGTGCACGGCACCACCGGCTACCGCTTCGCCAACTCCGTGGGAGGCGTCTTCCTCCAGCCGGACTCGGAGAAGCAGCTGACGGAGACGTACCACCGCTTCATCGGCGAGGCGACGAACTTCGAGGAGCTCGTCTACCAGAAGAAGCTCCTCATCATGCGCACGGCCATGGCGAGCGAGATCAACATGCTCGCCTATGAGCTGAACCGCATCTCGGAGATGAACCGGCGCACGCGGGACTTCACCCTCAACAGCCTGCGCCGGACGCTGGTGGAGTTCATCGCGCTGTTCCCCGTCTACCGCACCTACGTGGACGGCTGGCGGCCAGAGCTGGATGCGCGGGATGTGCAGTACATCGAGTGGACGATCGCCCGCGCCAAGGAGCGCAACGCCACCACCAACGTCAGCATCTATGACTTCCTGCGGGACATCCTCCTGCGGCGCTACCCTGAGCACACGAACGAGAAGGAGCGCGGCTTCATGCTGCGCTTCGTCATGAAGCTGCAGCAGGTGACGGGCCCGGTGATGGCCAAGGGACTGGAGGACACCTCCTTCTATATCTACAACCGGCTCGTCTCGCTCAACGAGGTGGGCGGAGAGCCGGAGCACTTCGGCACGCGGGTGTCCGCCTTCCACCAGCGCAACCGCGAGCGCTCCGAGCACTGGCCGGCCAGCCTGCTCACCACCAGCACCCATGACACCAAGCGCAGCGAGGATGTGCGGGCGCGCCTGCACGTGCTCACCGAGCTGCCCGAGGAGTGGAGCCGGCGGGTGGAGCACTGGAGCCAGCTCAACGCCGCCCATGTCACCGCGCTGCCGGGCGGCCCCGCACCCTCGCGCAATGACGAGTACCTCTTCTACCAGACGGTGGTCGGCGCCTGGCCCATGGGCGAGGCCCTCTCCGCTGCGGAGCTCGGGGACTTCCAGCGCCGCGTGCGCGACTACATGGCCAAGGCCCTCAAGGAGGCCAAGGTCCGCACCTCGTGGACAAACCCGGACGCCGAGTATGACTCGGCCGTCGCGCGCTTCGTGGACGCGTGCTTCGATCCGGGCCGGAGCGCCGCCTTCCTCGACGAGGTGCGCCAGTTCAAGCGCCGCATGGAGCCCGCCGGACAGCTCAACTCCCTGGGGCAGCTCGTCCTCAAGCTGGCCTCGCCCGGCGTGGTGGACACCTACCAGGGCTGCGAGCTGTGGGACTTGTCCCTCGTGGATCCGGACAACCGGCGCCCGGTGGACTTCGCGGCGCGCTCGCGGATGCTCGAGGTGCTGGATCACGAGACTGCGGGAGATCCGGCCGGCCTGTGCGCCCGGCTTCTGGCGGACCGGGATGATGGGCGCGTCAAGCTCTACACGCTCGCCCAGGGCCTGCGCCTGCGCCAGCGCCAGCGGGCCCTCTTCCGCGCCGGTGGCTACCACGAGCTGGAGCTGGAGGGGCCTCGCGCCCGGGCGGCCGTGGCCTTCGCGCGCGAGCACGAGGAGGCCGTCGTCATCGCCGCGGTGCCGCGCTTCACTCTCGCCGCGCTGGAGGGGGAGGGTGGGCTGGCCCGGGCCTATGAAGGCACTTTCGTGGCGCTTCCGGAGGCCTATGGAGGCATGATGTTCCGGGACGTCTTCACCGGGCGCGAGGTTCGGCCGGAGCGAGGACCGACGGGTGGCGTGGTGCTGCCCCTCTCGCCGCTGCTTGCGGGGTTCCCGGTCGTCTTGCTGGAGAGGAGCAAGGGATGAGGAGGGCGGAGGTGCTACCGGGGAAGCCGTTTCCCCTGGGCGCCACGTACGACGGTGAAGGGGTCAACTTCGCGGTCTTCAGCGAGCAGGCCCGGAAGATAGAGGTCTGCCTCTTTGACTCCGCTGAGCCCTCCCGAGAGCTCCGCCGCATCCCCCTGCTGGAGACGGACTTCAACGTCCGGCACGGCTACATCCCCGGCCTGAAGCCGGGCACCCTCTATGGCCTGCGCGCCCACGGCCCCTACGAGCCCAAGCGCGGCCTGCGCTTCAACCCCCACAAGCTGCTGGTGGATCCGTACGCCCGCGCCCTCCACGGCCGGGTGAACTCCTCCCCGCTCGTGTACGCCTACAAGGTTGGCGACGAGAGCGACAAGGAAGCGGACCTGACGATCGACACGCGCGACAGCGCCGCGGGCATGCCCAAGGCCATCGTGCTCACGGATGACTTCGACTGGGAGGGAGATCGGCCGCCCGCCACGCCGTTGAACCGCTCGCTCCTGTACGAGCTGCACGTGAAGGGCTTCACGAAGCTTCACCCGGCCGTGCCCGAGTCGCAGCGGGGCACCTACGCGGGGATGACCCACCCGGCCGTCCTCGAGCACCTGCGCAAGCTGGGCGTCACCGCCGTGCAGCTGCTGCCCATCCATGCGGCGGTGGACGAGTCCTTCCTCGTCAAGAAGGGGCTCACCAACTACTGGGGCTACAACACCCTGGGCTTCTTCGCCCCGGACGCGCGCTACAGCGGCTCCGGCTCCCTGGGCGGCCAGGTCACCGAGTTCAAGCAGATGGTGAAGGAGCTCCACCGCGCCGGCCTCGAAGTCATCCTGGACGTGGTCTACAACCACACCTGCGAGGGCAACCACCTGGGGCCCTCGCTCTCCTTCAAGGGCCTGGACAACGCCGCCTACTACCGGCTCAACGAGAAGGATCCGCGCTTCTACCTGGACTTCACCGGCTGCGGGAACTCGTGGAACGCCACCCACCCGTATGCCCTCAAGCTGGTGATGGACTCGCTCCGCTACTGGGTCGAGGTGATGCACGTGGACGGGTTCCGCTTCGATCTGGCCACCACGCTGGGGCGGGACAGGCACGGGTACGATTCGCGCGCGGCCTTCTTCCAGATGGTGCATGGGGATCCAGTCCTCAGCCGGGTAAAGCTCATCGCCGAGCCGTGGGATGTGGGCGACTTCGGCTACCAGGTGGGCAACTTCCCGGTGCTGTGGAGCGAGTGGAACGGCAAGTACCGTGACACCATCCGCCGCTACTGGAAGGGAGATGACCGGCAGGCGGCGGAGATCGGCTACCGGCTCACCGGCTCCTCGGATCTGTTCGCCCTCTCCGAGCGCGGGCCCACCGCGAGCGTCAACTTCGTCACCGCCCATGATGGCTTCACCCTGCACGATCTCGTCACCTACAACGAGAAGCACAACGAGGCGAACCTGGAGGGCAACCGGGACGGCTCCAACGACAACCACGCGTGGAACTGCGGCGTGGAGGGAGAGACGGACAACGCGGTGATTGGCGCCCTGCGCGAGCAGCAGAAGCGCAACTTCCTCGCCACCCTCTTTGTCTCCCAGGGCGTGCCCATGCTGGTGGCGGGCGATGAGTTCGGCCGCACGCAGCGGGGCAACAACAACGCCTACTGCCAGGACAGCCCCATCTCCTGGGTGAGCTGGGAGCTGAGCCCTGGCCAGCGTGAGCTCCTGGCCTTCTGCGTGCGCATGAGCAAGCTGCGCCGCGAGCAGCCCGTGCTGCACAAGCGCCGCTTCTTCCGGGGCGCCCACATCTGGGACAGCGAGCTGAAGGATCTGGCGTGGTTCCGGCCGGACGGCAAGGAGATGCGCAAGGACGATTGGGAGAAACCCTATGCGCGCTCGCTGGGCTTCCTGCTCGGAGGGGACGCCATCGCCGCCCTGGACGAGGAGGGACACCGCATCGTCGGCGACACCCTGCTGGTGCTGCTCAACGCCCACCACGAGCCCATGACGTTTGCGCTGCCCGCCATCGAGTGGGGCGCGGACTGGGAATTGGTGGTGGACACCACCACCGCCGGGGACTGTTCCCACGTCCACACTCCCGCCGGTGGGAAGGTGCAGGTGGCGGGGCGCTCCGTGGTCGTCCTGCGCCGGCCGGCAACGGACTTGTAGGCCTTGTAGCGCCCGGAAGCGTCAGGCAGGTGTCGACGGGGCGCCCACACCCGGGTAGGGTGCGCGGCGCTTGTTACTCCGGGAAGGTACGTGAACACTCAAGTCGCGCTCTGGGTGGGGTTCAACCTCTTCGTCGTGGCGATGCTCGCCATCGACCTGGGTCTGTTCCACCGCAAAGAACACGCGGTGTCGCCGAAAGAGGCGGGCGTCTGGACGGGCGTGTGGATCACCATCAGCCTGATCTTCTGTGCGGGCGTGTGGCGCTTCTCGGGGAGCGAGCCGGCGCTGCAGTGGTTGACGGCCTACGTCGTCGAGTACTCGCTCTCCGTCGACAACCTCTTCGTCTTCCTGATGGTGTTCGGCTACTTCCGGGTAGCGCCCGAGCACCAGCACCGGGTGCTCTTCTGGGGCATCATCGGCGCCTTCATCATGCGCGCGGTGCTCATCATCGCGGGCACGGCGCTGGTGAAGGAGTTCCACTGGCTCATCTACCTGTTCGGCGCCTTCCTCGTCTTCACCGCCCTGAAGATGCTCGTCTCCAAGGATGATGACGCCGCGGATCCGGAGAAGGGCATCGTCGTCCGGTTCGCGCGGCGGGTGCTGCCGGTGGCGCGCCAGGGCAACGGCAGCCACTTCTTCATCCGGGACGACGGGCGGCTGAAGGTGACGCCGCTGTTCCTGGTGCTGCTGGTGGTGGAAGTCACGGACCTGCTCTTCGCGCTGGACTCCATCCCCGCGGTGCTCGGCATCAGCCAGGACCCGTTCATCATCTACACGTCCAACGTGTGCGCCATCCTGGGCCTGCGCTCCCTCTTCTTCGTGGTGGCCAGCCTCATGGAGAAGTTCCACTTCCTCAAAGTCGGCCTGGCCGCCATCCTCGGCTTCGTGGGCGCGAAGATGCTCGTCACCTACTTCGACATCCACATCCACATCGGGCTGTCGCTGGGGGTGATCGCCGGCATCCTGACGGCCAGCATCGTCGCCTCGCTCATCTGGCCGAAGGCGCCGGAGCACCCCCCGCAGGCCAAGTCCTAGGCCCGCCTGCTGGCGTTTTCCTTGCATCCCGGCCACAACCCGGCCAAAGGTGGAGCGCATGTCCACGACAACCACCGAGGGCATCCGCATCACCGTGAAGCCGGCCTTCTGGCCGGAGCGCAGTGCTCCTGAGTCCGGGCACTTCGCCTTCATGTACACGGTGGAGATTGCCAACGAGGGGACGCAGCCGGCGCAACTGCGCGCCCGGCACTGGGTCATCACCGATGGCAACGGGCGGGTGGAGGAAGTCAAAGGCGAGGGCGTGGTGGGCAAGCAGCCGCGCCTCGGCCCGGGTGAGCGCTTCGAGTACACGAGCTGGGCCATGCTGCGCACGCCCTTCGGCTCCATGCGTGGCAGCTACCAGATGGTGAGGCCCAACGGGCAGCAGTTCGAGGCCCAGATTGGCGAGTTCGCCCTCACCTTGCCCCACGCGCTGCACTGAGCCATGCCCACGCCGAAGAAGGGCCTGCTGCTGGTCAACCTGGGGACGCCGGATGGGCCCGAGTCGGGCCCGGTGCGCCGCTACCTGCGCGAGTTCCTCAGCGATCCGCGGGTGTTGGATCTCCACCCGGCGGCGCGCTGGCTGCTGCTCAACTTCATCATCCTCCCCACCCGTCCGGCGAAGAGCGCCGAGGCCTACCAGAAAGTCTGGATGAAGGAGGGCTCGCCGCTGCTCGTCCACAGCCGGGCGCTCGAGGCCGCCGTGGCCGAGCGCCTCCGGGGCGAGTACGAGGTGGAGCTCGCCATGCGCTACGGCAACCCCTCGCTGCCGGACGCGGTGAAGGCGCTCCGCTCCCGCGGGGTGAAGGAGTTCATCCTCCTGCCGCTCTACCCACAGGAGGCCGCCTCCTCCAGCAGCTCCACCCTGGCGCGCGCCTATGAGGTGCTGGCCGAGCATTGGGACGTGCCCGCGGTGCGCACGGTGCCTGCGTTCCACGATCACCCGGGCTTCCTGGACGCCTTCGCCGCGGTGGCGCGGCCGGTGATCGCCGAGGCGCGCGCGGAGCACGTCCTCTTCAGCTACCACGGCCTGCCCGAGCGCCACATGCGCAAGAGCGATCCCTCGGGCCGCCACTGCCTGGCATCGGCGGGGTGCTGCGAGGTGCTCACGGACGTCAACCGCCACTGCTACCGCGCGCAGTGCTTCGCCACCACGCGCGCCCTGGCCGAGCGGCTCGAGCTGCCCAGAGAGCGCTACACCGTCTCCTTCCAGTCGCGCCTGGGCCGCACTCCGTGGATCAAGCCGTACACGGACCTGGTCCTCCCGGAGCTGGCGAAGCAGGGCGTGAAGCGGCTGGCGGTGATGTGCCCGGCCTTCGTCGCCGACTGTCTGGAGACGCTGGAGGAAGTCGGCCTGCGCGCCCGGGATCAGTTCCTGGAGTGCGGCGGCGAGTCGCTGACGCTCGTCCCCTCGCTGAACTCCCACCCGGCCTGGGTGGACTCGGTGGTGCGCCTCGTGCGGGAGGCAGACGGCGCTGCCCCTGAAAATGAACCGGGCACCGGACTCCCGAAGAGCCCGATGCCCGGTCTGTGACTGCACCCCTGAAGGCCAGCCCCGGGTTGCCCCCAGGGCCTGCCTCAGCCCTCAGGGCTCATCCGTGTCAGTTCAGCTCGGTGCAGATCTCGTGCTCGTTCAGCGGGTTGATGTGGCCCTCGGCATCGCCCGTCAGCGAGTGGGCGTAGATGCCGCCGTCCCAGCTGCCGTTGTTGAAGGTGATGTTGGCGGAGGGCGCCAGCACCGTGCCCCAGAAGCCGAAGCCGTTGGCGGTGATGCTGGTGGCATCCACGAAGTTGTAGAGCACGCCGTGCTGGTCAATGCCGCCGGTGAAGTGGATGCCGAAGCCACCGAAGCTGGCCGAGGCCCCGCGGATGTTGACCACCACGAAAGAGCCGGCCGGCGCGTCGATGGACCAGAGCACCGCGCCGTTGAAGTCGCTGGCGTTCACGTCGAAGACGTTCAGGCCCGCGTGGGTGCCGTGCGAGAAGATCCCGCCCCACACTTCGCGCGTCGTGGTGCCGGTGGCCGCCTGGCCCGCGAGGAACGTGGACAGGTTGCCCAGCTCGGTGCCCCGGGCGGTGAAGTCGATGGGCGAGCCCTGCGCCAGCTGGCCGCGGGCGAACGTCACCGTCCCGTCAGCGGTGGTGCTGCCCCCGTAGAACGCGTTGCCGAAGACACCGCCATGGGAGATGTCCAGGTTGCCGCCCGCCACGAGCACGTTGTCGATGTCCGTCTCCGCCAGGCCCGAGCCCACGGCGAAGCCGTGCATGGAGATGTTGCCGCCCGCCGCCACCTTGCCCACCACGTCGTGGCCGCCGGTGTAGTCGCCGAGCAGGAAGAGGTTGTAGTCGTGCAGGCGGACCGTCACGCAATCCACGGGCTCGGGGGTGATGTTGATGACGAGTGTGCGCGGGGCCTCCACGTTCCCGGCCACGTCGCGCGCGTAGTAGGTGATGGTCGTCACACCCAGGTTCGTGATGGGGGGCAGGCTCGCCGCCGAGCCCGTCACCGTGGCGCCACCCGCCGTCGCGCCGCTGAGCGCATAGGTGATGCTCGCCACACCGGACTCATCGTCCGTCGCGGTGATCGTGACGGAGACGGGGCCGTGGTACTCGCCGCTGGCATCCGGCGGGGGCAGGGCGAAGGCGGTGCTCACCGGCGGCGTCACGTCCGGGTGGCCATTGCGCACGTTGAAGACGTAGCGGCCGAGGAGGGGGCTGTTGCGGCTGTTGTGGACGAGCCCCGTCTCCGGGTTGCTGTCGAGCAGGCCCTGGGTGACCAGCGAGCCCGGGAACTGGAAGAAGGCGGCCGGGTCGCCGTTGCCCGCCGAGAAGCCCGCGCCGGCCGGGGTGCCGCCGAAGCCGCCGTGGCCTTGGCTCGCGTCACCCGTCTCCCACAGGATGCGGGAGTAGTTCAGCACGATGTCGAAGTCGCCAGGGCCTGTGTCGGCGCGCTCCACCAGCAGCAGCTGGAAGGTGTTCAGCTTGTCGGTGTGCTGCGAGAAGTAGCCCACGTCCACCCAGCTGATGCAGAAGGCGCGGTGGCCCTCGTAGCTGATGGGGTTCTCCGAGTAGGTGGTGAGCCCTGAGACTGGGTTGCCCCCACCCGAGGTGCGCGTGTCCACGTCCGCCAGGAAGGCGGCGATGATAGGCGGCGTGTTGGCCGTCAGCTGGAACGGCGTCCACGTCCGCATCGGCGCGTCGAAGGTGACGTTGCCGTTGTTGTTGATGAAGAAGTTCGAGTACGTCGTCCCGAAGAAGTTGAGCTCGAACGGCAGCGCAACGGCCGAGGTGGACGAGTCGTCATTCGGGGGCAGGGACAAGGCAAAGCACTCGTCGTCCCAGACGATGGCCTCCGTGCCCGGCGCGACGAGCTGTGAGCGAGCGCTCTTGAGGCTGGCGCGCGCCTTCGCGTCATTGAGGACGCTGGAGATGAGCAGCGGCCCCGTCTTCTCACTCTTCTCGGCTGTGCCCTCTCCCTCCGGGGAACTGCACGCCGTGGTGATGAACGCGAGCGCCGCTAGCAAGCTGATGACCTGTCTCTTCACGGACTTCCTCCCTCTTCGAATGGCTGGCGCACTCTAGGGGTTTTTGCACTGTAATTGAATATTATTAGTCACACTGTTTAGTTTCTAAGGAGCGCCCAGAGAGCTGGCGCCCACACTCCAATCACTGGCCTGGTGGGTGTCTGTGGTGGGGGCTGTGCGCCTGACGGTGGTGGTGCGATCGGCGGAGACACCGTCCCAGTTGGCGGAGACATCCACAGCGGTAGGTGTGGAGGTGTACGTGCAGTCAGCGCCGCCACAGTTGGCGGGTTGCCAGTGCCCCAGGTTCTGCAGGGCCTTGAGCGCGGCGGGGAAGCTGCTGGGAGGCGTGGCCAGGCTGGGCCGAGCGAAGGCGACACCATCCTGTGGGTTGCCGGATGCGTCCCTGATCTGGATCACGCGGTTGTTGTGGAGGAGGCCGGACGCGCCAGCGTGGAGATCCCACGCGGTGTTGAAGTTGGAGGCGTAAGTCGCTGTGGGGAACTCGGCCTTGCTGGCCGTCTCCGAGCGGGGCGCGTCGAAGCCGGAGCCGGTGTCCGGGTTGAAGTGCACCACGATGATGTCTCCGGCGGCCACCGAGACGGCGGGCAGGGACGTCAGCGTGGTTGAGTCCTGCACGATCGTGAAGCCGGAGATGTTGCCGCTTTGCACCACGTACAGCTCGAGGAGATCCCTGCCCGAGTCGACGCTGGGAGCGGCCTCGGTGATGCGCAGCACGGCGGGCGCCTGGAAGCCGTCGAAGGTGACGCTCCGGGCGGACGCGTCCATGGCGGTGCCCAGGGTGTCGCGGATGCTGGTGGCCAACGTCACGGTGTAGCTCTGCCCGTTGGCCTGCGCGCTGGTGGTCAGCAGGAGGGAGCGGCCCTGGACGCTGGCGGCCGAGGCCGACAGGCCGTTGTTGAAGGTGAACTGGCTGCCGTTGGCCTGCACGCTGGCCGGGTCGATGCGCCGGTCGAGGTGGAGGATGACGCCCGTGGGGCTGGTGCTCACCGCGCTCTGGACGGTGGGTGCCGGGCAGGAGTGGAGCGTGAAGTCCAGGCTCTCCCAGCCGGAGGCCTGGGCCTGGGCGTTGGAGCGCCAGAGCGGAGCCCTCGCGGTGAGGTTGCAGCTCTTGTTCACGTCGAGCTGATCCTGCAGGGAGTTG
>NZ_DASPHO010000846.1:0-2036 GCF_035629615.1 Hyalangium sp. | reverse complement strand
ACGCCGGCCCCGGAGAGGTGAAGCTCTGGACCAACCTGGGCATGGATGATGGCCTGGACGAGGCGAAGTTCATCGCGGCGCTGGAGGCCGCGGGCGCTCCCGCGGGCAAGGTCCTTAAGGCCCTGCTGCGCCCCACCTACGGCTACGCCTACGTGGCCGAGGCGGACGCTCCAGCCTTCGAGACGCTCAACGGCAAGCCGCACGGCGAGAAGGCCCTCAAGCTCGAGCGCCACCGGCCCCGCGGAGCCCGCGATGACCGGCGCCGCGAGCGCCGCGAGGAGACACCCGAGGTGCCGGGGCAGGTCCGCATGTGGGTCGGCCTGGGCAAGCAGGACGGGCTCGATGACGCGGGCCTCACCGCCGCCCTCGAGGGCCTCGGCGCTCCGGCCGGCAAGGTGGCCCGGCTCGAGCTGCGCCCTACCTATGCCTACATCTTCGTCGCGGAGGAGGATGCCGCCGCCTTCGAGGCGCTCAACGGCAAGCAGCACGGCGAGAAGACCTTCAAGATCGAGCGCGCCAAGAGGCGCTAGGGCTCCGGGCGCCGTTCCCAACCTTAGGGAGCGGTGCCTTTCGCCCGGCGGGCCCGGTGGTAGTGGGCCACGCAGAGGCCTCGGGCGAGCACCGCCCGCCCGCAGCCGGGCTCGGCACAGCGGGCGGGATCCGGTGCCTTGTCGTCCCGCCGGGGGCCCGCGTCGGCGAACAACAGCTCCGCCACGCTCAGCATCCGGTCCACGTCCTCGCGCGAGAGCTGGCGCTGCCGGATGAAGTGCACCAGGCGGTCCGCGCCGGTGTCGTCATCCTCCTCCAGGCGGAACAGCTCGGAGGGCGGCAGCCCGAGCGCCGCGGCCACCTGGAGCAGCGTCTCGTAGCTGGGGCTGCGCTCCCCGCGCTCCAGCAGCGAGGCGAAGCTCACGGAGATCCCACAGCGCACGGCGAAGTCCTCTTGCGTCAGCCCTCGGCGCTCACGCAAGGCGCGGATCCGCCGTGCAAGTCCCTGCAGGTGAACGCTCGTGTCTGGGGTCTGCGGCGGGCCGGGGCGCATTCCGTTTCCTATGGTAGCGCACCCCATCTGTTAAGGTCGCGCACATGAACGCCGTCGAGGAGACCAACTACTACTTCCACAAGGCCGCGCGCATCATGGATGTAGGCACGCCCATTGAGACGCTGCTGGCCACTCCGCTGCGCGAGCTCAAGGTGCAGATCTCCATTGAGATGGACTCCGGGGAGATCCGTACTTTCACGGGCTACCGCATCCAGCACGACAACAGCCGCGGCCCCATGAAGGGCGGCCTGCGCTACCACCCGCAGCTGGACCAGGAGGAGTGCGTCTCCCTGGCCTCGCTGATGACGTGGAAGACGGCGGTGACCAACCTGCCGTATGGCGGCGCCAAGGGCGGCGTCACGTGCGATCCCAGCCAGCTCAGCCTCAAGGAGCTGGAGCGCCTGACGCGCAAGTACGTGGACCAGGTGCAGGACATGATCGGCCCCACGCGGGACATCCTGGCCCCGGACGTCAACACCAATCCCCAGGTGATGGCGTGGATCATGGACCAGTACTCGCGCTACCACGGGCACTCGCCGGCGGTGGTCACGGGCAAGCCGCTGGAGCTGTATGGCTCCAAGGGCCGTGAGGCGGCCACCGGCCGCGGGCTGCTCTACATCTGCCGGGAGATCCTCCGGGACGTGCACCTGCCGATGAAGGGCACGCGCTTCGCGCTCCAGGGCTTCGGCAACGTGGGCAGCCACATCGCCCGGCTGCTCTGGGAGGACGGGGCGGTGGTGGTGGCGGTGTCGGACGTGCTCGGCGGCGTGCGCAACCCGCAGGGGCTGGACATCCCCAGCCTCTTCGAGCACGTGCAGCGCACCGGCACGGTGACGGGCTACACCGGCGGCCAGCCCTGCGCCCACGAGGAGGTGCTGGCGGCGGACTGCGAGGTGCTCATCCCCGCGGCGATCGGCCACATCCTCACGAAGGAGAACGCCAGCGCCGTGCGGGCGCGGCTGGTCATCGAGGGCGCCAACAGCCCCACCACGCC
>NZ_DASPHO010000845.1:0-10674 GCF_035629615.1 Hyalangium sp. | reverse complement strand
GGGAGAAGCACATGCAACCGGGCCAGCTCCTGGGGCGCCTGCTACTGCAGTTCGACTCGAACGCAGCCGATGTTCCCGAGGATCTCTCGGCCGCGGTGCATGGCCCCGACGGGAAGCTCTGGGTGGCGGCGGACGAGGCGGGGATGATCGAGCGCCTCACGCCCGCCGAGCCGCGCATCTACGGCCAGCACAAGCGCTTCCACGTGGGGGACTTCATCGGCGCCGTGGACAAGGACGCGGAGATCGACATCGAGGCGCTGGATGCGCACTCCGGCTACCTCTGGCTCGTGGGCAGCCACAGTGCGAAGCGCAAGAAGCCCAAGGGGCAGGCCATCGAGAAGGATCTGGAGCGCCTGGCCACCGTGGAGCACGCGCCTCAGCGCTTCGTCTTCGCCCGCATCCCCTTCGTGAACGGCGAGCTCGCCGCGGAGCTGAAGACGGACGGCTCGAAGAAGGGCTCCCGCGTGGCGGCCCGCGTGAAGCCTGCCGAGAAGGAGGGACGTGGCAAGGCGGCCCAGGCTGGAGGCAAGGCGAAGAAGGGAAACGGAGGAGAGGTGCTCCCAGGGGAGAACCTCTTGATGGAGCTGCTGCGCCGGGATCCCCACTTTGGTCCCTTCCTCGCGCGGCCCCCGGGAAAGGGCACAGGGGTGCTCGCCATCCCGAGCAAGGACAACGGCCTGGACATCGAGGGGCTGGTGGTCGCGGACACGGACCGGGTGTTCCTCGGCCTGCGCGGACCCGTGCTGCGCGGCTATGCGGCGCTCCTGGACATGCGCCTGAAGGACGTGGGCAACGGCCACCTCGAGCCCCGGCTCGGGAAGAAGGGGAGCCGCTTCGCCAAGCACTTCCTCCACCTGGACGGGCTCGGCATCCGCGAGCTGTGCGTGCAGGGGAAGGACCTGCTCGTGCTCGCGGGCCCCACCCTGCCCGTGGAGGCTCCCATCCGCCTCTTCCGGGTGAGGAACTTCCTCGACCTCGAGGGCGACAGCGTCATCGACACGAAGAAAGGGGTGCTCGAGCCGCTCTTCGACATCCCCCAGGCCGGCGCGCTCGACCATGCGGAGGGCGTGGCCAACTTCAACTACTTCGACGAGTCCGACAGCGTGCTCGTCGTCTATGACGATCCCGCGCCTCAGCGCCGCTACGGCCCCTGCGGCGTCTTCGCGGACGTGTTCCGGCTCACCTCGTAATCGGGCTCCCCCTCCTTATATAGGGCGCGGGGCCTCGCTCACGCCCACCCGCCGGCAGCTCTCCGGAAGGTGGGACAGGAGCGAGGCGCTCACCCCGAGGGCGCGGCTCAGTAGCCCGCGCAGATGTCAGCGCCAGCGGGAATCGCGAACGTCGGCGTCGAGTCGTCAATCGAGAGCAGGAAGGCCACCAGATCGGCCCTCTTCGCCACATCCTCCGCCGAGCCCGGCAGGCCCACGAGGAAGTTCGCCGCGGCCGCCTGGTGGTGCGCGGCATACTTGGGAGCGAAGAGGTCGAGCAGCGTCTTCGCCTCGCCATGGTGCAGGTACGGCGCCGAGGTGGCCATGCCCAGCAGTGACGGCGGGTTGAAGCCCTTCGCCCCTTGTGCCTGGGTGTTGTCCGCCTTCTTCTCCAGCGGGCTGGCCACGTCGAACGTGCCCACGGCGCGCACGGCGCAGGCGATGCGCTCGGGGCCCACGTTGACGCTGCCCGCGAGGCGCTCAATGTCGACCTTCACGCTCTCGTTGTTGGTACCCGTGAGCGGCGCAGGGAGCCTCAGGCTGAAGGCCTCCGTGCGCAGGCCCGTGGGGGTGGTGATGCCTGTCGCCGTCGCCGTGCCGTTCTTCTCGGGCGAGGGCGTGTACCCCAGGCGGCTGACCGTCCACTTGGCGCCGCCATGGCACATGTGGCAGTTGGCCTGCTCGAAGACGGCACGGCCTCGCGCCACCGCCGCCGCGTCCAGGTTGCTGGGCGCGCGGTTGGCCGGGATGGTCTTCGTGTAGTCCTCGAGCTCGTCCCAGTCCGCCAGCTTCGCGACCGTCCTCACCACCTCCTTGGTGGAGCCCGACAGGAAGTCGTTGCGGGTGAGGGCTGTGTGTCCAGGCAGCGTGAGGCCCGCAGCCAGATCGATGCGCAGGTCATCCTTGGTGGGGTCTGCCGCGTCCTTCGTCGTGATGGCGCCCTTGCCCCCCGCGGTGCCGCGGGTGTTGAGCTCGAAGTCGTGCATCTCGTCGAAGATGGCCGTCCAGTTCAGCACGCGCTGGTCGGTGGGATCCTTCTTGGCGAAGGTGCCGTCGAGCGGGGTGGACTGCCGCGGACCGGCGGCGAACACCCACGTGAGGTTGTCGCTCAGGCCATCCGGGTGGCAGCTGCCGCAGGAGTTCACCGCCTGGAGCGCCCAGCGGCCGGTGCCGGTGAAGAAGAACTTCTTGCCGTTGAGCACGCGCGCCTCGGCCGAGCCCGCGGCTGGCTTGTCCGCGGTGGGGATGGGAGTGCCGCTCACCGCCTGCGCGTTGAGGTCCAGCACGGACACGCTGCGGTCCACCCAGTTGTTCACGTAGGCGACCTGCTGCGTGTGCGCCACCACGATGCCGATGGGAACCTTGGTGACGCTGTCGCCGCGCAGGTTGATCTGCGCAAAGCCCGTCCCGAGCCCGAGGCGGATGGGCTGGCCGGTGTCATCCGGGTTGTAGACGACGCGCTGCACCACGTCCCCCGACTGGGAGAGGACGTACCCGACCCGCGCGGTGCGGACGAAGTCCATGGCGATGGGCACCCCGAGCAGGGAGCTGGCCGCGTTGTTGTTGCCCTGCGTGTTGATGAGGTTCGCCAGGGCCACGCTGCCCGTGACGCCGCGATCCTCCGTGCCGGACGCCAGGTCGATCACCGACACGCCCGCGAAGAGGTTCGTCACCGCATTCACCGGCCCCTTGGGTGAGGCGCACGCGTGAGTCACGTAGAGCCTGTTGGTGTTGAGGACGATGCCGAAGAGCTGGTTGGGCGAGCACTGCACCGGCGGCCCGGAGCCCCCCCCCGCCTGGGGCACGCCGATGCCGGTGTCGAGCGGGGCCAGCGCGAAGGTGCGGCCGACCCGGGCGTTCCCGACGAACTCGAGCTCCACCACCTTGCCTCGACGCCCGTCATCCGAGGCCTCGGAGATCGGGTCCCCGTAGAAGAGGGTGACGTAGGCCCGCTCGTCCGCGTCGTCCATGTCTCCGTCGTTGCTGATCGTCAACGCACGGGGGTTGCCGCCCACATCTACCTTGGACTCCACCTGCATCGTCTCCGTGTTCACGATGAACACGGTGGTCTCTCCAAAGTTGGCCACCACGGCGTACTTGCCCGTCGGGGACAGGGCCACACCGGTAGGCTCCGAGCCGACGGCCACCTCGCTCGCAACCTGGGGGCTGAGCGTGTCCGTGGCGTTCACCTTCGCGAGCGTCTGCTTCTTGCGCAGCGTGACGAAGGCCGTCTTGCCGTCCGGGTGGAAGGCCACGGAGGACGGCATGCTCGTCGCCTCGAAGTTGACGACGGCAAACCGCGCCTTCGTCGCCGTGGTGATGAGCGTCATCGAGCCGGTGTCGGGGTTCACCGCGGCGACGCGGCTGTCATCCTCGGTGATGTCGATGGCGGTGGAGCGGCTCGGCCGCGAGAGGATGGCTTTTATCTCCGGGCCCGCATCGGGCGGATCATCGGGTGGCCCGTCATCCGGACACCCAGTCAACAGCCCGCCTACCGCGAGCAGCGCGGGCCAGAGCAGTCTCCTCTTCATGTCGGTTCTCCCAGAGAGCCAGCCGGGGGAAAGGTGGCCGGCGGCAGCCGCTGCCGAGGCAAGCCGCGTACCGAGCCCGCAGCGCAGGAAAAGCACGGCTCTGGAGGCTCCGGTGTCGGGTGTTGCCTGTAGGGAGCTGCCAACACCTCGGGGGTGACAGCCGACAACCCACCCCGTGCTACATTCGTCGCCCATGTCCAGCGGAACGACGCTCCGGGAGCGCCCGGCAGGGCTCCCCATCCGCACCTTGTCCATCGAAGTGGTGGGAGGCCCGGATCAGGGCAAGTCCTACACCGCGGAAGGCGAGACGGTGACGGTGGGGACGGCGGAGAGCAACGATCTGCGCCTGACGGATCCCACCGTCTCCCGGTACCACCTGGAGCTCTCCCGACGGGGCGATCGGGTGGCGGTGACGGACCTCGGCTCCACCAATGGCACGGCGGTGGGGCCCGCCCTCCTCGAGCGGGGCACGGTCGCTCCGGGCAGCCTCCTCACGCTGGGGCGGACCTCTCTCCGTGTGGGCGATGGGCCCACGCGCACGCTGTCCCTTCATGAGTCCGGGGCGCTGGGCCCGCTGCGGGGCCAGAGCGCGCCCATGCGGCGGCTGATGGCCCAGATCCTCCGCCTGGCCCAGACGGACGCCTCGGTGCTGCTCCAGGGCGAGTCCGGCACCGGCAAGGAGCTCATTGCCCGGGCCCTCCATGATCAGAGTCCCCGCGCGCAGAAGCCCTTCGTGACGCTGGACTGTGGCGTCATCTCACCTGGGCTCGTCGCCAGCGAGCTCTTCGGCCACGAGCGCGGCGCGTTCACCGGCGCGGATCGCCGACACATCGGCGTCTTCGAGCGGGCCCAGGGCGGCACGCTCTTCCTGGACGAGATGGGAGAGCTGTCCTCCGGACTCCAGACGGCGCTGCTGGGCGTGCTGGAGCGCAGGCGCTTCTGCCGGCTCGGCGGAACCGAGGAGCTCTCCGTGGACGTGCGCGTGGTGTCCGCCACCCACCAGGACCTGCGCGCCGAGGTCAACGCCAACACCTTCCGCCTGGACCTCTACTACCGGCTCGCCGTGGTGCGGCTGGAGGTCCCTCCGCTCCGGCAGCGCGCCGATGACATCCCCCCCTTGGTGGAGCACTTCCTCCATGAGGTGGGGTACGCCGGGCCCATGGAAGCGCTGGTGCCGCCGCTGTTGATGGCCACCCTGCAGGCCCACCGCTGGCCCGGTAACGTGCGGGAGCTGCGCAACTACGTCGAGGCCATCCTCGCCATGGGCGAGCCGCCTTCCCTGGAGCAGGTGGTGGGGGTGCCTGGCGCGGCACACCCGCCGGTGCCTCCCGTCGCCTCCGTCCCGCTGCCACTGGAGCACAGCTACCGCGAGGCCCGTCAGCAGCTGCTCGAGGACTTCGAGGCCCGATTCCTCAAGGCCTTGATGGAACGCGCGGGCAACAATGTCTCCATGGCCGCCAGGCTGGCGCAGATGGACCGGTCCTACCTCATTGATCTGCTGCACCGGCACCACCTGCGGTGAGCCTCAGGGCCTCCAGCGCAGATCACCCGAGGCGCAGACGCGCACGCCCTGGGCGCACTGCTCGGTGAGGGTGTCGAAGCCCAGGTAGACATCGCCCTCGATGGCGTCGAGCAGCGCCGGGCAGCTGTAGGCGCACCCCACCAGCTCCTCCTCCTTCAGCGGCTCGACTGTGGTGGGGCTGGCCGCCAGCGCGTCGCAGGTCTGGAGCGTGGCGGTGATGCGGACGATGATGAACTCCTCCGGGGCCTTGCTGGCAACGGTGGCGCCGGAGAGGCTGCGCAGCGCCTCGCGGATCTGCTCTCGCGCCTCGGCTCGGGGCAGGCCCGTGATGTCCGGCAGCGGGGCGGGGAGGCAGACCCGGTGCTCCGGCATCACGGCGCAGTCATGATCCGTGCACCACCGGATGAGCTGCCCCGAGCGGCACCCCGGTAGCCCTCCCAGCCGGACGAAGTCGATGACGAGCGAGGCGGGAACGGGCCCACCGCCCGGAGGAACCGCCCCCGTGAGCAGGTAGGAGCCATCGTCCTCGCGGCACAGGAAGCCATCCAGCCCCTCTCCCTCCTCGCCGAAGGTCAGGCGCACCTGCCGGACCTCGTGGCAGCCAGCGAGCAGGGCCAGGGCCAGGGCCCCCAGAACGAGTCGTCTCAAAACCCCACCTCCGTGCGGACGGGTTGTTTCCAGAGGAGGGCCGCGGTGCTGGCGCCAGCGACGACGGCCACCACGCCCACGGCGATCCAGAAGTCACGGCGCTGGTAGAGGGCCGGCGCGGGCTCCACGATGCGTCCCTGGATGAGCAGGTCGCGCAGCACGCCTTCCACCGTCTCCTCGAGGGCCTTGGGCGCCGTCCGGCGCTCCGTCCGGGCTGCCACCCGTCCATCGAGCGTGAAGGTTCCCCGCAGCCGATAGCCCTCCTGCTCTGGCTCTGCGTTCAGCAGCACGAGCCGAGGGGCGCGCAGCGCGCTGGCGAGCAGGCTCAGCGATCCGGTGGAGTCCAAGGCCGCGGAGGAGCCGGCGTAGTGGGCTGTCCATTGGCTGGCGGCCAGCTCGGGCGTCGCCGGCAGGGTGGTGAAGGCCACCTCCAGCTCCGGGCCCCGCGCGGCGATGATCTGGACCGCGGGCTGTCTGCCTTCCGCGTCGACGCGAATCACGTGCCGGCCCTCCCGGGCCTCGAGTGAGCACGGGGCAAGGCAGACACCGGAGCGCCCATCCAACGAGACACGGGCGGGGCCGAAGTCAGAGGTGATGCGGAGCATGGTCCGCGCCCGAGCCGCTCCCGCTTCGGCGCCCCGCACCATCATGCGCCCCACCTCGGGAGGCAGCACACCGACGTCCGCTGGGATCTCGAGCCCCAGGATGCCCAGCTCTTCGGCCACCGCATGCGCCGCCTTCTCTTGCCCCATTCCCACATGGCACGCCACTCGCCAGAGCAGCAGCCGGGCGACGAGCTGCCGGTGCCCTGCGCTCAACGTCTCGGGGAGCACGCCCTCGTGACCGAGGGACTGGAGACAGGAGGCGAACTCCGCATCGATGTAGTGCCGCCGGGCCTCCTGCAGCTGCCGCTCGAGTCCCAGGAGCTCCCGCCCGTTCCCCGTCTCCCCGGTGGGGGAGGGGAGAGCCGCGAGTCGCAGCGTCACCGGGAGCCGGGTGCGCCGCTCCTCCACCAGGGCCTGGACCGCCGGTTGAGCCTCAGGTGCCCCCATGACGAGGATCGTGACCGTGGGAAGGGAGCCCACAGGCTCTGTGCCTGAAGCGGTGCCGGCCAGCAGCCCCAGCAGCAGCGAGAGGAGCCTCGCCAGCGAAGCGGGACTCCCGGTGGAGGGAAGGAGCCGGGTGGGATGGTGACTCACTGCCGGGGGATATAGTGAAGGACTGCTGTTGCTCAACACGAACCTCCCTCGGTTGGAGTGGAAGCTTGGAGTGGGCGGGCCGCTATCGGTTGATCCGTCAGATCGCTCGGGGCGGGATGGGAGAGGTGTGGGAGGCGACGGCCAGTGGCGAGGGAGGCTTCGTCCGCCGGGTGGCCATCAAGCGGCTGCTTGCCGAGCATGATCAGGATCCCGCCCAAGCGCGGATGTTCCTCGATGAGGCGCGGATCGCCAGCCAGCTCCACCACGCCAACATCCTCTCCATCCTCGACTATGGGGTGGTGGAGGGGCTGCCCTACCAGGTCCTCGAATATGTGGACGGAGTGGACGCCGAGCGTCTCCGTGAGCGCGGAGCCGACGCCGGTGAACCCTTCCCTGTCGCGCTGGCGCTCCATCTCTGCACCGAGGTGGCTCATGCGCTCCAGTATGCCCATGAGGCGCGTGATCCGGCGGGGAAGCCACTGGGGATCGTCCACCGAGACGTGAGCCCCTCGAACATTCTCGTCTCCTGGAGGGGCGACGTGAAGCTGGCCGACTTCGGAATCGCCCTGGCCCGGGATCGCCAGGAGCGGACGCGCGCCGGGCTGACCAAAGGCAAGCCGGCCTACATGTCACCCGAGCAGGTCACCCGCGGTGAGCTGGATGGCCGCTCCGATCTCTTCGCGCTCGGGTGTGTGCTCCATGCGCTGCTGACGGGGCACAGCCCGCTGGCGGGCGAGGACCGGATGGCGGACCTGCTTGCGGGCAAGGAGCTGGAGCTGTCCGAGACGCTTCCGGCGGATGTGCGGGACATCATCGCGCGAGCGGTCCGCCGGGCCAGGCACCAGCGGTTCCAGAGTGCTGCGGAGTTCGCCGCGGCCAGCGGCAAGGCTTTGGCGGCACGCATCGACCGCGACGCGCGCTCTCTGTTGAGTGAGTGGATGGCCCAGGTTCGCTCGAGGGCGGAGTCCACTCCTCGGACAGTCCCAGGCCGGGCGGCGCATCCTTTCCTGGAGGTGGAGCAGCTCCTTGGAGGCGTCGTGCCTCGGCCCCTGAGAGACGTGACGAGCGTCTCTGCTTCCCAGCCTGTCGCAGAGCCTCGGGAGGTTCCTCAGGGAACCCTTGAGGTTCTGCGAGAGCCTCCTCAGGGGACTCTTGAGGTCCCGCCAGTAGCTCCTTGGAACTCTCGGCGCTGGCAGTGGGCAGGGCTCGTCCTCATCCTGCTGGGGGGCGTGGGAGCCTTGAGGCCCTGGCGGCTCGCGCAGCGGGACGAGCCCTCCGTGTCTCCACCCTCCTCAGCGACTGCCCCTCCCGCCGAGCCGCTCGCGGGAGGGAAGACCGAGGCCATCGTGGCCAAATCTCCTCCTCCCTTGCAGGCAGAGGCTCCCATAACGCCCGCGGCCCGTCCGGAGCAGGGGAACCTCTCGAAGCGCCTGCCTCGTTCCTTGCCGAGCCCGGAGAGCGGAGACAGCACGCCCAGTCGGCCCCTCGCTGCTGACTTGGGAACCCTGGCAGTTGGGGGAGCGGGTGCCTTGCGGGCAGAGATCCTCATCGATGGTAAGAGCCGAGGCCACGCCCCCAAGCTCCTCGAGCTCCAGTTGGGCGAGCACGTCTTGGAGCTCGTGACGCCCGAGGGTCGCCGCGTTGGCCCCGAGCGCATCCGGATCACCCGGCTCCATACGCCCGCGTCACCGCTTCGCTGGATCATGCCGGAGGAGGTGACTTCAAGGCAGGAGTCACCCGCGGAGTGAGAACGGTGCCGGTTGAGGCAAGATGGAAGTCTGGACTCCCACCCTTCCATGCCTGGACAAGCACACGTGACCTCCTCTTCCATGTTGGGCCCAGGGGCTCGTGCCGCCGGACTCCTCGTCCTCCTGGTGGCGCTGGCGCCGGCGAGTGGCGCCCCGCGCTCGCGTCCTCCCGTCATCTCGGAGATCCGCGACGCGGCCACCTTCTCCGCCTACGCCCACCCGATCGAGACCGATGATGTGAGTAAGTTCCTCATCGACCTGAAGTCGGAGCGCGTCTACTACTTCGACGTCAACCTCTACCGGCTGCACCAAGACTTCGTCTCCAAGTTCATCCTGCGGCGCCCGATGACGCCGGAGGAGCGGACGGCGTACTTCCGGAACTACGGAGAGGAGAAGCCGGACTACATCCTCGGCTACATCACCCACCACCGAAGCGCGAAGCGGTGGACCTTCAGCTTCTGGGAGAGCGATCGGATCCGCCCCGCCGGCGTGCGCCGCACCCGCGAGCTGTTGCTGAAGTCGTTCTTCGTCCAGGACCTGGCCTTCCGCCCGGAGTCGACGGCGCAGGAGTCCCTGCTCGCGGAGCTGAAGGACATCCCTACCGTCACCAGTGACACCCTCTACAAGCAGGCCGACTACCGGGCCTTCAACCTGGGCAAGGCCCTTGGCCGGCTGCGCATCGTCCCTCCGGGCACGCCCTACGAGTCGCTCTTCTTTGACCCGGACGACATTGTCGTCCTGCAGGAGTCCTATCCAGACTTGCCGCCGGTGGCGGGCGTGCTCTCGACGCGGTTCTCCACCCCGCTGTCCCACGTGAACCTGCGCGCCCGCGCCTGGGGCATCCCCAACGCCACGCTCAAGGAAGCCGTCACGCGCTACGCCGCGCTGGATGGCCAGTTCGTCCGGCTGGAGGTCCGCAACCAGAGCCACGTGCTGCGCCCGGCCACCGAGCAGGAGCTCACCGCCTGGAAGAAGGCCCGGGAGGCCGCGCGGAAGGTCCTCGTGCCCGACGCGGACCTCACCGTTCGTGAGCTCCGCCCGCTGAAGCGGATGCGAGCCCAGGATGCGCGCATCTTCGGCACCAAGGCCTCGAACCTCGGAGAAATCCTCCAGGCCCGTCCCAAGGGCGTCCACGTGCCCGACGGGTTCGGAATCCCGTTCGTCTTCTACGTAGAGCACCTGAAGCGCCATGGGCTCGACACCGAGCAGGAGGCCATGCTCGCCGAGCCTCGCTTCCAGCAGGACGCGAAGTGGCGCAAGGAGCGCCTGGAGGCCTTCCGCGCACGCATCACCGGGGCCCCCATCGACGCGACGCTGCTCGATCAGGTGGAGGCCCAGGTGAAGGCAGAGCTGGGTGGCAAGGGCGTCTTCGTGCGTTCGTCCACGAACGCCGAGGACCTGAAGGGGTTCAACGGCGCCGGCCTGTATGACACCGTGCCGAACGTGGTGGGGCGCGAGGCGCTGGGCGCGGCCATCCTGCGGGTCTGGGCCTCGCTCTGGAACTTCCACGCGGTGGAGGAGCGCACGCGTTTCGGCATCGAGCCGCGCTCGGTGTTCTCCGGTGTGCTGGTGCAGGTGGGCGTCAACGCCACCGCGGCCGGCGTGCTGGTGACGAAGAACCTCTACGATTCACGCGACAACCATACCTACACCATCAACGCCAAGCGCGGGCTGGGGCTGAGCGTCGTGTCCGGCACCACCGTCCCCGAGCAGGTGCTCTATGACATCAAGTACCCGGGCGCCCGGGTGCTTTCACGCTCGGATGACGCGACGATGCTCGTGTTCGACGCGCAGGGCGGCATCAAGGAGGTCCCCACC
>NZ_DASPHO010000844.1:0-5739 GCF_035629615.1 Hyalangium sp. | reverse complement strand
TTCCACGAGTCCGTCATGAAGGTGAAGTACTTCTGCACCTTCTGGGTGTCCACGGAGGTGAAGCCGGCCGACTTGCACAGCGCGGCGATGCGCGAGTTGCCGAAGTCCAGGAAGCTCATGTCCGCAATCTGGGCGGCCATGCTCGCCTGCCGCGAGGGCCGCTCCTGGCCGGCGAACCACTTCTGGATGTGCTCGAGCAGGTAGTCAGCCAGCTCGTTGGCCAGGGAGAACACCTGGTCGATGTCGCTCAGCGCTTGCTGCTCCTGCTCGGGCGTCAGGTCCAGCTCGAGCGAGGCTGAGCCCCACTGCCCCGTGTACAGCTGGGTGCGCAGCGCATCGAGGCTCACCAGGTGCTTGCGGGTGCTGGCCTCCAGCTCGCGCGCAATCTGCTCCAGCGCCACCAGGCTCACCTGCCCCACCGACTGCAGCGCAAGCAGCAGCGTCTGCCGGCGCAGGGGCGTGGCGGAGCGGGCCATGGAGATGAAGTCGTAGAGCACTTCGCGAACCGGGCTGCAGTCCTCACCCCACAGCAGCTGCAGCATGGAGTTGAAGTCGGAGACGGAGTACAGGTCCAGCAGCTGCAGGTCCTTGAGGAACGGGGCCCAGTGCGGACTCTCGGCGCCCTCCTGCTGCGCGGGGGCCTCCTCACCGGTCAGGCTGCTGGCCAGCTCGGCGGAGCCCATGACGAGCGGCGCCACGCACGGCAGGAAACGGAGGCGATCCTGGGGAGAGAAAGACGAGTCCAGCAGGAGGGTCACAAAGGGAGAAACGGCGAAGCCCTGCTGCCTCTCCTCCAGTTGGCTCATCACCTTCTTCATCGCGCTCCCTCCGTGGAAACCAGCCCCGAGTCTTGTGCGGGTGCTCTTGCTTCGCTCCCCCCACCTTTCCAGGGCGTCCCTGAGGTCTCTTCGGACCACAGCGAGCCGTCGATTCGTTTTAAAGAGTAGCGCATTTTTCCATTGGGGTCAAAGCGCTTGAGGCAGGACCGTAAACTCCGAAAAGGGGCAGTGTTGGATTGTGAATAGACGCTGCCTTTGGCCCTGCCGGGGCCTGGGGCTTCGTGACCAAGGAAGGAAGCCACCCATGGAGGCAGGGGAGATGTGGCGCGAGTCATGACCGAGTCTTCGCTGCGACGAGCGGGAGCTGGCGAAGCCCTGAAGCATGACACGGTGCGGGTGGTGGCCGAGGTCACCGGCCAGGTGGTGTGGGCCCTGACTCCGGAGGGCGAGCTGGCGGATGACAGCCCCAGCTGGCGTGCGTTCACGGGGCAGGGCTGGGAAGAGGCCCAGGGTCGCGGGTGGGTAGACGCCATTCACCCTGAGGATCGCGAGGCTGCCGAGAACGTGTGGCGGGAAGCCCGGGCGCAGCGACGGCCGTACGAAGTCGAGTACCGCGTCCTCCGGACGAAACACCGCTACACGCGGGCCCGCATGCGCGGCGCGCCGCTCCTGGACTCCGAGGGCCAGGTGCGAGAGTGGATTGCGACGCTTGCCGAGGTCTGGGCGGATGAGTCCGTGCGCCGGAGCGAGGAGCGGCTCCGGCTGGCGACGCAGGCGGCGCAGGTGGCGGTCTGGGAATACGACTTCGTCGCCGGGCAGATGACCCGCACGGAGAACCACGACGCGCTCTATGGATTGGAGCCGCAGCATGTCTGGCAGTACGACCTCTTCACGAGCGCGACCCACCCCGAGGACCGGGGGCTGTCGGACCGCATCGTGCAAGCCTCCGTCGCGCCCGGAGGCCCGGATGACTACGCCTTCGACTTCCGGGTGATCTGGCCGGACGGCTCCCTCCACTGGCTGGCGGTGTCGGGCCATGTCTTCGCGCGCGACGCCTCCGGGCGCGCGACGCTGGTGCGGGGTGCGCTCATCGATGTGACGCGGCTCAAGACGGTGGAGGCGGAGCTGCGCGAGGCCGTCCGGGTCCGGGACGAGTTCCTCCAGATTGCGAGCCACGAGCTGAACACGCCGCTGACGCCGCTCTCGCTCAAGCTGTCGAACCTCCAGCGCCTGGCCACGGCAGGCCCACCCCGCCCGGAGATCTTGACACAGCACCTCGAGGTGGCCCAGCGGCAGGTGAGGCGCCTGTCCGCGCTCATCAAGGATCTGCTGGACGTGACGCGGCTCTCACGGGGGCAGTTGCAGCTCTCACCCTCGGAGGTCGCGCTGTCAGAGCTTGTGAGGGCGGTGGTGGAGCAGCTCGCGGTCGAGGCGCAGCGGGTGGGCTGCGAGATCGAGCTGGTGCTGACTCCGGACGTCATCGGCCACTGGGATCGCGGCCGGATCGAACAGGTCGTCGAGAACCTGCTGGGAAACGCGCTGAAGTACGGGGGCGGAAAGCCGGTCCGGATCGAGGTGACGGCTCACGGGGACCGCGCCCGGCTCACAGTGCGGGATGAGGGAGTGGGGATCGACGCGGAGGCGCTGCCTCGAATCTTCGACAAGTTCGAGCGAGCGGCCTCCGCGCGCCATTTCGGGGGGCTGGGGTTGGGCCTCTTCATCGCGCGCCAGATCGTCGACATCCATGGAGGAACGCTCCGCGTCTCGAGCGAGCCCGGACGTGGAGCGACGTTCCTGGTCGAGCTGCCGCTGCGGCGCTGAGGCGGCAGCCCGCTACTTGGGCTTCATGGCCTTCATGCGGCGCTCCATCTCCTCCGGGGAGACGTCCTCCATGTGCGTGGCGATGGTCCACTGGTGGCCGAAGGGATCGCGCAGGGTTCCGGAGCGGTCGCCGTAGAACTGGTCCTGCACGGGCCGCTCCTCCTTGCCGCCGGCGGCGATGGCCCGCTTGAAGATGGTGTCCACGTCCTCAATGTAGATGCAGAGCCCGACGGGCGAGCCGCCGATCGTCTCGGGGCTGCGCGCGCCAAACTCGGCGTTCTCATCGCCCAGCATGATGATCGAGTTGCCGATCTGGAACTCGGCGTGGCCGATCGTCCCGCCCGGGCCCTCCATGCGAACCAGCTCCGTGGCGTTGAACGCCTTCTTGTAGAACTCCAGCGCGCGGGCTGCGCCCTTCACGATCAGGTACGGCGTGACCGAGTGGTACCCCTCAGGAATTGCCTTGGCCATGGTTCCCCTCCAGGTGTGTACGGCGTGGTTGCCTGCTGCTCACAGCGGCACCTTCACTATGTCTGCACTGAACGCCTGTCAAGGCATTGGATGCGTGTTGTGGAACTACCCACAGGGTAGTCCCACAGCATCCCAGGGACATTCGCGCTAAAAGGGGGCGTCCAGTCCGGAGAGCCCGCCATGGTGGATACCTACCGCCGCACCACCCGATTCAGCGCCGTGGGCCGTGTCCTCGGTGGCCAGGATCGCTACGAGAAGGAAGCACAGGAGGAAGATCCGGCCAGCCCGC
The DNA here is from genome assembly GCF_035629615.1 of Hyalangium sp. Lineage (GTDB taxonomy): Bacteria > Myxococcota > Myxococcia > Myxococcales > Myxococcaceae > Hyalangium. Next base: position 2,379 of record NZ_DASPHO010000844.1, on the reverse strand, counting down.
TGGCGGCGATGAAGCGAGAGCGGGTCGCGGCGGCGGTGCTCCCGCCCAGCGGCAAGGGCAGCTTCTCCGATCGCCTCCAGCTGAAGTCGGACCCGGGCAAGCCGCGCAAGCCCTGAGGCTCGAAGCACGCCCCCCGGTTCTCCAGCGTGGGTGGGGCGAGACCTACGCTCGCCGCACCAGCACCCAATGGCTGGGGCCAACCCAACAGTGCTCCGCAGGCACACTGCCGGCGTCTGGGCGCAGCGGTTGGTTGTAGGTCTCCCGGAGCCCTCACCCCCGTCCCGGGGCTTCGGGGGAGGGGGAGGTGCGAACGCGGGCCAGGTTCGATAACAAGGCCTGACCTTGCGCGATCGCGACGGCATCCTGACGACAGGCAGGAGGGGCCACCGGCCCTCGAGCCGGCATGCCCGGGCCCTGGGCCCACGCTCTTGGGCCCTCTCGCTCATCACGGCCGCGGCCCTGGGCCTGCTCGTCGCCGTCGCCACCACCAGCCTGCCGTACCTGGTCTCCTCGCCCACCACCGATCCTCACTTCGGTGCGCTCAACCACTGTCTGACGGGGGCCTTTCCAGGCCCTCGGCTGGGCTGGGCGGTGGCTCCGGATGCTGCGCGAGCGGCCACCTTCGGCGCACGCGCCGTGGCGCTCTGCCGCAAGGAGGGCCCTCCCACCGTGTTCTCCGCGCCCGGAGTCACCGCCATCACCTTCGATGGCGAGGGGCGGCTCTGGGTGGCCACCCGCGAGCACTTGCTGCGCCAGGACGCCGAGCAGCTCGTGCCCATGGGGGACCTGGCCCCCGTGGCCCTGGCCGGGCATGCGGCCGGGGTGATTGCCCTGGACGCGGAAGGACAGCTGCTCTCCATCTCGCCTGGAGGCGAGGTGCTGGGGGAAGCGAAGCTGCCCGCCACAGGAGCTCTCTCCGTGGGCCCGGGAGGCCTGCTGGCGGCCGTGGTGGTGGGCGGCGGTGTGGTGGCCTACGAGGCGCGCACCCTGGCGCCCCTCCGGGCCGAGGCCCCCTGCCAGGTCGAGGAGCTCTGGTGGTTGGACACGCCCGAGCGCATCCTGCTCTCCTGTGGGCCGGACCAGGGGCTCGCGCTCACGCTCGATCTGAAGACAGGGGAGCGTGCCGAAGCACCGCACCGTTACCGCACGCCTGCACGACGACTCTCCGGGCTGGCACTCTACGTTCAAGGGTGCGACGGACTTCCTTGCACGGCTCCAGCCCCCTGAGAGCGTTAGCAACGGGGCCCCCAGGTTCCCCGCTGTTTTACTGGGAGCATGGGCCCTTGATTTGAATGAGGTTGAGTTCTGAACCGTTGACCAGAGCGGCTCCGCTCAGCAGTCGACAAGTCTCTGAACTCCTCTAGAAGCTGGCTCTGATTGCGCGCCCCCTTGGAAGCGCGCTTCTTCTCATCCTCAGCTGAGGTTCATCTCCGTGGACTCGAAAGACAACTTCTCTCCTGATGGCAAGAAGCGTGGCGCCCGCCGCAAGGAGCAGGCTGCCGGGGCAGAGACTCCCCAGACCGACCCGAAGCACCCGAGCAACCGGGTCAAGTCCCGCTTCACCGGCGTGAAGGCCGAAGAGGGAGGAGGGCCGCCTGCCACCGAGGGGGCCGTGAGCTCGAATGGCAACGGCCAGGGCACGAAGCGCAACGGCAACGGCAAGCACGCGGGCGATGGCGCCAAGGGCCGGGTCGTGGCCTCGCGAGGAACCCGTCCGAGCGAGCCGCTCTACCCCCTGCTCACCGCGCTCAAGTCCGCCGAGTCCGGGGACTTCAGTGTGCGGCTGGCCGAGGACTCCGGCAATGGGTTGCTGGACGAGATCGCCCACGCCTTCAACGGCCTGGTGGGCCGCAACGCCACCTTCACGGACGAGATCGTCCGCGTGGAGCGCGTGGTGGGCCGCGAGGGCCGCATGGGCGAGCGCGTCTCGCTCGGAGAGGTGAGGGGCGGCTGGGCCACCAGCGTCAACTCCATCAACGCGCTGATCGGCGACCTGGTGCTGCCAACCACGGAAGTGGCCCGCGTGCTCGTCGCGGTGGCCGAGGGTGACCTGACCCAGAAGATGGCGCTCGAGATCGACGGCCAGTCCGTCAAGGGCGAGTTCCTCCGCATCGGTACCACCGTGAACACGATGGTGGATCAGCTCCGAGCGTTCGCCTCGGAAGTGACGCGCGTCGCCAAGGAAGTGGGCAGCGACGGCAAGCTGGGTGGCCAGGCTGAGGTGAAGGGTGTCGCGGGTACGTGGAAGGACCTCACGGACAACGTGAACATCATGGCCTCCAACCTCACCGCCCAGGTGCGAAACATCGCCGAGGTCTCCACCGCGGTGGCGCGAGGAGACCTGTCCCGGAAGATCACCGTGGACGCAAAGGGCGAGGT
>NZ_DASPHO010000843.1:0-11646 GCF_035629615.1 Hyalangium sp. | reverse complement strand
TGGAGAAGCTCCCGCCGCTGATGCGGGACTTCCCAGCTGACATGACGGTGTCCTCTGTGGCGGAGGCCGCTCCAATCTCAGTCCACTGAAGAGCCGCCTTCGTCCGGGCCGGGGCAGCACTCCTGCCCCGCGCAGGCACGCGTGCGGCCCCCTGGACTGAGCCTTCGGCCTGTGGGGCGTAGTGCGAGTTGCGGCCTGATCTGTCCGGCCCTCGCTCGGTGGCCTCCCCGGCGCCAGGCCCGAGTCGGGATCAGGTCATCCCGGTAAGCAACCAGAGAGAGAAAGCCCCTTTCATGCCTCGCGGGTCCGCCTTGGCAGGTGCGGAACTGTTCGGAAATGTCGGGGGTTTTGAGCGCACAAAGTCCCGACATTTCCGAACAGGAGCCAGCGCCCCCACGCCCGAAGGCGGTGCGAGGCTCCCTGGAAACGAGCGCACGCTCACCCAGGCATCAGCCGGTAGAGCTTCCTATCCTTTCCGAGGGGCCGCCCGCCTGCCTGGGGGCTACCTGCGCGGCACCTAGAGCGAGACGGGCTCATTGCCCTTCTTCTCTGAAGCCTCTGCCTTCACGGGCGCCTCACAGTGATCGCTCTTGCGGTTGGGGTGACAGTGCCGCAGGCCATACACGTGATGGCAGCCACACGGATCCACTCGCTTCTTCGCACACACGGAGGGGTTGAACGCTTGGCCCGCCGGAGGCGCCGCCGGAGGCGCCGCATGCAACGTGATCGTCAGCAACAATCCACCCAGAGTCACCATCGCCCTACCCCCTGATGCTGTGGGGAGATGAATGGGAATGGTGTGCGATTGCGGCAAGCCCTCATTCCCTTCGAGCGCGGCCAGATGTACTCAGGTAGAACTTCGGCCGACCCGCAGCCTGCCCTCCCTCGAAGAGGGTCGCCCTTTCTCCTACCGTCAGCTTCCTCTGGAGGGTGCCGTCGCTGCCGCGTGTTGAATGTCCCTAGGGAGGGCTGTGCCATGGGCTGGATTCAACGGTTGGAGAAGGTCTCGGAAGGGCACTACGTGCTGCCGAAGACCAAGACGATGCGGGTCGACGCCGATCTGTTCCTTTCCGACAAGCTCCTCTATGGCGACGGTGCGGACACGGCGGGCCTGGAGGAGGCCGTCTTCGATCAAGTCGTCAACGCCGCCTCCTTCCCAGGCGTCACCCGCGTCGCGGTGACTCCGGACTGCCACGTGGGCTACGGCGTGCCCATCGGCACCGTGGTGGAGACCGACGGCATCCTCCTGCCCACCGCCGCTGGCTACGACATCGGCTGCGGCATGGTGCAGCTCAAGACGACGCTCACCGCCGAGGACGTGGCCGACAAGGAGAAGCGCCGCCGGTGGATCGACCAGGTCATCCAGCGCATCGCCGTGGGCGTGGGCGCCAGCCGGGCCCAGAAGCAGCGCCACATCTCCGCGCGAACCTTCGCCGAGGTGGTGCGCCACGGCGCCAAGGCCCTGGGCCGCAACGCCTCCACCACGGAGCGGGACTTCATCCCCGTGGAGGATGACCGGGTGGACATCCCCGAGAAGGCGTACGACAAGCGCGATCAGCTCGGCAGCCTGGGCGGGGGCAACCACTTCACCGAGATGCAGGTAGATCAAGACGGCCGCGTGTGGGTGATGCTGCACACGGGCAGCCGTGGCTTCGGGTGGAACATCGCCAAGCACTTCTTCGTGGAGGGCGCGCATGCGCTGGGCCTCAAGAGCCGCAGCGAGGACTTCATCTGGCTGGACGCCGAGTCGAAGCTGGGGCGCGAGTACTGGAACCTGCACAACATGGCGGCCAACTTCGCCGTGGCCAACCGGCTCATCATCGGCGAGGCCGTGTGCGCCGCGCTCGAGGAGGTGTTCGGCGGCACCGCGGACATCTACTACGAGATCTCCCACAACCTCATCCAGAAGGAGGCCGGCAAGTTCGTGGCGCGCAAGGGTGCCACCCGCGCCTTCCCCAAGGGGCACCCGGCCCTGAAGAAGACGGTGTGGGAGAACACGGGCCACCCCATCCTCATCCCGGGCTCCATGGAGACGGGCAGCGCCATCCTCTTCGCCGAGGAGGGCGCGGCAAAGTCCATCTACTCGGTGAACCACGGCTCGGGCCGGCGGCTGTCACGTGGCGAGGCCCGGCGCCTGCTCCAGCAGGATGAGACGGATCGGCGCATGGCGGAGGCTGGCATCCTCCTCAACACCCGGAATACGCCGCTGGACGAGTCGGGGCCCTGCTACAAGAACCTCGACGACGTGCTCGAGACGGTGGAGCTGGCGGGGCTGGCCAAGGTGGAGCGGCGCCTCAAGCCGGTGGCCTGCATCAAGGGCGCGGACTGAGGCCTGGGGCCCGGTAGGGCACCCTCCCAGAGGGGAGGGTGCTTGCCTGCCTGCCCTGGGTTCACGGGGGGTGGGTCTTCAGGGGGCTCGTGGCCCGGCCTGAGGGGCGGTAGAGTGGTGCCTCGTCTGGAGTCCTCCGAGATGAGTCCGTCGTCCAACGCCCATAACCGCCCACACACCGCCCGCGAGTCCGAGCTGGCGCGCGAAGAGTCCGAGCTGAACTCGCTCGAGTCGCGCCTCACGGATCAGGCTGCCCGAGCCACCAGCGAGGCGACTACGCTGGCCTCGCGGCTGACCCAGGTGCGCTCCGAGCTGACCCGCCTCGAGTCCGAGCACTCCGGAGACGTCTCCCTCCCGGAGATCGGCGCCCGGCTGCAGGCTGCCGCCATCCCGGAGCTGGCGGTGGACGCCGCGCGGGAGAAGGCGCTCACCGCCCGCCAGAAGGCGCTGGACGCTCGCCGCCAGGCCACCCAGGACATGCAGATCGCCCTGCACGCCTTCCAGCAGCAGACCAGCGCGCTGACGAAGGAGTTGTCCGAGGCGGAGGCCCGGCTCAAGGAGATCGTCGAGTCCGCCACCCGAGCCCGCCGCGAGCAGGAGGCCGCTCGGAGCCGCGAGGCACAGAGGGCTCGCGCCGAGGCCACTCGGACTCAAGCCGCCGCTCGGGCCGCGGCGGCACCCGCCTCCACTTCCGCCGCCCCTGGCAGGTCCACCCCTCCGGGTCTCTCGGGGCGGGGGCACACCCGGGTGCGGTTGCAGACGAACATCCACCTGGGCAGCGACTCGAACTTCTTCACCGGCTTCTCCACGGACATCAGCGAGGGCGGCGTCTTCGTCGCCACGGTGGAGACGGTGGCACAAGGCACGAAGGTGGACGTGGACTTCACGCTGCCGGGCGGCCGGCCGTTGAAGGCCAGCGGCGTGGTGCGCTGGCTGCGCGAGCCGAACAACCACATGCCGGACCTGATGCCGGGCGTGGGCGTACAGTTCCAGGAGCTGCCGTCCGAGGTGGCCTCGCTCATCTCGGACTTCGTGCGCAAGCGCGAGCCGCTGTTCTACCCGGACTGAACCCCGTCCGCACAGCGGACTTCAGCTCAGGCCGATGCCCATGATGATGTCGCCGAGCAGGGACTGGATGTAGCTGATGGGGCCCATGAGCACGCTTCGCCCCAGGACGATGAAGGCAATGAGCAGGAAGGGGCTGAACTGCACCACCTGCTCCCAGAATCCCCGCAGCCGGTAGGGAATGAAGTTCTCCACCACGCGGCTGCCATCCAGCGGGGGAATGGGCAGCATGTTGAAGACGGCGAGCCCCACGTTCATCACCATCGCGGTGAAGAGGAACTGCTGCAGGCCCGGGTTGGTCTCCAGCGTGTCCGGAGCCCAGCGCAGGGTGAGCCCGTAGGACACCGCGCTCGCGATGGCCAGCAGCAGGTTGGACGCTGGGCCCGCCAGGGCGGTGATCATCATCCCCGTGTTCATGTTCACGTCGCGGCGGAAGCGCGCCGGGTTGACGGGCACCGGCTTGGCCCAGCCGAAGGGCACTCCCAGCATGGGCAGCAGCAGCGTGCCGATGGGATCGATGTGCGCCACCGGGTTGAGCGTGAGCCGCCCCTGCATCGCCGCGGTGTCGTCTCCCAACCGCCACGCACTCCAGGCGTGAGCGAACTCGTGCACGGTGAGCGACAGCACGAGCGGGATGAGCAGCATCACCCGCTCCATGATCATCTGGGGGTCCATGGGGGCTCTTCTTTAGAGCGGAGGGCTGGGGGAGCGCCAGTCATCCGTGGCGTGGATGAAGCGGGCCCATCCTACCCGCTTCCTGCCTGCCCGCCGTTCACAGGTTCGCTCCGTGTGGCTGCCTGACTGCTCGGGCGCCCACAGGACGTCCCTCCGTCATCCAGGCAGCCATGCTCCGGAGGGCTCGCCCTCTTGGGCTCGACGGATTCCTCCCAGTCTTCCCATGGCACACCTTTGCTCCAGACTCGGGCCGCGACACAGGCCCCAAGCCCTGGAGCCCACGCCATGGCGCTGCGCATTCACCACCTTAACTGCACGACGATGTGCCCGCCCGGCAGGCGGCTGATGGACGGGCGGAAGGACGTCCAAGGCCCGGCGGCACTGGTGTGCCACTGCCTGCTGGTGGAGACGGACCGGAGGCTGGTGCTGGTGGACACGGGCTTCGGGCTGAACGACGTGCGCGAGCCCCGGCCTCGGCTCAGCCGGTTGTTCCTCGACGTGCTGTGCCGTCCTCAGCTCCACGAGGAGATGACGGCCATCCGGCAGCTGGAGCGGCTGGGCTTCAAGGCCACGGATGTGAGCGACATCCTCCTGACGCACCTGGACTTCGACCATGCGGGCGGGCTGGACGACTTCCCCTGGGCGCGAGTGCACCTGCTGGACGCGGAGTACCAGGGGGCGGTGGCGCAGCAGACGGCGCTGGACCGGCGGCGCTTCCGGCCGCGTCAGTGGATGCACCAGACGAACTGGGTGACTTACCCCACGCCCAAGGGTGGCGAGCGCTGGTACGGCTTCGAGTGTGTGCGCGAGCTGTCCGGGCTGCCGCCGGAGCTGCTGTTCGTGCCGCTCCTGGGCCACACGCTGGGGCATGCGGGCATTGCACTCCAGGCGGAGGGGCGCTGGCTGCTGCACGCGGGGGACGCGTACTTCTTCCACGGGGAGATGGACCCGTCTCGGCGGCGCTGCCCGCCGGGGCTGCGCTTCTACCAGACGCTCATGCAGAAGAACGCTCGCCTGAGGCACTACAACCAGGAGCGGCTGCGCGAGCTGGCGCGCCGGCACACCGCCGAGGTCACGATCTTCTGCGCCCATGACGCCGAGGAGTTCGAGCGGCTGGAGGAGCTCGAGAAGGTGCCCGCCGACTCTCCCCTGCGCACCTTGCCCGTGCAGCCCGAGCCCACGCTGCACGTCTGATCACCCGCCTCAATGAGGCCCCGGCGGGCCTCCCGGCTCCAGCTCCCCCGCGGGCTGTGGCACCCGCGGCAGCTCCACCGTGAAGAGGGCTCCCTGCCCAGGTGCGCTCTCCACCCGGATGGTCCCCCCGTGCGCCTCCACCAGCTGACGGACGATGTAGAGCCCCAGCCCGAAGCCCGCATGCCGGCCAGCGGACTTCTCCCGCGCGAAGCGCTCGAAGATGCGCCGCTGCGCCTCCTGTGGAATGCCCATCCCATGGTCTCGCACCATCAGCCGGGCCCGCCCTTCCACCTGCTCCACCCGGATCTCGATGGGCTTGCCCCGCCCGAACTTCAGCGCGTTGGAAAGCAGGTTCGTCACCACCCGCTCCAGCCGCAGCCGGTCCCACCACCCGTCGATCTCCCGCTCCGCCTCGAACGAGAGGCGGCAGCCCGCCTCGAGGGCCTGCTCGCCATGGCGCTCCACCACCTCGCGCACCACCTCCGAGAACTCCATCCTCGAGATGTCCAGCATCAGCTTCCCCGAGGACAACCGCGACAGATCCAGCAGGTTGTGCAGCAGCTCCCCCAGCCGCTGGGATTGCCGGAGCGCCGCCTCCAACCCCTCACGCACCCGCTGCGGCTCCTGCTGCGGAGCCACCCGCTGCAGGCGCGTCAGCAGCAGCTGCAGCGCGTTGAGCGGATTGCCCAGGTCATGCGAGGCAACGCCGATCAGCTCCAGCGCCTGCTGCGTCTCCTGAAAGAGCCGCGCATTGTCCAGCGCCAGCGCCAGCCGCCCTGCCAGCTCCTCCATGAACACCTGATCCGACACCGTGAAGAGGCGCTCTGGCTGGCTCGACAGCAGCACCAGCGCGCCCAAGGTCTGCTCGCCCACCTTCAGCGGCACCGTGAGCACCGAGGTCAGCTCCAACCGCCGGATCATGCGCAGGTGCTCCTCATCCGCGGCCACCTGCTCCAGGGCCTCGTCCGTCACCTTCTCGATCCGCTCCGAGCGGCCCGTGTGAACCACCCATGAGGCCCCGAGCAGCGCCTCGGGATGGGGCGGATGGCTCTGGATCATCTCCCTGAGCAGCTGCTCCTTCTCCAGGGAGGCGTGCTTCACGGCCCGCGGCTGCAGCCACTGCCCCCCCGGTGCCAACATAAAGAGGATGCACCCGTCCGCCAGCTCCGGAACGAGCAGCCGCACCAGCTCGGCCACCGTCAGCTCCGACTCCAGGAGCTGGTTGAAGATGCGGCCGGCCTCCGCGAAGAGCCGCTGGGTGCGCTCGGCGCGCCGGCGCTCGGTGACGTCCCGGAGCACCTGGGTGAAGCCCTTCAGCCCCCCGCGCTCGTCTCGCAGCTCACTGTAGATGACCTCCGCCCAGAACCGCGTGCCGTCCTTGCGCAGCCGCCAGCCCTCGGTGCGCAGCCGTCCGTCCCGCTCGGCGCGCGCCAGATCCCGCTCTGGCTCTCCCGCCGCCACGGCCTCCGGTGTGTAGAAGATGGCCATGGGGCGCCCCAGCACTTCCTCCGTCTTCCAGCCTTTGATGCGCTCGGCGCCCGGGTTCCAGCTCGCCACCCGCCCCTGCGCGTCCAGCAGGCAGAGCGCGTAGTCCTGCACCCCCTCCACCAGCAACCGGAAGCGCTGCTCGGAGTCCTGCGCCTCCCGGTGCAGGGGACGCAGCTTGCGAACGAGCACCCACGCCAGGCTCATCATCCCCAGCAGGCCCAGCACCAACGCGGTGAGGATGAGCTCCCGTGCTCGTCGATGCTCGAGGAGCTCCTGCTCGATGCTCTGCACCATGCGTCCATCGCTGTAGCGCGCCAGCTGCTCCAGCGCCGCGTCCACCTGCAAGCGCGCGGGCCCCACCTGCTCGCGCAGCCGCCCTTCCGCCTCCTGTCGGCGGGGAGGTGGCTGAGTCCACAGAAATTTCTGTACCGCCTCCTCGTGCTCGCGCTCCTCGCGCATGACGTCTTCCAGCAGCTCGGACCCGGGATGCTCCTGCATCCGCAGGCGCAAGCGCTCGGCCGTCGCCAGGAAGCTCGCGCGCTCGGCCTTCATCTGCTCCTCGATCAGCGGCTCGCGAGAGAGGACAAAGCTCCGGGCATGAGCCACCTTGTGCTGGAAGGCCGTGCGCAACCGGTCCACCTCGAGCTCCAGGAGCGCCAGCTCCCGGTGGACGTTCTCACTGTCCAGGTGCACCGCCTGCACGGCGAGCAAGGAGGTGACGAGGAGGGCGATCGCCACCCCCCAGGAGGCCACGAACGCCACCCCAATGCGGCGCGTGAACGTCCAGGAACGCCTCATCCCCTCCCCCCTCGGGCCCGCGGGGGCCGCGCAAAAGGTGGCCCAGGGAGCGGTAGGGAAGAAGTGGTTCTCGCGGGCGGGAAAGTGTTGGGAAGTGACTCCCGCGTGGGCAGGTGCCCTTCCCTCGGAGCACGAGCGACCCCAGCTTGCCCACCGGGGAAGGTGGCGGGAGCATGCGGCGAGGGGGGGGACTCGGCTGGGGCGTGTGCCTCGTGGGCCTGTGGCTGGCGGCCTGCAATACCACCCTCACGTCCCAAGACGGGCCCGAGCACTCTTCGCGGCGCTCCTCCTGCCAGCCGATGACGTGTGAGTCGCAGGGGCTGAGCTGTGGCGTTGCGATCGACGGCTGCGGCGGCACCCTGCACTGCGGCGACTGCCCCGAGGGCCAGGTGTGCGGTGGCGGCGGCACCCCCAACGTGTGCAGCCCTCCCATGTGCCAGCCCGGCACCTGCAAATCGATGAAGAAGAACTGCGGCGACGTCCCGGACGGCTGCGGTGGAACCTTGCACTGCGGCACCTGCACGGCTCCAGAGACCTGTGGCGCCAGTGGTGTGTCCGGCGTCTGCTACACCTCGCAGCCCGTCTGCGTGGACCAGGAGCTGGGCAGCGCGCTCCCGGTGACTGTGAAGGGCACTACCGCCTTCAGCAACAACGACCACCAGGCGTCCTGTGGCGGCAACCTCGCGCCCGATCGCGGCTTCCTGTGGACAGCACCAAAGAGCGGCACCTTCATCTTCGACACGACGCGCTCGGCCCTGCGCTCGCTGGTGGCAGTGCGGCACGGAGGCTGTGGTGGCGAGGAGCTGGCCTGTGCCACCGAGGGCAGCTCCCCTGGGGGTGGAGCGAGCGTCACCGTGGCGCTGGAGGCGGGGCAGACGGTGCTGGTGGTGGTGGACTCGCCTGGCGCCAGTGCCTTCGGTTCGGGCTACTTCGAGCTCCACATCGACGAGAAGCGCGAGAGCGAGGCGGGGGCCTGCTTCGATGGGCGGGACAATGACGGGGACGGCGGGGTGGACTGCGCGGACACCCCGGACTGCCAGGGCGAGCCTGGCTGTACCGGCCTCGGGTGCGCGAACCAGGAGCTCGGCAGCGCTCTGCCCATCACCACCCATGGCGAGACAGTGGACTCAGGGGACGGCTTCACGGGTACGTGCGGGCCGCAGCTCCAACAGGACCGGGCGCACCTGTGGACGGCGCCGAAGAGCGGCACCTTCGTCTTCGACACGGCGGGCGGAGGCTGGAGCAACGCGCTCTACGTCCTTGCCAGCTGCCGCGGAGCGGAGCTGGCGTGCGCTGTGGGCTCCACGGGTGGAACGCAGGCCGCGGTGAAGGTGACGCTCCTCCAGGGGCAGTCCGTGCTGGTGGTGGTGGACGGCATGGCCAACGATGACTCCGAGGAGCCCATCCGCTACACACTCCACATCAGCGAGTACATGCCCACCGAGGCAGGCCACTGCGAGGATGGGGCGGACAACGACGCGGATGGGGCCACGGATCATCAGGACACCGACTGCCGCTGAGCGCCCGGCCTGTCTTCATCCCCCCTCGCGCCCCAGCCCATCCAGCACCGTGCGAGCATCCGCGTCCTCGCGCTGGTGCGCCTCCACCCGCGGCACCTCCTCCCAGCGGATCCACCCTCGGCTGGCCGCGTGCCGCGCCGCCGTCACCGTGTCGTCCACCACCACCAGCTCGCTCCCCGCCGCCCTCACGTCCTCCGCGATGCGCGACAGCTCCACCGCCCGCTGTGCGCGCGAGGGCACGTTGCGGATGTACACGCACCGGATGCGCCCGGGGAACTCGCGGACAGTCGTGCGGTAGTGCTCCGCATCCTCCTGCCCGCTGTCGCCAATGAGGATGAAGGGCAGGCGCTCCAGTGTCCCCAGCACCCCGCGGATCTTGTCCAGCTTGTGGCTGTGCCCACCGCCCGGCGCGAAGCCCTGGCGGGACAGCCCCCAGTCCCTCAGCAGCAGCGGCCCTGCCGGAATCCGGTGCAGCGCCAGGAACTCATCCAGGTGCTCGTACAGGTTCCACGGGCTGCTGGAGACGTAGAAGATCGGGTTGGCCGCCCCACCCCCGCGCCCCTCCCGCAGCGCCGCGTAGAACGCATCCACCCCCTCGAAGGGCAGCCGCGTGCGGTGCTCCGTCAGGAACAGCGCCCAGGCCCGCTTGAGCGGGTTCGTCACCCCCGTGGCAATCACCGTGTCGTCAATGTCGCTGATCACCCCCAGCTCGGCGCTCGAGCCCGCCACCAGCACCGGCGCGGAGACGAGCGCCACCCCCTCCGGCTCGGGCGCGAGCAGCTCCAGCTCCACCAGGTTCCACCCCGGCGCCACGCCCTCCGGCGGCGGCACCCACAGCTCCAGGAACCCCTCCTCGTCCGTTGTCCCCTCCCAGCGCTTGCCACCCCAGTGCACCGCCACGTGCGCACCCGGAATCTCCCGCGTCGCGTAGCGCTTGTAGGAAGCCACGGCGCTGCCCACCAACGTCCGCCGCAGGTGCGCCGGCCGCACCTCCCGATCCTCCAACACTCGCGCCTGGATCAACGCCCGCTCCCCGGTGCCATAGCCCCGGTAGGGCAAGATCCGCAGCGGCCGCGCCACCCCCAGCCGCCGCCTCACCCGGCGACTCCATCGATCCCAGGCCGCATCGGCCCGGACAGCGAACTCGAAGATTGCTGGCTTGAGAGCTGTCATCACGCTCCGGATCACTTGAACCGATACGGGCCCACTTCACCCACCTTGGAACAGCTTCCCCGAGGTCCTTCCCTTGCTTCCATTTCTATCAAGGTTTCCCTAGATTTTCAGGACATTGGAAACCGTCGAGAAGGCTCGACTGGAGGCCCTGCGCAGCTACAAGGTGCTCGACACAGCGCCTGAGCCTTCGTTCGACGACATCACCCAGCTGGCCGCGCAGCTGTGCAGCACCCCCATCGCCTTCATCGCCCTGGTCGATGAGGAGCGCGTGTGGCTCAAGTCCCGCGTGGGCACGGACACGCGGGAGATGCCGCGGGACGACGCCTTCTGCGGCCGGGCCATCCTCCGCCCCGAGCTGCACGTCGTGCCGGACACCCTCACCCAGCCGCAGCTCGTCCAGCACCCGCTGGTGGCCTCGCCCCCCCACCTGCGCTTCTATGCGGGCGCGCCGCTCATCACTCCGGAGGGGGTGACGCTCGGCACCGTCTGCGTCGCGGACCTCGTGCCCCGCCAGCTCCCCCCTGCTCAGCTCCGAGGCCTGGAGGCGCTGGCGCGCCAGGTGGTCAGCCAGCTCGAGCTGCGGCGCATGAACCTCCTCCAGACGCACCTCATCCAGGAGCTGCAGACGAGCTCCGAGCGCTTCTCCGTCCTCCAGCGTGCCACCAACGACATCGTCTGGGACTGGGATCTGGTGAGTGGCCGTGTCTCCTGGAGCGAGCGCGTCACCGAGGTGCTCGGCTATCCGCCGCAAGAGGTCCGCCAGGACTCTGGCTGGTGGCCTTCCCTCGTCCACCCGGATGATCGCGAGCGCGTGGCCGAGGGCTTCCGCCGCGCCGTCCACGGTGGCAGGAAGCTCTGGTCGGACGAGTACCGCCTGCGGCGCGCCAACGGCACCTACACGCGCGTGCTGGATCGCGGGGCCATCCTCCGCAACTCGGCCGGAGCGCCGGTGCGCATCCTCGGCACGGTGATGGACATGAGCGAGCGCGAGGAGATGCGCTCGCGGCTGGCGCTGACGGACCGCATGGCCTCGGTGGGCACGCTGGCGGCCGGGGTGGCGCACGAGATCAACAACCCGCTGGCCTATGTCATCGCCAACCTGGACTACTCCCGCCAGGAAGTGGAGGCGGCGGTGGCCGCCCAGGTGCCGCCGGATGGGAATGAGCTGCCCCGAGCGCTGCGCGAGGCCCGCGAGGGCGCCGAGCGGGTGCGCCTCATCGTCCGGGACTTGAAGACGTTCTCCCGCCCGGATGACACGCGCATGGAGCGGGTGGATCTGCAGCGGGCCATCGACTCGGCGGTGACGCTGGCGTGGAACGAGATCCGCCACCGCGCCCGGCTGGTAAAGGCGTACCGTCCCGTCCCCGAGGTGTGGGCCAATGAGGCGCGGCTGGGGCAGGTGTT
>NZ_DASPHO010000842.1:0-6901 GCF_035629615.1 Hyalangium sp. | reverse complement strand
CCCCCACCCGGGCCGACTGCACCGACAGCGAGCGCGTGTAGTCCTCACGCTCGTCCGCGCTGGCCCGCGCAAAGACGCGCCCGAAGACACGCACCGAGCGCTCCTCCACCGCCTCCGCCGCGGGCGCTTCTGCCGCCTCGGGGCTCTCGCCCAGCGGATCAACCTTTGCCTTCTTCTTCTTCTTCTCCTGGGCCGGAGCGTCGGTTGACGCCACCACGGGAACCTCAGGGGAGGCCGGCTGCGCCTCCTCCACCGGCTCCTGCGCCGCCAGCGCCGGACCGCTCAAGAGAACTGCGGCGAGGAGGCCCCGCCAGATCTGTTCCACCCCACGCCACCCCGCCATGCCCGCCTCCACGCCGCAGCCCGGGAGGGCCCTCTGCAACGCGGATGCCCGGGAGGGCAATGTCGGCCGCTTGACGCCCCAAGGAGGCATGCACCCCGAAACCGCAGCCAAATGGCGGTGATCTTCCTCCTGAGGGAAGAAGTTTTCCTCACCGGAGAGGCGGGTCTCCTTACAGCCTTACAGCCCCGAAGGGTCCTTCGGCGGCGCCGCCGAGGCCGAGTCCGGGCGCAGCAAGCTCCGGATTCCATACCCCAGTGCCACCGTAGCCATCAGCCCCACCATTGCCCACAGAAAGATGCGCGGGATCGGCTTGGGGGTGACTTCCAGCTCCGCGTGGAGCGCCTTGAGCCGCGTGGTGCGGAAGCTCACGTCGAGCTGGTAGGGGCCCGCCCTCTCGGGGGTGAAGGTGGCGGCCCAGTTGACGGCCCCCTTGGTCACCGTCTGCACCTGGCCGTGAGTGCTCCCGGCTTCACGCAGGGTGATGGTGACGGGGCCCTCGAAAGGGGGGCCATCGAAGCTGCCCACATTCAGGAGGACCTTGAGGGGCTCCCCCTCGTGCGGCGTGTCGGGTTGGAGGGAACCCTGGAGGCGGTCCTCGGTGTCCGACCAGGACAGCTCCAGCATCTGGTTGCGCCGCTCCACGGCGATCTGATCCGGCTCCTTGAGGCGCACGGACTGCGCCTCGGCGGTCGTGAGCCCGGCAAGCAGGCTGGCCCCGAGCGCCAGCCGTCCGATCACGCTTCGACGGCTTTGCCTCCCTGGGACCCGTCGCCTAAGATGGTTTGCGCTGACCCCTACCACTTGAGCTTGCTCCCACCCGGCGAGCAAACCGGGATGAACCCTCCTCAGCCCTTCGGGAAATACCAGCTTCTGAAGAAGCTCGCCACGGGCGGGATGGCCGAGGTGTGGCTTGCGCGCAGCTCGGGCATCGAGGGCTTCACCAAGAACGTGGTGGTCAAGCGCATCCTTCCGCACCTGGCGGAGGACCGCGAGTTCGTGGAGATGTTCCGCAACGAGGCGCTGATCGCCGCGAACTTCAACCACCCGAACATCGCCCAGGTCTACGAGTTCGGCGAGGCCAACGGCACCTACTTCATCGCCATGGAGTACATCCACGGCGAGGATCTGGGCCGCGTCATGCGCAAGGCCTGGACGGCGGGCCAGTGGATCGCCCGGCCCCTGGCCATCCGCATCGTCGCCAGCGCGTGCGAGGGCCTGTACTACGCGCACACCCGCGTGGACGGCAGCGGCAAGCCGCTCAGGGTCGTCCACCGCGATATCTCTCCGCAGAACATCCTGATCAGCTTCGACGGCTCGGTGAAGCTGGTGGACTTCGGCATCGCCAAGGCGGCGGACACGGTGGGGTTGACGAAGTCCGGCGCCATCAAGGGCAAATTCGCCTACATGGCGCCGGAGCAGGCCGCGGGCAAGGCGCTGGATCACCGCGCGGACATCTTCGCCATCGGGCTGGTGCTCTACGAGCTGCTCACGGGCGTGCGCCCGCTCAAGCGGGACTCGGAGCTGGCCACGCTCCAGGCCGCGCTCGAGTGCGCCATCCAGACGCCCTCCGAGGTGGCCGACGTCCCCTCCGAGCTGGATGGGGTGGTGATGAACGCACTGTACAAGGCGGCGGATGATCGCTACCGCGACGCGCGCCAGTTCCAGGTCGCCTTGGAGGAGACGCTCGTCGCCCAGCGGTGGGTGGCCAGCTCGGTGCAGATCTCCGAGCTGATGGAGACGCTCTTCGCGGATCGGCTCCAGGAGGAGAAGAAGACGGGCAACTTGATGCCCACCACCACCGATGAGTTCGCCAACTCGGGCAACTCCTCGTCGCCTGCGTCCGCGGGGCAGAGCGGTGGACGGGGCGCGCCGCCGCCGCCCGCGGTGGACATGGAGTGGGAGGCTCCCCCGGGAGAGATCTCGCAGCGCAACGAGCGGCGGGGGACGTCCGCGAACATTCGCGCCACCGGACGCCCGCGGGATGAGAGCCAGCCGCGCTCGCTGGCCGAGGAGATGGCGGAGTACTCGGCGCCTCCGGGTGGCGGAACCGCGGTCGCGCGCCGTCGCACGGGAGAGACGCCTCGGCGCCCCACGAGCGTTGGGCAGACGGCGATCGCCCGCAGCACCTCGCGCCCGGACATGCAGCGGGCCGAGTTCGAGGCTCCCCTTCCCGAGCCCCCCGCGCCGCGGCGCACCAACGCGCGGCAGTTCCAGGAGGAAGAGGAAGAGGAGGAGGATGAGCTGCCGTCGCGGACCCGGGCCCGGGCCTCGCGCACGGGAGCGCTCGCCGTCGACGCCCGCGCGCGGTACGACGAGGATCCGGATGCCGATCCCGAGCGGACCCGGCTCCCGCCCCCGCAGCGCGAGCCCCCGCCCGACGAGACCCTGCCGCCCCCGCCGCGTCGCCGCACGGGCATGGTGAGCCGTGTCCAGCCGTCCACCGAGCCGGCCGCCCCGCCGCGCCGGCGCACCTCCAGCCGCGTGGACGTTCGGCAGGCGCCGCCTCCGAGGCCTGCACGGGAAGAGGTTGAGGAAGAGCCTCCGTCGCGCCCGCAGCCACCGGCGATGCCGGCCCGGAGGCCCGTCAACAAGGGTGAGCTCTTCAAGAAGCTCTTCATGGTGCTGGTCGCCGCCGCGATGGCGATCGGGATCGTGCTCTTCTGGCCCAAGCTGATGAAGCGGCCCATCGACGGCATGGGCGTCTTCGTCACGGTGGACTCCATCCCGAAGGTGAATGTGCGGGTGCGGCACAGCGACAAGTGCGGCAGCCCCGAGCCCTTCACCGATCTGGGGATGGCGCCGATCAAGGGCGTGCCGGGAGCTCACCTCCAGGACACCCTCATCCTGGAGAACAAGGAGCAGGGCGTCTATGCCGAGGACGAGGAGCTGCTGCGCTTCGGCGAGCCTGGCGAGACGAAGACCCTCAAGCGCGAGTTCAAGATGGGCACCGTCAGGCTGACCATCAAGCCCAGGAGCGCGGGCCCGTTCCGGCTCTTGAGGGATGGCCAGGAGCTGGGCCTGTTCTCGTCTGGGTCGAAGGTCGATCTGATGGAAGGCGACCACCAGCTGGAGCTGCGCGGCGAACAGCTCAAGGCGCCCGTACAGGTCGAGGTCACCGTGAAGGCCCGGGACACCACCGACGCATCGGTGGACGTGTCCGGCGACCTGCTGAAGTAGCGGCGCATCAGTAGCGCCGCAGGCTCCGGTCCACCATCCGCGAGTAGAGGTCGATGCCCCCGCGGAGCGACACCGCCTCCAGGCCGCGCGAGATCAGGTACGCGGCGCCGTGGAGGCTGCGCACGCCGTGGTGGCAGTAGACGACGACAGGGCGGCCCCGGAAGGCCTCCAGCTCCTCGGCACGCTCCTCCAGCTCCGGAAGGGGGATGAGCACCGAGCCCGGCAGCGCCACCCAGGCATGCTCGTTGGGAAAGCGCACGTCGAGCAGGGCAGGGCGCTCCTCGGCAGGGCCCGCGAGCCGCGCGGCGAGCGCGGTGGGGGGGATCTCCGGGATGGGCATGGGCAGACCTCTCAGGCAGCGGTGCTGCAGAACTGCTCGTAGTCGATGAACTCCACCTTCGCGCCGTCCTTGCACACGGGGCACTGGGGATCCCGGCGCAGCTTCAGCTCCTGGAAGCGCGTGCCGAGCGCGTCGAAGGTGAGCAGCCGGCCCACGAGCGGCTCGCCCTTGCCGAGGATGAGCTTGAGCGCCTCGTTGGCCTGCATGAGCCCGATGATGCCGGGGAGCACCCCCAGGACACCGGCCTCCGCGCACGAGGGCGCCAGATCCGGCGGCGGCGGGGCGGGGTAGAGGCAGCGGTAGCAGGGGCCTTGGCCGGGGACGAACGTGGTGAGCTGGCCCTCGAAGCGGTAGATGGAGCCGTGGATGTTGGGCTTGCGCTGCAGGACGCACGCGTCGTTGAGCAGGTAGCGGGTGGGGAAGTTGTCCCCCCCGTCCAGCACCATGTCGAAGCCCTCGAGGATGCGCACGACGTTCTTCGAGGTCAGCCGCTCGGCGAAGGGCACCACCTTCACATCGGGGTTGAGGGCCTCGATGGCGGCCCGTGCGCTCTCGACCTTGAGCTGTCCCTGGCGCTCGCGGGTGTGGATGACCTGGCGCTGGAGGTTGCTCAGGTCCACCACATCCATGTCGACGATGCCGAGCGTCCCCACCCCCGCGGCGGCCAGGTAGAGCGCCGCCGGAGAGCCGAGCCCGCCCGCCCCCAGCAGCAGCACCCGGGCCTTCAGCAGCTTCTGCTGCCCGGCCTCGCCGACCTCGGGGAGGATGAGGTGGCGGCGGTAGCGCTCCTTTTGATCTGCGGTGAGCACGAAGGGCTTCTCCACCGGGTGAGCGGCGTCGCTCCAGCGGTTGTAGCCCCCCGCCATGGAGGCCACGCGCTCGTAGCCCATCTCCCGCAGCGTCCGGGCTGCGAACGCCGAGCGGGTGCCGCCCGCGCAATACAGGACGAGCTCCTCCTCGCGCATCGCGCACTCCTCGATGCGCAGCTCCAGGTAGCCCCGGGGGATGTGGAGGGCGCCGGGCAGGCGGCCGGCCGCGTGCTCGTCCGCCTCGCGGACATCAATGAGCTTGATCGGGGCCCGGGCGTCCAGCAGGCGCTTGACGTCCTCGACGGAGACCTCGCGGATCTCCTGCTTCACGCTCGACAGCAGGTCTCGAAAGGTAGTGGCCATGTGTGCCTTGTATAACCCGAGGCTCTGGTGGATTTTGACAGAGTTGGCGTTATAACGGGCGAGCAAGGAGACAGACGCACATGGAAACCACGACGACCCAGACACCCGCCACGACGGCTCCGGCCTGGGAGGCCACGCCCCATACCCCCCTCTGGCTCACCGAGGGCGCCATCTCCCAGGTGAGGGAGGTCATCAAGGCCCAGGGCTTCGACGGCTATTTCTTCTCCATCCGCGTGGTGCCGGCGGGCTGCAGCGGGCTCGGCTATGACTTGAACCTCGTGAAGGAGGCGAGGCCGAACGACCACGTGTGGGAGCAGGATGGCGTGCGCATCACCACGGACGCGCTGAGCAGCAAGTACCTGCTGGGCACCACGGTGGACTACGTCACCTCGGTGACGGGCTCGGGCTTCAAGTTCGACAACCCGAACGCGAAGTCCTCCTGCGGTTGCGGCACCTCGTTCACCACCTGATGGGTGGCTGCGGAGCGTAGGGGGCGGCAGTCCCCCCTCCCTCAGTGAGGGAGGGACGAGGACTCCGCCCCGTCTTCGTTTCACGGGCCTTCCTCACTCCGGCATCACCCGGAGCCAGGCCTGAGACGCCTTCCGGCGCGCCATGCGCTGGGTGCGTCGCTCCTCGGCCTCGTGTGCGGCGATGCGCTCCTCCTCCGTCTCCAGCTTCAGCGGAGGCACCTGGACGCGGCCTCTCTCCTGGTTCAGCGCTACGAACGTCATCAGCGCGCTCGTGGTGAGCGAGCGCTCGCCGGTGAGGGGGTTCTCCGCGTGCACCGTCACTCCCACCTCCATGGAGGTGCGAAAGGTGGCCAGCACGCGCGCGCGCAGCTGGGCGATCCACCCCACGCGGATGGGAGCATGGAAGTGGAGATCGTCCATGGAGGCCGTCACCACCACCTGGCGGCAGTGCCGCTGGGCGGCGATGGCCCCGCAGATGTCGATCCACTCCATCACCTTGCCGCCGAACGCCGAGTTCAGGTTGTTGGCATCCGACGGCAGGATCAGCTGAGTCATCACCACTTCGGAGTCGCGCGGGCTCTTGGCCGCAGTGTCTTCCACGAGATGTCTCCTGCTCACGAGAGGGCTCAGGCGAGGAAGGCGGCGACGCGATCGAGGAACTCCTCGCGCCCCTTGCCTCGGCGGATGTCCTGGCTGGACACGTCCACGTGGAGGCAGTCCACGCTGTATTTCTCCCGCAGCACGGCGGGGAAGCTGGTGTAGTAGCCATTGAGCCCGAGCAGAAACTCGCTCTGGATGCCGCGCTCCTCCTGGCGGCCGCGGGTGCGGATGCGGTCGAGCAGCACCTCCACCGAGCCCACCGAGAAGCAGATGACCTTGTCGGGCGGGGTGATGTTGCGGGACAGGCGCTGGAAGTACTCGTAATAGAGATCCAGCTCCTTGTTCGTCATGTGGCCCAGGCCGTGGAGGTACTTGGCGAAGATCTCCGGATCCTCGTAGAGGGTGCGGTCCTGGACGCAGCTCTTCTTCACCGAGTGGATGAGCTCGTGGTGCTCCACGCGCCGGATGAGGAACTCGAGCTGGAGGGTGAAGCTCCAGCGCCGCATGTCGGCGTAGTAGTCCTTGAGGAAGCGGTTGTCGATCACAGGCTCGTCGAAGAGCTCGAAGCCAAAGGACTGGCTGATCAGCTTGGCGGCCGTCGTCTTACCGGCGCCGATGTTGCCGGCCAGGGCCACGAAGCGCTTGGCCTTGGGTATGCGGGCGCGCAGCCCGTTGCGCGAGCGGGACTTGGCGGCGGCGGGCATGGGGCTCTCTGAGGTGGGAGGGGCTTCGACGGTGCGGGGCATGGGCTCCAGGACCTACGCTGCGGGAGAAGAGTCGTCCAGGATCTGCCTTAGCA
>NZ_DASPHO010000841.1:0-2292 GCF_035629615.1 Hyalangium sp. | reverse complement strand
GCGAAGCCCAGGTGCTTGTGGCCGAGCCGCTCGAGCACCCAGCGCTCTTCGTGCAGCATCAGCTCCAGCACCACCAGCCTGCCGCCGGGCTTGAGCAGCCGGGCGGCCTCCGTCAGCACCGCTCCCGGGGACTCCACGTGGTGCAGGCTCTGGGAGATGACGACGAGATCGCGCTCTCCGCCCGGCAGCGACAGGCGGTGCAGGTCCTCGCACAGGAAGTGGATGTTGGTGCGGCCCTCGCGCGCGGCGCGCTCCTTGGCCTGGGCGAGCGTCTCGGGGTTCTGATCGATGGCCCAGACGCGGCGAGCCCAGCGGGCAATGGACACGGACAGGGTGCCGGTGCCACAGCCGAAGTCCGCCACATCCAGCGCCGGCAGCAGCGAGGCGAGCGCCCCGGCCCAGAGGAACCAGGACTGGCCGGGCTCCAGCAGCCGCTCGTTGAGGGCCTGGCGATCCTCGCGCGCGCGCAGCAGATCCTTCAGCCGCGCCGAGTCGCCGCTCTCATCCTCGGCCTCCTGCGTCAGCCGGATGAGCGGCCAGCGCTCGTCCTCCTGCTCCAGCGCGAGCGAGTAGTAGCTGTAGCCGGCCTGCCGCTCCTCGCGGATGAGGCCCAGGCCCTTGAGCTTGCCCAGGTGGTGAGACACCGAGGACTGCGCCACTCCCACCAGCGACACCAGCTCCGTCACGTTCAGCGGCGCCTGCGTCACGAGGCGCAGGATCCGCAGCCGTGTTGCATCCCCAAGGACGCGAAAGGACTGGGAGAGGACATCCATATCGGTGCATCAACATATATCGATTCACCCATGGCCGCCAAGGGGATTCCCCGACGCAATGCGTTGCCCCTCGAGGGCCACTCGTCTATGTGGGCCGCATGCCCCCTCCCTCCTTGCACCAACACCTCGAAGGCAAACGCATTGGGCTCGTCCTCTCGGCGGGCTACTTCGGCTTCTATGGGCACGCCGGCTTCCTCAAGGGGCTGATGGCCGCGGGGATCCGGCCGACGGCGTACGCGGGCACCTCCGCGGGAGGCATGGTGGCGGCCTTCGCCGCGGCGGGCATGTCGCTGCGCAAGCTCGAGGAGCTGCTGCTGAAGCAGACGCGGAAGAACTTCTGGGATCCGGATCCGATCGGCGCGGTGATGGATGTGCGGCGCGGTCACGGCTTTACGGGCCTGCTCAAGGGCGAGCGCTTCCGCAAGCTGCTGGAGGAGTACCTGCCGGTGCGCTCATTCGAGGAGCTGCCCCACCCGCTGCTGCTGGTGGCGGCCAACCTCACCGAGGGCACGCACGACGTGTTCACCTCGGGCGAGCTGGCGCCCTGCGTCCACGCCACGTGTGCCTACCCGGGGCTGTTCCGGGCGGTGCCCATCGGCAACAGCCACTACTGGGACGGGGGGCTGGTGGACAAGGCGCCCGCGCTGGCGCTGAGCGACAGCGCCGCTGGCAAGGAGCTGGATGCCATCCTCGTGCACTACCTGCCCAGCCGCACTCGCAAGGTGCTGGGCGGACCGCTCGTGTATGCACAGGGGCTGGCGACGGCCTCGGCGGCGCTGCGGCACGATCACTTCCGCCTGCAGCTGTCGATCCTGGAGGCGCGGAAGGTGCCCGTGTACGTCGTCACCTCGAACCTGCCGCCGGTGACGCCCACCACGCTGGAGCGCGGCTTCGACGCGCTCGATCAGGCGCGGCTCTCCGCGGAGCGCGCGCTGGCACGGCCTCCTCAGCGCTTCGAGGAGGGGTGAAGCAGACCGCCGCGAGGCCTACCCGGCGAGGGCGGTCAGGCCCGCGGTCTCCGCGGCCATCAGCTCGGTGAGAGCGGCCTTGAGCTTGTCCTTGGCGCGGATCTCCAGCTGACGAGCGCGCTCGCGCGAGAAGCCGAAGTGCTCGCCGAGCTCGCTCAGGGTCATCTCCGTGTCGCCCATGATGCGCTGCTCGATGATGAAGCGCTCGCGCGGATCCAGCCGCAACATCGCCTGGCGGACGCGGGCGCGGGTCTGATCGGCCTCCTGCCGGTCGGCGACCTCGTCGATCTGGGAGGCACCCTCGGACTCCACGAAGTCCAGGTGGGTGGAGTCGCCGTCCTCGCCGATCGGAGCATCGAGGGACAGGTCGCGGCCGCCCATGCGCTGCTCCATCTCACGCACGTCCGAGGCCTTCACGTTCAGCTTCTGGGCGATCTCCTCGGCGTCGACGATGTTCCCCTCCCCGCCGAGCTTCTCCAGCTCGCGGCGGGTGCGGGCCAGGCTGAAGAACAGCCGGCGCTGCGCCTGCGTCGTGCCCAGCTTCACCAGGC
>NZ_DASPHO010000840.1:0-2723 GCF_035629615.1 Hyalangium sp. | reverse complement strand
TGCCGGCTGCAGGTTGGCGGCACGCCAGGTGAGCTGCTCCACCGCGTCGAAGATCTTCCCCGCCACCTCGCGCGAGGACATGCGCGACAGCTGATCCAGCGAGAAGCCCCCGCTGTCCGCCAGCTGTCCCTCGGAGGCCGCCGCCCACTTCTCCGAGGCCTTGTTGGAGCGCACGCCCGTGCCTGGACGGGCGATCTGCACCGGCTCGTACACCGTGGGCCGCGTCTCCGGAATCACTTCCATGCGCCGGCCGATCTTCTCGAAGGTGTCCAGCACGCGATCCAGCTGCGCGTCCGTGTGCGTGGCCATGAAGCTGGTGCGGATGAGCGCGTGGCCTGCCTCCACCGCGGGAGGGATGACGGGGTTGGCGAAGACCCCCGCCTCGTGCAGCGCCTTCCAGAAGCGGAAGCACTTCACCTGGTCGCCGATGTGCACCGGCACCACCGGCGTCACCGACACGCCCGTGTCGAACCCCATGGCGCGGAAGCCGTTGTGCATCTTCTCCGCGATGTCCAGCAGCCGAGCGCGGCGCTGCGGCTCCGCCTCGATGATCTCCAGCGACTTGAGCGCCGCCGCGATGGAGGCCGGCGTCATGGAGGCCGAGAAGATCACCGAGCGCGCCTTGTGGCGGATGTAGTTGATGACCTCGAAGGGGCCGGCCAGCACGCCGCCCAGCGACGCGAAGCTCTTGGAGAATGTCCCCATCGTCAGATCCGTCTCCGCCTCCAGCCCGAAGTACTCCGGCACGCCGCGGCCCTTCTCGCCGAGCACGCCCATGGAGTGCGCGTCATCCGTCATCACCCGGGCGTTGTACTTCTTCGCCAGCTCCACGATCCGGGGCAGGTTGCAGACGTCCCCCTCCATGGAGAACACGCCGTCGGAGATGATGATCTTCCCCGAGTCCGGCTCGGCCGCGGCGAGCTGCTGCTCCAGGTGCTCCATGTCGTTGTGGCGGAACTTGCGCTCCGTGGCGAACCCCAGGCGGATGCCGTCCACCAGCGAGGCATGGTTCTGCCGGTCGCTGAAGACGATGTCATGCCGGCCGAGGATGGATGACAGCGCCAGGTTCGTCTGGAAGCCGGTGGAGATGACGAGCGCCGCCTCGCGGTTGAGGAACTTCGCCAGCTTTGCCTCCAGCTCCTCGTGCAGCGCCAGGGTGCCGTTGAGCAGGCGCGAGCCAGAGCACGTGGTGCCGAACTTCTCTACTGCCTTGGTCGCCGCCTCCTTCACCCGCGGATCCGCCGAGAGTCCGAGGTAGTTGTTCGAGCCCACCATGATGACACGGCGGCCCTCGATCTCGACCTCCGTCGCCCCATGCGAGGCCTCGATGGACCGGAAGTACGGGTAGAGGCCGGTGGCCTTCGCGATGCGGTAATCCTTCCAGTTACTGCACTTGTCGAAGACATCGCTCATGGTGGTCTTTCTGTCTGCGTCGGGGGATCCTGGAGCGCACTCGGTGCACACTTCAATCAGGGCGCATCCCGGCCAGATGCACCCTGCTGCAGCGTGCGACCTCCTTGGGGCGACGCGGGGCGGTGAATAAAGAGGCTTTCCAGGCCTGTCAAGGTGCCAACGTTCGGTGCTATGGCAGCTGTGTCAGGGTGATTTGCAACCCCCTGGAAGTCCTCCGCCTCTGGATGTGTTGATGGGGCCCGGACTGAATTGTGTGGCTGGGGGATTGCTTTCTCCGTCGCGGTGAGGTGGAGCCAGGTGCAGAAGCTGCGTCAGCGGTGGGTGGAGCGCTTGATTGAGGTGGCACTGGCGCGGCCCATGGTGGTGGTGGCGCTCTTCGCTTTGTTGGGGTTGGGTGGAGCGCTGCTGGCCTCGCGGCTGGAGTTCCGCGGCTCGTTCGTGGAGCTGCTGCCCGGCGGCGCGCGCGAGGTGCAGGACCTGACGCGTGTGTCGCAGAAAGCGGGAGGGGATGGGTACCTGGTGCTTCGTGCGCAAGGGGCCGAACCTGCTCAGCTCCGCGCCTACGCCCAGCAGCTGCAGGGCCGGCTGGAGCAGCTGCCTCAGGTCCGCTACGTGGAGCACCACTTCGACGTGGGCTTCTTCCTGCGCAATGGCTTGCTGCTGATGCCGGCCGAGCGCCTGCGAGCGCTGCACGACGAGCTCGAGGCACGGGTGCGGTACGAGCGGCGGCAGCTCAACCCCTTCTACGTGGAGCTGGTGGCGAGGGCGCCGCCGCCGACTTTCGAGGAGATTCAGCGCAAGTACCTGCCTGAGTCGCCGGTGAAGGAGAAGCTGGCATCAGCGGACGGCAAGGAGGTGTACCTGTTCCTCAAGCCGGCCGGGACGGCGGCGGACCTGGGCTTCGCGCGCACGTTCGTGGACGAGGCGAAGGCGGTCGCGGCGGAGGTTGCCCAGGAGTACCCGGGCGTGGGGGTGGACGCGACGGGCAACTTCCAGAGCCGCATCGAGGAGGACACGATGATGCGGGGGGATCTGGCCAACGCCGGGATCCTGTCCGCGCTGCTGGCGGTGGGCATCATCCTGCTGGCGACGCGGCGCGTGGCGGCGCTGGCGGTGGTGGGGCTGCCGGTGATGGTGAGCGTGCTGCTCACGTTTGGCTTCGCGCAGCTGGCCATCGGGCACCTGAACGTGGTGACGGGTTTCCTGGTGGCCATCCTCATCGGCCTGGGCATCGAGTATGGCGTCCATCTGGCCATGCGCTACTGGGAGGAGCGGCGGCACCTGGAGGTGCGCGAGGCGCTCGCGGCGAC
>NZ_DASPHO010000839.1:0-11969 GCF_035629615.1 Hyalangium sp. | reverse complement strand
GGACAGCCCGTCTCGTCGGTGGCCTTCAGCCTGGATGGGCGTACCCTGGCCGCAGGCGGTAGCAGCGGGGTCCGGCTGTATGATGTTGGCTCCGGGCGCGAGCGCCTCGGCCTCCAGGGATACACGAGCGCCGTCTCGTCGGTGGCCTTCAGCCCAGATGGGCGCACCCTGGCCGCAGGCGCGAACGACGGCAAGATCCTGCTGTTTGGCATGCCGTGGTCAGATCATTACATCCAGCTCGATGGACACAAGAGCCTCGTCTCCTCGGTGGCATTCAGCCCGGATGGGCGCACCCTGGCCTCGGGCAGCTGGGACTTCTCGGTCCAGCTGTGGGACCTGGGGACTCGGCGCCGGCTGCGCTTCCTGAAAGGACACTCGAGTCCGGTGACCTCGGTGGCCTTCAGCCCGGACGGGGGCACCCTGGCCTCTTCGGGGGGCGATAAGACAGTACGGCTCTGGGACGTTGCGACCGGACGCCAGACCCGGCGCCTGGAGCATGCGAACTGGACGCAGTCCGTCGCCTTCAGTCCTGAGAAGGCCACCCTGGCCTCAGGCGACGTCGATGGGTCAGTGCGGCTCTGGTCCCTGTCGGGTGACGAGCCCTTCCAGGGGCTCCTCCGTGGAGCGAAGGCCGGGTGGCTGAGCCACCTCCGGGGACAGCCTGTCTTCCGTCATGATGATGGCCGCTTCCTCTATCGCCAGCAGGAGGATGGCGCGCTCGAACCCGTTCTGCCCCCTCGGCCCGACGTGCCGCCCCAGCTCTCCGCCAGCGCCACGCTGCGCGAGGCTCCGGGTGACTTTGGTTGGCTGGGAGAGCTCACGGTCACCCTCCGCAATGAGCAAGGGGCAGGCCGGGCGTATTGGATACGCATCGAGCCCCTTGAACTTCCACCGGGACTGCTCCTCCTGCCCCCAGCGCCCGTGCTGCGGCTGGAGGGCGGCAGCTCGGTGGAGCTTGCCATCGGTCTCTCCTATCTGAAGCCTGAGGAGGCGGAGGTTCCCCTGGAGCCCAAGGTCCGCCTCAAGGCCATCCATGCCTGGGGTGAAGGGCCCACTATCGAGCTTCCCATCGAGATCCTCACTCCGGAGCTGACCCTGGTGAACGGACCCAGCGTCAAGGACGACACCCTGACGGTGACACTCAAGAACACGGGCAGCCAGGACACCGGTTCGCTCCTCCTCGAAGGCTATTTCCGAGTGGGCGAGCGGAGGCTGCCCGGCCGTCAGCAGCTTCTCAGTCTGGCCCCAGGGCTGGACGAGTCGCTGCCATTCTTCATCCCCGCTTCCATCCGCGAGGCGGGCAAGTTCTCTTTCGAGCTCACGGCGAGCTACACGAAGTGGCCGCGCACGTGGACCTTCTCCGCCCCCGAGGTCAAGCTCCCCATTCCTCATGGCCTGTACATGGCGCTGACTCTGGGGGCGTTCCTGCTCTTCGGCTTCGTGTACTACGCGCGCGTGTACCGCAACCCGATGGTGGTGCACACCCAGCGGTCTCCCGCCACCCTCAAGAGCTATCCCCTGGCGCACATGCTCGAGGCGGATCAGGCCCTCCGGCGCGCGCGCCGCCTCGACTCCACCATCACCGCGGCGGGCATCCCCGCCACCCGCTGGCAGCGAGCGCTGTGTGGGGCGCAGAACCCTCAGGCTGCAGCCACGGCCTTCGCGGAGGCCACTGGCGGCAGGCTCGGTGCCAGCCTGAGCTTGAACACGTGGGCGTTGTCACTCCCACTCCTGCGGCTGCGCTTCGCCCGAGAGACTGCTGTCGTCGTCGTCGATGGGACCCGCCTGGAGTCCGGCGACGCCGAGCGCCGCATGGCTGATGTCTTCCAGGAGGGCCGCGGCCCCAGCCAGGTGCTCGTGCTCGACCGGACAGACGCGCAGAACGCGCGCCAGGTGCTCGAGGGCGTGCCGCGTGTCCGCAGTGTCGTCCTCTCCGCCAACCGGCTCCGGGACCTGCTGCTGGCCGATGAGCCCGGGCGTCTGCTGGAGACCACCATCTCCGAGCAGGTCGCCGTGTCGGAGCTGTCGCCCTACCAGGTGGCCGGTGGCGTGAAGCTGGAGAACCTCTTCTTCGGCCGCGAGCGCGAGGTGCGTGCCATCGCGGACCGCACCATCCGCAACTTCCTGGTGGTGGGCCAGCGGCAGATGGGCAAGAGCAGCCTGCTGCTCGCCGTGCTCCGCCGGCTCCAGGCCCGCTCGGATCTGGACGTGTGCTACGTGGAGCTCGCGGACGCAGGCCTGCACCGCCGGCTTGCACGGGAGCGCGTGGGTGTGCCCGCGGAGGGCGCTCTGCTCCCGCCCTTCGCGGAGATCGCCGCGGGTGTGCCCTCGCGGCCGCGGGTGTGGCTGGTCGATGAGGCCGATGACTTCATCAGCGCCGACGCCAAGGCGGGCTACCCGCTGCTGCAGGCCATGCGCGCGCTGGCCGAGGAGGGACGGGCCTACTTCATCCTCGCCGGCTTCTGGGACTTGTACCGGGCCGTGGTGCTGGACGAGAAGCAACCGCTGCGCAACTTCGGAGAACACCTCCGGTTGGAACCGCTGGATGCGCGCTCGGCGCTGGCGCTCGTCACCGAGCCCATGGCGGCCCTGGGCCTCCAGTGGGACACAGCCTCCACGCCCGAGCTCCTGGTCGAGCAGGCCGGGCGCCGGGCCAACCTGGTCGTGCTGGCCTGCAAGGCGCTGGTGGAGCTGCTGCCGCCCGACACCCACGTGCTCACCCGCGAGCACCTGGAGCGCATCCTCCGCGAGGACAAGGATCTGCGAGACCAGGGCCGCCGCTGGCGCGGAGACCATCCGCTCCACCGCGCCGTGGTGCGCCAGGCCCTGCTGCTCGGACGCCCCACGCGCGAGGAGGTGCGGCAGGCGCTCAAGGCCCGTGGCGCGGACATCCGCTCGGCTGACTTCGATGAGGCGATGGACCACCGCGAGCTGAGCTACGTGCTGGTACCCGACGGAGAGGGGCGCCTGTATTGCCCCGTCCCGCTCATGCAGCGCTACATCGAGTCCGAGCGGGGTCTGGAGGCGGGGCTCGCCGAGGATCTCGAGGACCTGCGCCGACGAGGGCTCGCCGAGGTGCCAAAGCCCGCGTGAAGCGAATCCGCAAGGAGGGCTGCTTCTCGGGCGCTACAGAGTGTCCTTGAGCGTAACGCAGCACGCCATCTGGGAGGGCGACCCCACAGGTAGTCACTACCACACGAATTTTCCAGCGGGTGGCTTGACGGCCATGGAAGGGAACGATCAGATGCACCAAGTCACTCGTCCGGAGGGGACATGGTCGACCATTCCTGGGTGCATGAGCTGTTCGCGAAGTTCGACCAGGGAGATATCGAAGGCTGGGCCGCCTATCTCTCGGAGGATGCCTCCTTCCGCATGGGCAGCGGCGTCCCCGTCTCAGGTCCCCAGGGCGCCAAGCAGGTGATCAGCGCCATCCTCACCCTGGCTCGCAACCTCCGCCATGACCTCATCGATGTCTGGCAGACCCCGCAAGGCATCGTCGTCCGCGGCGAGCTCTCCATGAACCGCATCAAGGACGGCCGCCGCATCACCGTCCCCTTCTGCAATGTCTTCGACATGAAGGAGCAGCGCATCCAGCGCTACCTCGCGCACCTCGACCCGTCCCCCATCTTCGGGTGACTTCGAGCGCTCACACTGTAAAGCTACAATAGCCGGAATCGTCTGAAATCGAGACAACTGTGACTTTTCGCACTGTCCCGTTTCAGGCCAATCTCTTTTCGCGTCCGCAGAGTCTTTTCTCCTGAGAATTCGGGGAATTACGTGCGCGCCGGTCCGCCTCTCCCCGGAGTGCTCCAGGAGGGGTGGAGCATGGATGCTCCACTGCGGGTTTCCCGTCTCTCGTGATTTCGCGGGGATCCCCATTGGCACGAGTGCTGCTAACCGCACCCCGCCTGTCCCTCACGGATGAGGGCGGAGTCCACGCAGCAGCGTCCCCCCACTCAAGGAGTCTTCATGCTTTCGTTGCGCAATGCGCTCGCGGCCGCCGCCGCGGCCCTCTTGCTGGCCGCCTGTGGTCCCCAGGGCCCCGAGTCCCAGGAGCCCGCGCAGAACCCCTCCAGCGCCGTCGCTGACGCAGCGACGGAGGCCGTCGGCCGCGGCTCCACCGGCCAGCTGGATCCGCTGTTCGACCAGGCCGCCCGCGAGTTCAACGTCCCGGCGGACCTGCTCAAGGCCGTCTCCTTCACGGAGACGCGCTGGCAGATGGTGCGCGGTGAGCAGGAGTTCGAGGGCATGCCGGCGGCCTTTGGCGTGATGGCCCTGCGAGGCGAGACGCTCGAGCGCGGCGCGGCCCTGGTGGGAGTCTCCGCCGAGGCAGTCCGCACCGACGCGCTGGCCAACATCCGCGCGGGCGCGGCGCTGCTGTCCTCCTACGCGGAGGAGCTCAACGTCGACCGTGGGGATCTGGGCGCCTGGGCCGCCGCGGTGGTGAAGCTCAGCGGCATCGAGAACACGGACGCGCAGGCCGAGCACGTGCACAAGGGTGTCTACTCCGCGCTGCGCACGGGCGTGGTGGCCGAGGGTCCGGACGGCCAGGTGACGGCGTCCATCATGCCCACGCAGGTGGAGGCGAAGTTCGCCAGCCCCTCCTTGCACGCCATGGCGGCGGGCCCGAACTACGCGGCCTCCATCTGGCGGCCCTCGCCCAACTACAACGCGCGGCCCTCGGGGACGAACGTCTCGATGATCGTCATCCACACCTGCGAGGGTGGCTACTCCGGCTGCTGGGGTTGGCTGACGAACTCGGCGGCGGGCGCCAGCGCCCACTACGTGGTGAACGAGAGCGGCAGTGAGATCTCCCAGCTGGTGAACGAGGCGAACCGCGCCTGGCACGTGGCGGCCAGCTACAGCTGCAGCCTCAATGGCAGCAAGGACTGCGGGCTCAACGGCGTGTCGGTGAACCACTTCTCGGTGGGCATCGAGCACGGCGGCTTCGCTAGCCAGTCCTCCTTCCCCGCGGGGCAGATCGACGCCTCGGCGAAGCTCTCGTGCGACATCTCGAAGGATCAGGTCATCACGCGTGACAGCTACCACATCGTGGCGCACGGGCGGCTGCAGCCGAACAACCGCACGGATCCGGGTCCGAACTGGCCGTGGTCCAGCTACATCAGCAAGGTCAACTCCTACTGCGGCAGCGGCGGCGGTGGCGGCACGAGCTTCGTCGTGGACAGCAACAACGCCAACAACAACTCCGCGGTGGCGCAGTTCGTCGGCTCGGCGAGCTGGGTCTCGGCCTCCTCCTCGCCCGGCTACTACGGCTCCAACTACTACTACGCCTCCACGCAGGCCATCTCCGACCCGGTGACCTTCCGGTTCTACCTGTCGGCGGCGGCGACGAAGACCCTCGACGCGTGGTGGACGGCGGGCACCAACCGCTCGGCCTCGACGCCCTTCATCATCTGGAACGCGTCCGGCACCAAGCTGGCCACGGTGTACAAGAACCAGCAGACGGGTGGCGGCGCGTGGCAGGAGCTGGGCACCTGGAGCTTCCCGGCCGGCTGGAACGAGGTCCAGGTCAGCCGCTGGGCCGCCGAGGGCTCCGTCGTCATCGCGGACGCCATCCGCGTCCGCTAGCGTCACCGCCTCATGAAGGCCCGGAGCGCATGGCTCCGGGCCTGTGGGACCTGACGAGGGTAGGGCTCGCCCCGCACTTCGAAGGTCGACCTCCCGGGCAGGAGGTGTGATGCTCCCCGCCTTCTTTGCTGGACCTCGCACGGCCGGAGTGGCGAGATTCCTGCACTGAACCGAGGAGAAAGCCCATGAAGATGCATCCACGACAGAAGTGGCTCCTGAGCGCCGCCGTGGCGCTGCTGGCCGCCTGCGCTTCCTGCAGCGACGAGGTCGATCCGGATCCCGACCCGGATCCCGATCCCCAGCCCGCGAAGTTCAGCCTTTCGGTCTCGCCCGACAAGCTCCCCGTGCTCCAGGGCTCGAGCGGCACCTTCGCCGTGACGGTGACGCGGGAGACGGGCTTCACCGGAGCGGTGACCCTCACGTTCAGCGGCCTGCCCACGGGCGCGAGCGCGGCGGGAGCGACGATCGCCAGCGACGCCACGAAGGCCGACATCACCGTGACGGCCGCGGGCACGGCCCCCCACTCCCTGCCCACCACCGTGACGGTGACCGGCACCTCCGGGGAGGCGACTGCCACGAAGACGCTCACCGTGACGGTGCGCGGCCCCGCGGGCTCGGTCGACACCAGCTTTGGCGGCGGCCCGGTGCTCACCGCGGTCGGCGCGAGCGAGGACTATGCGGAAGCCATTGCCGTGCAGCCTGACGGGAAGATCATCGTGGTGGGCCGCACCGCCACCGCTTCCGGCACGGACTTCGCCGTGCTGCGCTACGCCCGGGATGGCAGCCTGGACACGGAGTTCGGCACTGGCGGCAAGGTGTCTACCTCGCTGGCCACCGGCAGCGACGAGGCCTACGCGGTGGCTCTCCAGAGCGATGGGAAGATCCTCGTCGCCGGCTCCACCGAGCAGGCCGCGAGCGGCCTGGACTTCGCCCTGGCTCGCTACAACGCCAACGGCACCCTGGACACGACCTTCGGGACGGGTGGAACGGTCACTACCGCCTTTGGCAACGGAACGGACCGGGCCTTTGCGATCACCGTCCAGGCAGATGGCAAGATCGTCGTGGGTGGCGAGTCCACCGTCACAGGCACCGGCCAGGACTTCGCGCTGGCTCGCTACAACGCCGATGGCAGCCTGGACACGGGCTTTGGCACCGGCGGCAAGGTGCTCACCGCCCTGAAGGCCGACAACGGCAAGGACGTCATCTACTCTCTCACGAAGCAGACGGCGGGCGGGGAGACGCGCATCATCGCTGCCGGCGGGGATGGAGACTTCATCCTGGCCCGCTACACCGCGAACGGGACCCTGGACTCGAGCTTCGGCACGGCAGGCAAGATCGTCGGGCTCTTCGGCTCGCCCACTGGCTCGGCCCGGTCGGCGGCCCTCACCTCCGACGGGAAGCTCGTGGTGGCCGGCGCGAGCAACAACGACTTCTCCCTGGTCCGCCTGAGCGCGGACGGCGCGCTGGACACGGGCTTTGGCACCGCGGGCAAGGTGGTGACCCCGGTGAGCACGACCGACAACTTCGATGAGGCCACGGCTCTCGCCCTGCAGAGCGACGGCAAGCTCGTGGTGGCTGGCTGGGTCAACGCGGGGAGCAGCTCGTCCGCGGACTTCGCCGTGCTGCGCTACGAGGCCACGGGCGCGCTCGACACCGGCTTCGGCACCGGGGGCAAGGTGGTCACCGCGGTCGCCTCGGGAACGAAGAGTGACCAGGCCCGCGCGTTGGCGCTCCAGCCGGATGACCGGGTGCCGGTGACGCGCATCGTGGTCACGGGCTTCGCCAACGAGTCCAACAACGAGTTCGCGCTGACCCGCTACTGGCCCTGAGCACAGCACGCCCGTGAGCTGCGCACCTCGGCTCGGGTGTGCAGCCTCGCGGTGGATTGAGCCCGCTGGGAGGGGATGCGCTGTGGCAAGCTCGTGGCCCGCATGGCGTCCCCTCCGCTCCTCCGGCTCACGGACATCACCCGGAGCTTCCCAGGCGTCGTCGCCAATGACCGGGTGAGCGTGGACTTCCACGCCGGCGAGGTCCACGCCCTGCTCGGAGAGAACGGGGCGGGCAAGACGACGCTGATGAACATCCTCTATGGCCTGTACGCGCCGGACTCGGGGGAGCTGTCCTTCGAGGGCCGCCCGGTGCGGGTGGGCTCGCCCGCCCAGGCATTGAAGCTGGGCATTGCCCTGGTGCCCCAGCACCCGCTGCTCGTGGAGCGGCACACGGTGGCGGAGAACCTGGCGCTCGGGCTGCGCGACGGCTTCCTGCTCACCCGGCGCCGGTTGCTGGCGAGGCTGCGCGAGCGGCTGGCCGGCCAGCCGCTGCAGGTGGACCTCGAGGCCCGGGTGGAGAGCCTCTCCGCGGGAGAGAAGCAGCGGCTGGAGATCCTCCGCGCGCTCCTGCAGGGCGCCCGCATCCTCATCCTGGACGAGCCCACCAGCGTGCTCACCCCGCAGGAGGTGGTGCCGCTCTTCGAGCAGCTTGCCCGGCTCAAGGCCCAGGGACTGGCCATCCTCTTCATCAGCCACAAGCTGGACGAGGTGCTCGCCCACGCCGATCGCATCACCGTGCTGCGCGCGGGGAAGAAGGTGGGCGAGCTGCCCGCGCGCGAGGCCTCCCGGGAGCAGCTGGTGAGGCTGATGCTGGGGCGGGAGGCGGTGCCCCGTCCGCGGCTCTCGCCGCCCCAGCCCGGCGTGCGGCTGGAGGTGATGGACCTGGAGGTGCGCTCCGATCGCGGGCTGCCCGCGGTGCGCAAAGCGGGCTTCACCGTGGCGCCGGGGGAGATCCTCGGCATCGCGGGGGTGGCCGGCAGCGGCCAGCGCGAGCTCGTGGAGGCGCTCACGGGCCTGCGCCCGTTCCGAGGCCAGGTGCGGCTGGAGGGCCATCCTTTAGAGGGGCTCTCTCCGGCGCGGCTCTTCGAGCGGGGCGTGGCCCATGTCCCCGAGGAGCGGCCCGCAGGCACCGTGCCCGCCATGAGCGTGGCGGAGAACCTGGCCCTGCGCACCTTCCGCACGAAGCTGCGCCGCGGCCCCTGGCTGGATCGCGAGCGCCTGGAGCGCCAGGCCACCGAGCTCATCCAGACGTACCAGATCGCCACACCGGGCCCGCGCACGCCGCTGCGGCTGCTGTCCGGCGGCAACATCCAGCGCACCGTGCTCGCGCGGGAGCTGGACGGGTCGCCGCGGCTGCTGATCGCGGTGCACCCCACGTACGGCGTGGACGTGGGGGCCACCGAGCAGGTGCACCGGCTCCTCATCCAGCGGGCGCAGGAGGGCATGTCGGTGGTGCTGGTGACGGAGGATCTGGACGAGCTGTTCGCCCTCTCGCACCGGGTGGCGGCGCTGTACCAGGGCGAGCTGCGAGGGCCCTGGCCCGCGGGCGAGGTGAGCCTGGAGCGGCTCGGGCGGATGATGACGCAGGCGGCGGAGGGCGCGGCATGATCCGCCTCGAGCAGGATCCACTGCCTCGCCGGTCCAAGCTCGTGGCCGTGTACGCAGGGGCCATGGCGCTCGCGTTCACGTTGGCGGGCGGAGTCTTCGCCGCCTACGGCGTGGGCCCGCTGGAGGCCTACGGCACACTCCTAGAGGGAACGCTGGCCGATCGCCAAGGACTGGCCGAGGTGCTGCGCCGCACCATCCCCTTGCTGCTCATTGGCAGCGGGCTCACCCTGGCGTTCCGGGTGAGCTTCTTCAACATCGGCGCGGAGGGCCAGCTGCTGATGGGCGCGGTAGCGGGCGGAGCCGTGGCGCTCTTCCTCCCCGCGAGCGCCCTGAGCCTCCCTCTCATGTTCCTGGCGGGTGCGGTGGCCGGAGGGCTGTGGACCCTGCCCGCCGCGTGGCTGCGCGCGCGCGTGGACGTGAACGAGATCCTCACCACGCTGATGTTGAACTCGGTGGCCGGCTACCTCGTCATCTATCTGGTCAGCGGTCCCTGGCGCGGGCAGAACGTGCAGGGCTTCACCTATACGGACGAGTTCCCAGGCCCGGCCCGGCTGCCGCACCTGGGAGACACGCTGGTGCACTGGCCCACGCTGGTGCTGGGGATAGTGCTGGCGGTGGCGCTGCAGGTGCTGCTCACGCGGACTCCGCTGGGCTACGAGCTGCGCGTGGTGGGGGCGAGCTCCCGGGCGGCGCGCTACGCGGGCATGCCCATTCCCCGGGTGGTGCTGCTCACCGGGCTGCTGTCGGGCGGCGCGGCCGGACTGGCCGGCGTGGGCGAGGTGGCCGGCATCCACTACCGCCTGCTCGACCCTGCGCACATCTCTCTGGGCTACGGCTTCACAGCCATCATCGTGGCATGGCTCGCCCGAGGCCAACCGGCGCTGGTGCTGGTCACCGCGCCGCTCATGGGCCTCATCCTCGCCGGAGGAGATCTGCTGAAGATCAGCCTCAACATGCCCTTCCGGGTCATCGACGTCTTCAGCGGGCTGCTGCTGCTGTGCCTGATCGCCGGAGAGTCCCTGGCGCGCTATCGCCTCAGGTGGGCGCGATAAGGGGAAGGTCAGAGGGGCAGCCGTTGTCATGGCTGCTCTGAGGTGGGCGGGCGAGGAGCTTCGTAGGATGCCCGGACACACAGGCCGTTGTACTCGTAGCCTCCTCCTCCGCAGGGTGGTTCCTTCTTGAAGATGGCCCAGCACACGCCCAGCGCCTCAAGCTCATAGTCGGGAATGCAGGGCGGTTTCTTCTGCCCCGGCCGTGGGGTCTTGGGCATCGGCAGGCCCAGGCCGTAGGAGGAGGAACCCAGGCGCGGGGATTGGGCCGCGGACAGGAGCCCCTGCTCCCCCACGCCCGCATCCCGCGTGTCCACGGGCGGCGCATGCCACTCCTCGGCAATGGAAGGGGGCGGCTCGTCTTCTCGTCCTCGGCCATACCGAGGCTCGAAGAAGGCCACCCCCATCATCCCGCCCACCGCGGCGGCGATGCCCGAGGAGAGCCATGCAGGCAAGGCCCTGCGGACGGCGCGGTGCTTGGGTGCAGTCGAGGGGCGAGAGGAGCCAGACCGGCTGGAGCAGCCTGAGCGCGAGGAGAAGCGCGGCCCCCCCTCCTCGGTGGAGGCGGCTGCCGGTGTGGGGCGGATGGGCCTGTCCGCCTCGGGCCCCGCCTGCTGCGCGGCGCGCTCCAGGGCTTCGGCTATCTGCGTGGCGGTGCCGCGAGCCTGACTGTCCTCGGAGAGCAGGCGCAGGGTGATGCCCTCCAGTTCCAGGGCCACGGTTGCCAGCTCACGCGGGCGAAGCCACTTGCGGGAGTACTCCCCCTCGCTCTCGGTGACGGGAGGCAGGTAGGTGCCAGTGACGAGCCGGTAAGCCGTCACTCCGAGCGAGTACAGGTCATCCGAGGCACGCGCCTGCCAGCGGGCCTCGGTGTCCCTGCGGAAGCGCCACATGAAGCGCAGCAGCTCCGGAGAACGGTAGGGCGTGGTGCCTGGGGGAGCGGTGGTGTCCGTGAGAGGTCGAGCGTCCGGCAGCCAGCCCGAGCCGAAGTCCACCAGCACGGCTCTTCGCTCGGGGGTGACGCGGATGTTGTCGCCCTTCACATCCCGGTGGACGGCGCCAGCGGCGTGGACGGCCTCGAGGCCTCGGGCTGCCTGGGCAAGCACCTGCAGCACTTCGCGCGAGGAGCGCTCTTCCTCCTGTGCCCAGTCGTAGAGGGTGAAGCCTTCCACGCACTGCATGACGACATAGGGGTAACGGTGGTGCTGAGGGGAGGTCCAGCTCCCAGAGTCTTCGTAGCCAGGCACAGCGGGGTGGTGGATGCGCTGGAGCAGCTCTGCCTCCCGCTCGAAGCGGGGGTCGTTTGGCTGCTTGGCCATCTTCAAGGCGAAGGAGCCGGCCTCGGGGTGTCCTGCTCGCTGGACACGGAAGACCACGCCGTAGCTGCCGGAATCCAGGCGCTCGAGGATGAGCCAGGGGCCCACGAGTGAGCCGCGAGCGAGGACCTGTGGACCACTGACCGTCACACCATCATGACTCAAGGGTCTCCTCCGGAAGAGACAGGGAGCTGGAGGAGACCCTACCTCATAGGTGACCCAGGAGACACCTGGTCCTATGGGTTGAGCGCAGAAGAAGGCCCTGGAGCGAACACACCGAGCACGCGGTGGAGAGTGGCTCGCACTGACGCCCCTGCCGGGAGCGCGCCAGGCAAACCTGTCAGACAAGCAGACAGGTTGGGCGAGAGCGCCGCCGCCGGAGTGGCCCCGAGTCGGTTGATTCGCCGTCCGTAGAAACGAAGAGGCCCGGTCACCTGGACAGGTCACCGGGCCTCGGGTGGGACTCGCGCGGAGACTACAGCGTGGGCTTGCCGACCACGTTGCCGCAGTAGGCGCTGGAGCCGCAGGTGGTGCCGACGCTGGTGTACCAGGCCGACTTGCGCGTGCCGTACTGACGG
>NZ_DASPHO010000838.1:0-23717 GCF_035629615.1 Hyalangium sp. | reverse complement strand
GCTCCCTCGCGGTACGTGCTGCGCATGGCCATTGGCGCCGCGCGCACGGAGGAGCGGCACGTGCGCGCGTGCTGGGAGGCGCTCCAGCGGCTCGTCGGAGAGTGACGGGCCGCGAGCGCCTGCGCTGCGTGGGACAGCGGTCTACCAGTCGTCGGCCTTCGGGCGGTTCTGCCCCATGGCGAAGGTGCTGTTGACGAAGGAGATCAGCGACATCTTGATGAGCTCCTTCATCGCCTTCTGCCCCTCCTGCTGCTCGGACATGGCGGCGAGCTCACCGTTGAACTCTGAGCCCACGCCGGTAGCCGGCGCCTGGCCCTGGGTGGGGGTGGAGGCGTTACCGCCCACACCCGGCACACCCGACGACATGGCCTGCAGGTAGGGCGCGCCGAACCCCTGGGCGCCGCCGGAGTTCGACGAGATCGCCGAGGCGATGACGCTGGAGCCCGTGAGGCCCGCGCGGCCCGCGGTGGAGGCGGCAGCGCTTCCCTGCACGAGCGAGCCGAAGCTGGTCCGAGCAGTCTGGGTGGTACTGCCCGCGGTGGTGGTGACGGGCAACCGCGCGCCGCCCAGGTTGTTGATGTGCATGACTCCTCCAGAGACGGAATCCGGGCTGGATCACAGATCGGCTTCCCACCTTATTATCCGCCAGGAAGGCCCTGGAGTTGCGATCCTCTTTTCCCCAGGCATTTCAGGGGTTTGGGAGGAATGGCGGGTCGGTGTAGGCTCCGCGGCCCATGGCAGCTCCCACTTCTGTTGCTCGGTGCTGGACGCACCCGGCGGCCCTTGCGGGCTGGACCTGTGACGCGTGCGGCTCCTCCCTGTGTCCCCAGTGCGTCTCAGAGGAGAAGTACGGCACGGCCTCGGTGGAGTCCTGCTCGCGCTGCGGAGGCCGCGCCATTGCACTGAGGCTCCACCGCTCGCACCGCTCCTACGCGTCGCGGTTGGTGGACTCGGTGCGCTTCATGCTGCGACCTTCCACCCTGCTGTCGATCCTGGCGCTCGGGGCCTTCTGCACCCTCATGGGCTGGGTGGGAGGCCTCATTGGCTGGGTCCTCTCGGCGGGAGCCACTTGGGCCTACTTCTTCTACGTCTTCCTCTCGGCGGCGCGGGGCGCA
This sequence comes from Hyalangium sp., assembly GCF_035629615.1. Taxonomy (GTDB): domain Bacteria; phylum Myxococcota; class Myxococcia; order Myxococcales; family Myxococcaceae; genus Hyalangium. The sequence goes on along the minus strand of NZ_DASPHO010000838.1, from coordinate 22,602 downwards.
GAGCTGGACGTGCCGGACTTCTCCTCTCTCTCGGACATCATCCGTCCGCTCATTCGAGGGATCGTCAGCACCTCCTACGTGTGGTTGCCCGCGGTGCTCTACGCGGTGTTCGGGAGAGGGGGAGAGGAAGACGTCGCCAGCACGCCGCTCCTCCTGGACCCTCTCTTCCTCCTCATCCTCGGGTGGGGGCTCTTCTATGGGCCCATCGCCTTCATGGTGGCCGCGACGGACACCTCCTTCATCCACCTGCTCAACCCGGTGGCGCTGGTGGGCTGGGTCTTCAAGCTGGGCAGCGACTACTTCATCGCCCTGGGCGTGGTGGGAGTGTCCTTGGGCATCGAGTTCGGGGTCGAAGTCCTGGGAGGCCTGCTGAGCGGGACCGGGGTGCCCATCGTCTCGAGCCTCCTCCCAGAGATGCTCACCCTGGTCATGCCCTTCTTCATGTCTCACATGCTGGGGCTGCTCCTCTACGTGCATGGGGACAAGGTGGGCTACGGCCACGACCCGGACTATTACGAGCCCGTGCTCCCGGGAGCCCGTCCCCAGGGACGGCTGCCGGGCAAGGCTCGGGAGCCGAGCGCTCCAGCAGTGAGGAGTGGTGTCGAGTCGCGGATGGCGGCGGTGCTCGAGTCTGGCGGAGCGGTCGCGGCGAGTGCCGCGGCGCCGGCTCTGGGTGACGCCTTGAGGGCGGTGGCGGATGCCGTCACCGCGAGGAATGCGGCGGGCGCGGTCGAGGCCTACAAGGGGCTGGCGTCCTCCGCCTTCTCGGGGCTGGCGCCGGAGCAGCACCTCTTCGTGGGACGGGCGGCGGCCAGCAGTGGGGACTTCGGCCTGGCGGCCAAGGCCTTCGAGACCGCGGCGGACGTGGCACCGGACTCGCCCGTGGCTCCGCAGGCGCTGGTGCTCCTGGCCCGCCTGTGTGCCGAGCGCATGAAGGACCCCACGCGAGCCCAGAGCGTCTTCCGCTACATCGTCCACCGGTATCCGAACACGGACGCCTCGAGGTTCGCGGCGCAGCGCATCGGGCCCGGGGCATGACGGTCTCCAACGGGAAGGTCGCGCTCGTCCTGAGCTACCAGTACCCGGGTAAGTACGCCTTCACGGTGCTGGCGGGCGCCGTCGAGTCGGACGCAGCGCTGGCGGACGTGCCCCTCCACTTCCCCCGGGATCGCGAGACGCTGCTGGCCACGCTGCGCCAGTGCGCGGATGAGGGGTACACAGTGGTGGCGGCATGGTCGTTCTACTCGGCGAGCTTCGGCGCCGCGGCGGCGGAGCTGACCTGGGTGCGTGAGCGGCTGGAGGGCCGGCAGGTGCTCTGCATCGCGGGCGGCGTGCACGCCACGGCGGAGACGGAGCAGACGCTGCGGGCGGGCTTCGACCTGGTGGCAGTGGGAGAGGGCGAGCACCTGCTGCGCGAGCTGCTGCACCGGCTGAAGCGGGGTGAGGATCCCAGGGGCACACGGGGGATGGCGCGGCTGGAGGAGGGGCGCGTGGTGCAGAACGGACGGGGCGAGGGCGTGGTGGACCTGGATGCGTTCCCACCCTTCGCGGCGGAGCACGGGAAGTTCGGGGCCATTGAGATCACCCGGGGCTGCATCTACGCGTGCCGGTTCTGCCAGACGCCGTTCCTGAACATCGGCGGGCAGTCCGGCTCCGAGCGCATCCTGAAGAGCAGCCACCGGGGGCATGACACGGAGGCGGTGGTGCGGGCGGTGCGGATCTCGTTGGAGGCGGGCTTCCTGCCGAACGTGGACTTCATCCTGGGGATGCCGGGCGAGGAGCGGGAGGATGTCGACGCGACGATCCGGCTGATGGAGCAGCTATCGGAGCTGGGGGCGCGGGTGCACGGGCACACGTCCATGCCGCTGCCGGGGACACCGTACCGGGATGCGCCGGCGGGGAAGGTGGACGAGGAGACGCAGCGCCGGCTGGAGCGCCTGGCCTCGCAGGGGCGGCTCTACGGGCACTGGAAGCAGCAAGCGGCGCTCGCGGAGCAGATCGTCCAGCGAAGACAGCCACGCGCGCGCGGGCGCGCTTGATTAGGATGCGATGGCAATGGCCGACGAAGATCAGTCCCCCCCTTACTGGACGCTCATCTCGGTCCTCTTCAGCACGCAGCCGCTGACACCGACGCTGGCGATGACGCTGCACCAGACGGCATATGAGCTCTACCAGCGAGGTGACTCGGTGGGTCAGGTGGCGGGCGACCTCATCTCGGGCAAGGTGCGCAGCCTGGGCAAGGACGTCCACCTGGGCAGCATCACAGGCCCGGCCTTCGAGGCGGAGATCGACACCGAGCGAGGCTCGGGGGTGGTGCGCTTCTTGCTGACGCGGCAGGGGCTGGAGCTGATGCAGGCGAGCCCACCGCCACCGAGGTCCAGGTCGAAGCCCCCGCTCCTGAACTGAGCGAGTGGGCCTGCGGGCCCTCGCTGTCCGAGGCTGTTCCGGTCGCACCTTTGAGGGAGGCGGCGAACGAGACCTCGGAGGAGCGAGCATGGACCCGAAGGAGTGGAAGCAGCGCAGTGTGGGCATCCCCGTGGACCCGGCGAAGCAGAAGGATCCCGAGGAGGACGGGGAGCGGGTGCCCGCGGAGGGGAGGCGGGAGGCGCTGAACGACGTCACGGAGCAGAACGGCGGCCAGCGGACGGAGGTGGGGAGACCCTATGACGGCTCCGGTAACGTGCAGCGCGGCCAGCGCGATGCGTACAACGAGGAGAGCGACCGCCAGAAGAAGGCATGAACACGCGGAGCACCCTGGGAGAGGCGCGTGGGAGTAGGCTCTCCGAGTCCACTAGGAGGTTGTCCGGGTGCGCTGGTTCGTCTCGTCCCTGCTCGTCTTCCGTGCGCTCCTCGGGTGCACCTCCGCAGCGCCCACGGGTGACACGCCCGTGGTGCCAGAAGAGACACCCGCCGAGACGCCCTCCGCTCAGCAGCCGGGAGGTTCCTGCCCGATCGCGAAGCTGAGGTTCACCCAAGCCACGGGATGCCTCAGCGATGGCTCGCTCGAGTTCTGCGTGCCGAAGGAGGACCGGCAGCTCCTGGAGCGGCTCCACAACCTGGTGCCGGAGCTCCGCAAGTCAGGCGGAGGGAGTGGACGGGCGGGCTGTGACACGGAGCGAGAGACACTCTATTTCTTCGATACCCGTCCAGACCACGAGTGCGTCGGCGACACCGATGCGCTGACGGATGCGGCCTGGGAGAAGGTCTGCCGCATTGCGGCGGAGTCGGCCATCCCGCGAATCGTCCCCACCTGGTACGAGTGACGCGGGGCGCCGGGGTATAGTCCGAGCAGAGGTCTCACCCAGGGCGGATGATGGAACAGCGGCCATCGCTGAAGCAGCAGCCACCGGACAAGAATGCACGGGCCTTCAAGCACAGCGCCGTCGAGGGCCTGCTGCGTGGCTTCGGCGTGGGCGCCAGCTCCGCGGAGATGACGGAGGTCCTCGAGCTGCTGGGCGCCAAGGGCGGCCTCCCTCTCGAGGTGCCGGTGGACCGGTACATCGCGCTGATCGAGTGGCTGGCGCGCCGCTTCTTCGGAACCCAGCCGCGGCCCGAGGGCATCCGGAGCGTGGGGATGCGCATGCTCCACGGCTACCGGCAGACGCTGCTGGGGAACATCCAGCTCAAGGCGCTGAACCTGATGGGGCCGGAGCGGCTGATGCGCAAGATGGGCGACTTCATGGGGCGCAACAGCAACTTCGGCGAGCGCACCTCCAAGGAGGTGGGGCCGCGCCACTGGAAGATCCACTTCCGCGGCGTGCCCATCGCCCCCGAGTTCTACCAGGGCCTCTGCGAGGCCTCCTTCGAGGTCATGGGCATCATGAAGATGAGCATGACGTTCGAGCGGAAGGGCCCCGAGGACACGGACTTCGACGTCCGCTGGGAATGAGCTCGGGGCCCCTGACGACCGCGCGCCTGCGCTAGAACTGGTGCGCCTCGGTGGACTCGTTCAGGGCCAGGGTGCTGGAGCAGCCACCGGAGATGACCTCGGCCACCTGGTCGAAGTAGCCGGTGCCCACCTCGCGCTGGTGGCGCGTGGCGGTGTAGCCGTCCTTCTCCGAGGCGAACTCGCGCTGCTGCAGCGCCGAGTACGCGGTCATGCCCTGGTCCTTGTACGTCCGCGCCAGCTCGTACATGGCGTAGTTGAGCGCGTGGAAGCCGGCCAGGGTGACGAACTGGAACTTGTAGCCCATGGCGCCCAGCTCGCGCTGGAACTTCGCGATGGTCGCGTCGTCCAGGTTCTTCTTCCAGTTGAAGGACGGCGAGCAGTTGTACGCCAGCAGCTTGCCCGGGTACTTCGCGTGGAGGGCCTCGGCGAACTGCTTCGCCTGCTTCAGGTCCGGGGTGCTCGTCTCGCACCACACCACGTCCGCATAGGGCGCGTAGGCCAGGCCGCGAGCGATGGCGCACTGCAGCCCGCCCTTGAGCCGGTAGAAGCCCTCGGCCGAGCGCTCCGCCCTCTTGTCGATGAAGGGGCGGTCGTACTCGTCCGCGTCGCTCATCAGCAGCTTGGCGCTGTCGGCGTCCGTGCGAGCCACCACCAGCGTGGGCACGCCCATGACGTCCGCCGCGAGCCGCGCCGCCGTCAGCGTGCGGATGAACTGGTTGGTGGGCACCAGCACCTTGCCGCCCATGTGGCCGCACTTCTTCTCGCTGGCCAGCTGATCCTCGAAGTGCACGCCCGCCGCGCCCGCCTCGATCATCGACTTCATCAGCTCGAAGGCGTTGAGCGGGCCGCCAAAGCCCGCCTCGGCGTCGGCGATGATGGGCGCAAACCAGTACCGCTCACTCCGGCCCTCGGCGTGCTCGATCTGATCCGCGCGGCGCAGGGAGGCGTTGATGCGGCGCACCACGGTGGGGACGCTGTCCACCGGGTAGAGGCTCTGGTCCGGATACATCTGCCCGGCGCTGTTGGCATCCGCCGCCACCTGCCAGCCAGACAGGTAGATGGCCTTCAGGCCCGCGCGCACCATCTGCACCGCCTGGTTGCCGGTGAGGGCCCCCAGCGCAGCCACGTAGTCCTCCGTGTTCAGCAGCTCCCACAGGCGCCTCGCGCCCATGTCCGCCAGCGTGTAGCTGATGCGGATGGAGCCGCGGAGCTTCTCCACGTCCTTCTCGGTGTAGTTGCGGACGATCCCCTCGAAGCGCCGAGCATGGAGCTTCGCGTGAGGGGAAGAATCAGGACTGGCAGCGGTGGCGTCATACATGCGCAAGCTCCTCTCGGCGTGGATGCACTTCAGTACTGCGGGTTCAGGGCCTCGTAGGCCGGAAGGGTGAGGAAGTCCTCGAAGGTGGGCGCGGTGGACAGATGCTCGAAGAGCTGGCAGGCCTGGGCGAACCGCTCGGCGCCGAAGCGCTCCGGCGCGCCTTCCTTCTGCAGCTGGGCCAGCTCCTCGGCCAGCACCTGGCGGAACAGCTCCACCGTGACGCGCCGCCCGTCCTCCAACGTCGCGCGCTGGTGGATCCACTGCCACACCTGGGCGCGGGAGATCTCCGCGGTGGCCGCGTCCTCCATGAGGTTGTAGAGCGGCACGCAGCCCATCCCCTCGAGCCAGGCGGCCATGTACTGCACGCCCACGAGGATGTTGTGGCGCAGGCCCTCTTCCGTCCGGGTGCCTGGGGGCACGGCGAGCAGCTCCGCCTGGCCCACCTTCACGTCCTCGCGCAGGGTGTCGAGCTGGTTCGGCCCCTTCATGTGGGCGTCGAACACGGCGCGCGCCAGCGGCACCAGGCCCGGGTGGGCCACCCAGGTGCCGTCATGGCCGTTCTTCACCTCGCGCAGCTTGTCGGCGCGCACCTTGGCCAGCGCGGTCTCGTTGGCGGCGGGATCCCCCTTGATGGGGATGAAGGCGGCCATGCCGCCCATGGCGTGGACGCCGCGCCGGTGGCACGTCTGGATGAGCAGCCGCGAGTAGGCATCCAGGAAACCCTTGTCCATGGTCACCTGGCAGCGATCGGGCAACAGGAAGGCCGGGTCCGCCTGGAGCTTCTTGATGAAGCTGAAGATGTAGTCCCAGCGGCCGCAGTTGAGGCCCGCCGAGTGCTCGCGCAGCTCGTAGAGGATCTCGTGCATCTCGAAGGCCGCCGGCAGCGTCTCGATGAGCACGGTGGCCTTGAGGGTGCCGCGAGGGATTCCCAGCTCGCTCTGGGCCATGAGGAACACGTCGTTCCACAGCCGGGCCTCCAGGTGGCTCTCCATCTTCGGCAGGTAAAAGTAGGGGCCGGTGCCGCGGGCCAGCTGCTCCTTGGCGTTGTGGAAGAAGAAGAGGCCGAAGTCGAAGAAGGCGCCGGGCACGGGCTGACCGTCCACCTCCACGTGGCGCTCGGGCAGGTGCCAGCCGCGAGGCCGGACGAAGAGCACCGCCGTCTTCTCATTCAGCGCGTAGTGCTTCCCGTTCTCGGCGGTGTAGGTGATCTCCCGGCGGACGGCGTCCATCAGGTTGAGCTGCCCGCGCACCACGTTGTCCCAGGTGGGGCTGTTGGCGTCCTCGAAGTCCGCCATGAAGACGTTGGCGCCCGAGTTGAGCGCGTTGATGATCATCTTGCGCTCCACCGGGCCGGTGATCTCCACGCGCCGGTCGAGCAGCTCCTTGGGCAGCGGCGCCACCTTCCAGTCCCCCTCGCGGACGGCCTTCGTCTCCGGGAGGAAGTGGGGACGGTGGCCGCGGTTGAAGGCGGCCTGTCGCTCCTGGCGGCGGGCCAGCAGCGCCTTGCGTCGGTCACCGAACATCCGGGTGAGCCTGGCGACGAACTCGAGCGCCTCGGGGGTGAGCACGGGCGCGTAGTCCGGGCTCCAGACGCCCTTGAGCACCACGCCGGGGCCAAGGGTCGGTGGCTTCGGGGAGGACACGGGGTCTCGCATTCGCACTCCTTGACGTGTCGCGTTGTAAAAGCCGCTCGCGGAGTGGAAAATGGATACGCTAGAGGGAAGAGGGAAGCAGCTGTGAAAAGAGTGCCTGCTTGCTTGTAAGCCCGTGAACAAGTTGTCCAGATAACTTGTAAATCAGCAAACTTCCGAGGGAGCGAGCTGGGGGGGGGAGGTGCAATGGAACGAGGCAGGTCTGCGTAGGTAGGAATGGGCGCTGGGATCGACAAGGCACGCCCGGCTCGTACGAAAGGACTAGACGACATGGACACCACGAAGCGCTGTGCAGCCTGCGCGATGGAGCTGCGGGACGAGGCGACGAGGTGCCCTCAGTGCCGCGCCGTGCAGCCGGGCGCGGTGATGCACCGAGGGGGTGAGGGGCGGGCGCTGCTGGGCGTGTGCCTGGCGCTGAGCCGTCAGTTCGGGATGGATGTGGCGCTGCTGCGGGTGGCCTTCGTCATCGCCCTGGCGGTGTCCGGGGGAAGCGCGCTGGGGGTCTACCTGCTGCTCTGGGCCTTCACACCGCCGTCGGCCATTGGCAAGGCGCCTGTGCAGCGGTTCGTGGCGTGGCTGACGGGGCCGGCCGAGGGCACGGCCGAGCCCAAGGTCGAGCGCCGGGTCTGACCTGCCAGGTCACCTAGAGGCTTGAGAATGTGACAGGTAGGGGGCATGCTGTAGCCATGCCTGCTCGCCCTGTCTTGAAGCTGGATGAGACCTACCCGGCCCTGGGAGTGCTCCCCTCGAATCTGGTGGCGGAGATCATCGGGGGCGAGCTGGTAGACAGCCCCCGGCCGCGGGTGGTGCAGACGCTGGCGGCCTCTGCGCTCCTGGGGGAGCTGCTGGGGCCCTTCGTGAGAGGGCAAGGCGGGCCGGGGGGCTGGTTGCTGCTCTTCGCGCCCGAGCTTCACCTGGTGGGAGGCGAGGTCGTCGTTCCAGACCTGGCGGGTTGGCGCCGCGAGCGGCTGCCGGAGCTGCCGGACGTGACGGTGATGACGCTGGCTCCGGACTGGGTCTGCGAGGTGCTCTCACCCGAGACGATGGCGCTCGATCGGGGCAGCAAGATGCTGGCCTACGCGCACGCAGGCGTGGAGCACGTGTGGCTGGTGGATCCCGATTTTCAGACGCTGGAGGTCTACCGCTACGAGGAGGAGGCCTGGTCCCTGCTCAGCGTGCATGAGGCCTCGCAGAGGGTGCGCGCCGAGCCCTTCGAGGCGCTCGGGTTGGAGCTCGGCGCGCTCTGGCTGCGCTAGAAGACGCGGACGCCGTTTGCTGGGTCCCAGGTCATGTAGCCACCCTGGAAGTTCTGGCGTGTCCCCGAGCCCGAGGCGAACTCGTCGCTGGTGGGGAACTTGAGACGGGTGTGGTTGCTGCCCTGCAGGTACGTGGTCCAGAAGCCGTGGCGTACCTGGAAGGTGCCTGAGGCGCTGCTGAAGATGGCGTTGGGTCCGATGGCGCCGCCGTCGAGGTCCTGCACGTAGCCGTAGTCCCAGGAGTGGACCCAGGGCGTCCCACCGTTGTCGTAGGGCGAGCCGTTGGTGGCCAGGCCGCCGTGGCTGTTGAAGTAGTCCCGGATGCCCGTGTGGACGGTGAGGTTGGAGTAGCGCCCCTCGTAGCTCGTCGCGGTGTTGAAGTTCGTCCAGCCCGGCTTGCGGTTCGCGGTCCCCAGGCCCGAGGAGCGGTAGAGGCCGAAGTTCAACCCCGGCGAGTCCTGCAGGTAGAACCAGAAGGCCGAGGCCACGTACGAGGTTCCGCGCATCACGTTGTACGCGGCGGTGATGTTGCTCGCCTGCACGCTCTCGCTCACCGCGTCGGTGGGCCAGCCGAGCTCCGTCTCGAAGATCTTCTTCGGGGTGCCGCTGCCCTCATAGGCGACGTACGCGCTGCGGATCCAGCCTAGGTACTGGTTGAGCGTGGCGGTGCTGACGGCGCCTCCCTGGTCCACGTACAGGTGGTGGCCGATGTGATCGAGCGGGTAGCTCCCGGCGTTCGCCCGGATCCAGCTCCACGAGCCGACGTTGACGCCCATCCAATAGGTGTTCGAGAGGTAGTTGGCGCCAGCGCTCTCCGCATTGTTGCCATAGAGGTTGTGGCTCAGCAGCCCGCCGCTGATCACCTGGACGTTGAGCACGTTGTAGTACTTCATCTGCGTGTAGGCGTGGCCCAGCAGCGCGGCGAAGTTGGACGGGTAGATGTAGGAACAGCCCACGAAGACGCCCGGTGAGGGCGAGCTGGAGTAGCAGTTGGGCTCGTTCCAGATCTCCCAGTGCTTGATGCGTCCGTTGAAATGGGCAGCCACCCGGCCGGCCATGTAGCCGAACTGATCGATGTAGTCGTTGTAGCCGTTGCCGCCGGTGTTCTCGCGGTTGCCCTCGTGCCACTGCGCCTGCGAGCCATGCCAGGACTCATTCGAGAGCAGGCCCACCACCTGGAGGCCCTTGGAGCGCAGCCGGTTCACGAGGGTGTCGTAGGTGCTGTAGAACGCCGCAGTGTCCGAGGGGTACGGCCCCAGCCGGAAGTTGACGCGGACGAACCCGGCGCCAGTGCTCGCCAGCGCGTTGGCCACTGCGTCCGTGAGCAGGATGTTGCCCGCGTCGTCGATGGGCGCGCCGGCCTGGATGCCCTGAGGACCCGCAGCGAGCGCGGGCCGGGCCAGCACCACCAGCGAGAGCAGCAGCAGCGGGCCTGCACCGAGCATGCGAAGGAGGTTCATGGGGCCTCGTCCTATCGATAGGGGGGCCTCGCGTTCTATTGGAAATCAATCAAAGCTGGAAATGCTCATCTGGCGGGTTGTTTTGCACCCGGCAACGTCCGGGCAGCTTCGGGCGGAGGGGGAGGTTCCGTGGTACGCGCCGGTACAGGAGACCTGCCCGTGAGCACGAAGAACGTTCGCATCGAGAAGGACAGCTTCGGCCCCATCGAAGTGCCGGCCGATCACCTCTGGGGTGCGCAGACGCAGCGCAGCCGTCAGAACTTCGACATCTCCACCGAGCGGATGCCCCCAGCGCTCGTCCTTGCGCTGGTGCTGGTGAAGAAGGCGGCCGCGCTGGTGAACGTGGAGAACGGCACGCTCGACAAGCAGAAGGGCGAGGCCATCGTGAAGGCGGCGGACGAGGTGCTCGCGGGCCAGCATGACGAGGAGTTCCCGCTGCGGGTGTGGCAGACGGGCAGCGGCACGCAGACGAACATGAACTGCAACGAGGTGCTGGCCAACCGCGCCTCGGAGCTGCTGGGCGGAGAGCGGGGCGAGGGCCGCCGGGTGCACCCGAACGATGACGTGAACAAGGGGCAGAGCTCCAACGATGTGTTCCCCACGGCGATGAGCGTGGCGGCGGCGCAGGCGGTGGCAGGCAACGTGCTCCCCGAGCTGCAGGAGCTTCGGGAGGTGCTGGCGCGCAAGGCCGAGGCCTTCCGGGACATCGTGAAAGTCGGGCGCACCCACCTGCAGGACGCCACACCGCTGACGCTGGGGCAGGAGTTCAGCGGGTACGTGGCGCAGCTGGAGCACGCGCGCAGCCACCTCGAGCGCACGCTGCCGCACCTGTACGAGCTGGCGCTGGGTGGCACGGCGGTGGGCACGGGGCTCAACGCGCCCAGGGGCTACGCCGAGCGGGTGGCGCAGGAGATCGCCCGGCTGACGGGGCACCCCTTCGTGACGGCGCCCAACAAGTTCGAGGCGCTGGCCGCCAATGACGCGCTGGTGCAGATGCACGGGGCGCTCAAGGGGCTGGCGGTGGTGCTCTTCAAGATCGCCAACGACGTGCGGTGGCTGGCCTCAGGGCCGCGCTCGGGGCTTGGCGAGCTCACCCTTCCGGAGAACGAGCCGGGCAGCTCCATCATGCCGGGCAAGGTGAACCCCACGCAGTCCGAGGCGCTGACGATGCTGTGCGCACAGGTGATGGGGAACGACGTGGCCATCACCGTGGGAGGGGCCTCGGGGAACTTCGAGCTGAACGTCTTCAAGCCGCTGATCGTCCACAACTTCCTGCAGAGCTGCCGGCTGCTGGCGGATGGGATGCGCAGCTTCCGCGTGCACTGCGCGGCGGGCATCGAGCCGAACCTCCCGCGGCTGAAGGAGAACCTGGAGCGTTCGCTGATGCTGGTGACGGCGCTTAACCCGCACATCGGCTACGACAATGCGGCGAAGATCGCCAAGAAGGCGCACAAGGAGGGCAAGACGCTGAAGGAGGCCGCCGTGGAGCTGGGGCTGCTGACGGCCGAGCAGTTCGATCAGTGGGTTCGCCCGGAGAAGATGATCGGCAACCTGTAGGACAGGGTGTGCGAGCGCTCCTAGATCTTCGGGCGCAGCCCCTCGGTTCCCGGAATCATGATGTACCACTTCCCGTCGTGGTACCTCAGCGAGAGGGTGTCCGAGCAGTCGTTGTCGTGCGGCATCTCGCCGAGCGCACGGAAGGTGGCTGTGCACTTGAACCGCACCACCGCGGTCTCGTCCGGGCGTGTGACGAGCGACTCCTCGATGGTCAGGTCAAGGTCCTGAATGTCCTGGTAGATGCTGTAGTAGAAGGCCGCGGCGCGGCCGGGGCCGCCCGACTTCTGCAGGCTCTCGGGGTCAATCATCTCGTGCAGGGTCATCCACTCCTCCGCCTCGATCGCGGAGTAGAAGGACTTCACCGTGCCCTCGGGATCGCTCTTGGGGCCGTAGCAGCCTGCGAACAGGCCCAGGCCCAGAACCATGATCAGCGCAGCGCGTGACATGGGCTGAACTTACCCCATTCCGAGGATGCCCTCCATACTCCTGCGCGCACAGCGCTGATATAGAGTGGGGATGCCGCTGCTCTCGACGCTGGTGCTCATCGCGGTGACCCAGACTCCCACGAGCCCTGAGGCCGGGAGTCACCCCTTCGACGACGTGGCCAAGGTGCTGCAGCACCCCCGCTGTATGAACTGCCACCCGGCAGGCGAGCGTCCGCTCCAGAAGGACACGCAGCTCTTCCACAAGCAGAATGTGAGCCGGCGCATCGAGCAGCTGGGCCATGCCTGCACCACGTGCCACCCTGGCAAGGCGGTGCCAGGGGCCGACCTGCCGCCGGGGGCTCCACACTGGAACATGCCCTCCGCGCGCGTGCCCATGGTCTTCGAGAAACGCACGCCCCAGCAGCTCTGCGAGCAGCTCAAGGATCCCACCGCCAACGGCAACCGAACGCTCGAGCAGCTGCGGGCCCACATGGCGGAGGATGCCATCGTCAAGTGGGGCTTCTCTCCAGGAGAAGGGCGCAGCGTGCCACCGCTCTCGCATGAGGAGTTCGTCCGACGCGTGGACGCCTGGCTTGCCGCCGGTGCCCCCTGCCCTCAGCACCCTCTGGCGCCGCAGAAACCCGCGACACCGCCGTCCGTCGCGCCCACCCCGTCCAAGTAGTCTCCTACCGTCTCACATGAGCCCCGGACCGAGTCGTCCTCGAGGAAACGCAACCATGGTGAAGCTCGTGATCAACGGTGTCGAGAGAGAGCTCGACGTCCCAGAGGACATGCCGCTGCTGTGGGTGCTGCGCGAGGTGGCCGGTATGACGGGGACGAAGTTCGGGTGCGGGGCGGCGTTGTGCGGAGCGTGCACGGTGCATGTCAACGGCATCGCCACGCGCTCCTGCGTCATGCCCGTGGGCACACTGGCTGGCCAGCGCATCACCACCATCGAAGGACTGGCCCAGGGCGGAGTGAAGCACCCCTGCCAGCGGGCGTGGATGGAGCTCTCCGTGCCTCAGTGCGGCTACTGCCAGTCCGGGCAGATCATGTCGGCCTCGGCGCTCCTCGCGGCCCAGCCGGAGCCCACGAACGAGGACATTGACGCGGTGATGGCGGGCAATCTCTGCCGCTGTGGCACCTACCCGCGCATCCGTGCCGCCATCCACCGGGCCTCGGAGCTGGCGAAGCAGGAGCGCGTGGACCTCAAGGCCGCCATCGGCGTGGCCGAGCCGAAAGAGGGACACTGATGGCGACACTCTCCCGGCGGGCATTGCTCAAGGCGGGGCTGGCCGTGGGGGGCGGGCTCCTCGTCGAGGTGTCCATGCCCTCGGCGCACGCGGCGGCCACGCCCGTGGCCTTCGAGCCCAACGCCTTCCTGCGCATCACCTCCGATGACGTCGTCACCTTCATCCTGGCCTACGTGGAGATGGGCCAGGGCGTGGCGACCTCCCACGCCCAGCTCATCGCTGAGGAGCTGGGCATCGATCCGGCGAAGCTGGTGGTGGAGTTTGCTCCCGCGGACCGGCGCTACGACAACCCGCTCATGGGCTTGCAGGTAACGGGAGGGAGCAAGTCCACCTCGGCGGGCTGGGAGCCTTACCGCATGGCCGGTGCCACGGCGCGCGAGATGCTGCGGGAGGCAGCGGCACGGAGCTGGGGTGTGCCCAGATCGGAGTGCGTGGCAGAGGACGGTGCCATCCTTCATGCACCCACGAAGCGCTCTGGGCGCTTCGGACAGTTCGCCGAGGCGGCCGCGCGCCTCTCTGTGCCCGAAGTGACCCTCAAGGACCGGGACTTTCGTGTCATCGGAAAGTCCGTGCAGCGCCTCGATGCCGCGGCGAAGGTGGATGGCTCCGCCATCTTTGGGATCGACGTGAAGGTGCCAGAGGCGCGCGCGGCCGTCGTCGTGAGGTGCCCGGTGCCCGGGGGCAAGGTGAAGTCCTTCGACGCAGCGGCCGCGAAGGCCATGCCCGGCGTCGAGCACGTGGTGCAGATCCCCTCGGGCGTGGCGGTGGTGGCGAAGACGTACTGGCATGCTCGGCAGGCGGCCGCTCAGGTGAAGGCCGAGTGGGAGGAGGGGCCGCTTGCGGGCTTCTCCACGGCGGCCCTGCTGGAGACGCACCGCAAGCTGGCCAGGGAGGGCGGTGGCGAGCGTGTGCGCTCCACGGGAGACGTGGACGCGGCGCTTGGGAAGGCCGCCCGCGTGCTGGAGGCCGAGTACACCGCGCCCTTCCTGGCCCACGCGCCGCTGGAGCCCCAGAACGCCACGGCGCATGTCACCTCCTCGAAGTGCGAGGTGTGGGCCCCCACGCAGAGCCCGGGACTGCTGCATGAGAAGGTGAAGTGCCTGCTCGGCTACGGCGGCGACGACATCGTCATCCACCAGACCTGGATTGGGGGTGGCTTTGGTCGGCGGCTCTCAGCGGAATATGCGCTCGAGGCCGTGGAGGTCTCGCGGGCGGTGGGCAAGCCGGTCAAGGTGGTGTGGAGCCGCGAGGACGACATGCGGCACTCGCCGTACCGGCCTGCGGCCACGCATCGGGTGCAGGGGGCGCTCGACGGGCAGGGCCGCCTGGTGGCGTGGAAGCATGCGGTGGTGACGCAGTCGATCCTGGGTGCGGTGGGGAAAGACTGGGTGCGCACCATGTTCGCTGGCGCTCCGGGCTTCGTGAAGAGCATGGTGGCGGGCATCGCGGTGCCCGCCCTCTCGTCGGAGGACGAGACGGCCGTAGAAGGCGCCGACACCCTGCCTTATGGCATTCCCCACGTGGCGGTGGACTTCATCCGCCACGAGACAGGAGTGCCCGTGACGTTCTACCGCAGCGTGGGGCACTCCCACTCGGCCTTCGCCACCGAGTGCTTCGTAGACGAGGCCGCGCATGCGGCTGGGCAGGATCCGGTGGCCTTCCGCCGCGAGCTGCTCAAGTACCAGCACCGGCACCGCTGGGTGTTGGAGCTCGTCGCGGAGAAGGCGGGCTGGGGCACGCCGCTGCCCGAGGGCCGCTTCCGTGGCGTGGCCGTGCACAAGAGCTTCGACAGCTACGTGGCCGCGGTGGCCGAGGTCTCCGTGGAGGATGCGGCGATCCGGGTGCACCGCATCGTCATGGCGGCCGACTGCGGGCGCGTCATCAACCCGAACCTGGTGGAGTCTCAGCTCGAGGGCGCGGCGGTGTTCGGGCTGTCAGCGGCGCTCAAGCACCGGATCACCTTCGAGAACGGCCGCGTGCAGCAGCGCAACTTCCACGACTTCGAGCTGTTGCGCATGCACGAGAGCCCGAAGATTGAAGCGTACATCCGCCACAACGAGGCGCCGCCCACGGGCATTGGCGAGCCGGGTGTTCCGGTGATCGCACCCGCGGTGGCCAACGCCGTCTTCGCGGCCACGGGGAAGCGGCTGCGCGACCTGCCGCTGACGCTGGACTCCACCTCGTGAGCGGGCCTACTCCAGCGCGGCCCAGAGGTCATCGAAGGCACGGCAGAAGGGCTGGACGAGGCGCGGGTCCTCCGAGATGAGCACGTTCTCGTGGTTCACGTCCGCGGCGGATCGGGTCCAGTTGTAGCTGCCGGTGAGCAGGCGCATCCGGTCGAAGAGTGCGAACTTGTGATGCATGTGGGACTCGGTACGGTCCAGGCGGACAGGGAGGCCGGCGTCGCGCAGGCGGTCTATGTCCGAGCCCGGGTCGTGCGCCTTGTCATCGTCGCTCACCACGCGCACCCGGACGCCCCTCCGGTGAGCGTCCAGCAGGGCTCGCGTCAGGCGATCATCCGTCACCGTGAAGACACATACATCGATGGAGCCGCGCGCCTCCTCGATGAGCTTGACGATGGCGCGCAGGGGGCCGTCGCCGGGGGAGAAGTGCGTCTCCGTGCGCGAGCCTTCGGGGACGCGCCGGGTGGGCAGCAGGGCCTGGACGGTCTCCTCGAGCCAGGAGATAACCTGGCGGGCGCGCGGGTCGGTGACCGACTCCCGGGCGAGGGCGAAGGCGCGGGAGCGGAACAGGGCGAGCACGGCCTCGCTTGCCCGCCTGTCGTCCAGGACGGCCTGGAGGGCGCGGCGCTCGGAGCGGGTGAGCTGCCGGTCCGCCAGGGTGGCGGTGAGGATGTCGTCGATCTCGGAGGCGTTCATGGGGGTGCTTCCGACCTGGGGGGCGGGAGAGGGGCCGGATCGTAACGCAGCGTACGCTCTGTGAAGAACAGACGAGCGTGCGGGCCCATGGGGGATTAGGGTAGGGGGGTCATGAACATCCCCTTTGTCATCGAGACCACGCACCGCGGCGAGCGGGCGTACGACCTCTACAGCCGGCTCCTGAAGGACCGGATCATCATGTTGGGCACGCCCATCAATGACGAGGTGGCCAACGTCATTGTCGCCCAGATGCTGTTCCTGGAGTCCGAGGACCCGGACAAGGGCATCAACATCTACATCAACTCACCGGGTGGCGTGGTGACAGCGGGCCTGGCCATCTATGACACGATGCAGTACGTGAAGTGCCCGGTGTCGACAATCTGCGTGGGGCAGGCGGCGTCGGCGGCGGCGCTGCTGCTGCTGGCGGGCTCGAAGGGCAAGCGGTACGCGCTGCCGAACGCTCGCATCATGATCCACCAGCCGCTGGGCGGGGCGCAGGGGCAGGCGACGGACATCGAGATCCAGGCGAAGGAGATCCTGCGCCTGAAGGCCTACCTCAACGGGCTGATGGTGAAGCACACGGGCCACACCATCGAGCGCATCGAGAAGGACACGGAGCGCGACTACTTCCTGAGCGCCGAGGATGCCCGGCAGTACGGCATCATCGACGAGGTGGTGGTGAAGCCAGGCGTGCCGCTGGCCAACAAGACGTAAGGAACGCATCGCCTCTCGGAGAGGCGGACGTTCTGCACGTTCATGGAGGAGGGGCAGGCTCTGCGCCCTCTTTCAGGCGCGCGGCAGGGAGAGGCTGGAGGTGAGTGAGCAGCCAAGGACTGTAGAGGGAGGTGCTCGTGCACGACATCTCCGCATCCTTACCCAGCCCCACGACCCCAACGAGCAAGCGGCCTTTGGCATTCTCTCGCAAGCAGGGCCCACCCCTGTAGCCCGTGTTGAAGTGGACCCCTTGGGAGTCGTAAAGGATTCGTCCATCTGGAGGAATAGGCGCCTTCGTGACTCTTCCCTTCTTGAAATAGCGAGTCCCGAAGATCCCCCCCACATCCCGCTCATGCCCGTAGCCAGCCATGAGCAGGAGTTCACCGGCTTGGGCCTCGGTGTCCGTCAGTGACGCAGGAGAGATCCCGAGCTGGACTGGCTTCTCCAGGACAACGACCGCAAGATCCGCATGGCTCATCTCCACGTCTCCTCGAGTGTCGAAGAGGATCTTGAGCTCCGGGTGCGATTTCACTTGCCCTCTCTGGCTGCTGATCCGCAACGCTGGCCTGGAAGAGCCTTCGACTGGCGCGGAAAGAACAGCGGTCACTTGCGCATGCTTTGCGCAGCCCGAGCCGTCGATGGTGACCCTCTCTGTGCCGTTTGGAGAGCCCGTGCTTTGCCGAGGGCACACGCAGTGCCCCGCCGTCAGGACGAGCCGAGGATGGAGGAGCACCCCGTTGCAGGAGAGCCCCAGCGCTGGCTCATCCGCCTGGACCATGACCGTCGAGGCATAGCGGTTGTCGGTGTCCCTCTCGCCGATGAGCTCGAGCAGGCTTCCATCGAAAGGCAGGAACGCCAGTTCCCCCGAGTGAAGACGACCACCATCCGTCCCTGGGGGGGGCGTCTCGGCGCGATGCTCTCCCGGAGGATCGACAGGGGGAGCGGGGTTTTCGGAGCAACCCCCGGCAGCCAGCCACGCCGCGAGAACAAGGGAGACAACGCGGAGCCTGTCCAAGGTCAGTCCTCTGCGCCCGGTGCACCGGCGACTTGCCTCTGCTGCCACTCCTTGTAGCTCTCTCCAGTTGAGGCGACCTTCCACATATCGCGCCCGTTCAGGCTCGTCCCGGCAACTGCGACGGCGGCTGCGGTGGGGGACTCGAAGACGAAGTCCTGAGTGAAGACCAGTAGATCCGGCCCTTGTGGTATCAGCACCTCGCTCTCAGTCAGGCGCTTACGCATGTTCTGGTAGCTGGGCTGGAGAGAGTCGACATTCTTCTTCCGGGCGGTGGAGCCCTTCTGGACGATGAAAACTCCCTCCTTCACGATGCAGTCGGCCGTGGCGTTGTCCCAGGTGAGCCGCAGGCGTAAGCCGCTCTTCGGATTTCCAGTCACGGAAGTGAACACGTTGAGCCCGAGGACGGGCAGCAGGAGCCGCACGTTCTCGAGGAACGTCTCCATGTCGGCCTCATCGGCCTCGGGGAGTCGACCACCACCCGGCTCGTTCCCGTTCATGAGATGCACGAGCTTCGCCGCGCGAATCTCCTGGACGAGGCGGGCCTCCAGCCATCGAACGTGAGCCTTGGTGAGGTTGTCGTCCTTCGAGACGAACACGACCACCCAGGTCCAGAAGTCCTTGTTCGAAGCGTGGTTCGTGAGACGGGCCCAGACGTCGTCCGCCTCACCGACATAGACCGCTGTCTCGGACGACTGATCCTCCGAGGGCCCGACCAGCACGTAGACTCCGGTGTTCTGGATCTCCTCGCGCTTGCCCAGCCGCGTGAGCTCGGTGCGCGGGGCGACCATGGCCTGCCCCGTCCACATTCCCACCTCGGCGGTGCGGAGTCCCTGGGGAGTGCCATCCACGAGAAAGAGACGAACGGACCTGCCAGGCATCAAGCGCCTCTCGTTGAGGGAGCAGCGAGCGTCGGAGACGAAGAACCTACCGGCTGCGAGCGGGCGAGGCACTCCCTTTCTGCCGCGCACATCGCCGTTCGAGGCCACAACCGGGTATCGACCTTCCGAGTGGGTGGCCCGTCAGGAACCCATGAGGTAGGATCGTGCGAGGGACCAGAGTTCTCATAGAGGCCGGAGGAGCCTTGTGGAGGTGCCACTCGCGAGGAATCCGGCGGCTCTTGCTCCTGGCATGGTGGTGGGGGCCTGGCGCGTGGTGGGGTGGGGCGGCCGGGGCAGTTATGGCGTCGTCTACTGCGTGCAGCGCTCGGAGCACCCAGAGGCTGGGCTCTTCGCGCTCAAGTTGGCGCTTCACCCCAGGGATGAGCGCTTCGAGCGAGAGGTAGAGCTGCTCTCGCGCCTGGTGCACCCCCACGTGCCACGGCTGTGGGACAGCGGGTGGTGGACGTCCGCCGACGGGGTAGCCTTCCCGTTCCTGGTCATGGATTGGGTGGAGGGCGTGCACTTGTACGAGTGGGCGCGGCAGCGCAAGCTCAGCTTTCAACAGGTAGCTCGGGTGTTGGCACAGGTGGCCCGAGCGTTGGAGGCTTTGCACGCCATGGGCGGAGTGCACCGGGATGTCAAAGGCGACAACGTTCTGGTGACCCAGGAAGGCCGTGCGGTGCTGACGGACTTCGGCTTGGGGACCTATCCCGGAGCGCGCGCGCTGACGCGGCAGGCGGAGCCTTTGGGCACACCGCAGTACTTGAGCCCCCAGGCCCTGCACCACCGGCAGAGGTTCTGGCGCCGCGCCGAGCCCCGCTATGAGGCAGGCCCCGCCGATGACGTGTACGCGCTGGGGGTGACCGCGTGGCGCCTGGTCACGGACACATACCCGCCAGGTGAACGGGTGTCGCCCGAACTCATGTCAGGCACGTCCCCAGAGCTGGGAGCACTCATCTGCCGGTTGCTTGCGGAGGACCCTGCAGCCCGAGGTTGTGTGGGAACTGTCGCTCAGGCATTCGAGAAGATAACGGAGACCGCTGAGCGCACAGGGGCTCCCTCGATTCCCCGGCGCGCAGCGGATGATTCTTCCGTGGGCTCGACGCGGTGGGTACCGGCGCGCCGGATGTTGGGGTGGGGATTGGGGCTCTCTGCGGCGGTCGTAGGCCTGTTGGTGGCCCTCAATACAGGGGGGATGCAGCACTTTCAGCCTGTGGAGGGGCCGACGGCGGTGGCGCAGGAGACAAGAAGTCAGGACAAGCCGGATGCCGGAACTGCGGGCATGGCGGAAGCAGTGCGCGCAACACGCGTGGAGGGTTCGCTGCCTGTGTCGGAGCAGGAGGGGCTCAGTCTCGACCTGTCGAAGAATCCTTTGCCAGGCCAGCGCAGGCCGCCCTGTGGGAAACGCGAGATCGAGATCAACGGAGGGTGCTGGGTGTTCCAGGTCAATATGGAGCCACCCTGTGGACCTCGTATCTATGAGTGGAAGCAGGGGTGTTATCTGCCCACCTTCGATCCTCAGATTCCGCCCACCTCGGATCCGCCGTGAGACGGGTGGCACAAGGAGTAAGGCGACGCGTACACTTCACGTGGCGGATTCTTTAGCGTGAAGGGCTCTTCGTGACGCACCGGCTCAGTGGCTCCTCCCAGGTGGATATCGCGATCCTGACGGTCATCCCGCCGGAGCTGTTTGCCGCACGTGATGCACTGGGGATTGCCGAGAGCGCCCGCTTCAAGGACGAGGTCGGCACCGTCTCCTATCGAGGCAGGGTTCGCTCTGCTCTGGCGCGACGGGACTACGAGGTCGTCCTCACGTGCCTCGGCCGAGCAGGGAATGCTCTCTCCGCCGCCGCAGTGCAGGATGTCATCGCTCGGTATCGCCCGCAGCTCGTCCTGCTGATGGGGATCGCCGCCGGGATGAGGGACAAGGTCCGGATCGGCGAGGTGGTGTTCTCGGAGCGGATCGTCGCCTACGAGCCAGCGGCCATGGCGCGCACACCCGAGGGGCACCCCCACCTCGAGCCACGGCCGGAGATCCGGACGGTCTCCCATCGAGTGCAGCAGGATCTGGTGCACTACCGGCCGGACGAAGCACGCCTGCGTGAGCGCTTCGAGCGGCGGGGAGGGAGCTTTCCTCTCCCGTCTTCAGGGAACGAGGCGCTCTATCAGGAGCATGTCGCGACACGGCTAATGGTGAAGCTGGCGACGCTCGCGAGCGGGGAGAAGCTGCTCCGCGATCCAGGCAAGCTGCGTGAGATCCGCTCGCTCCATGGAAAGACCGAGGTGGCGGAGATGGAGGCCGTGGGCCTCATGGAGGCCTGCGAGCGGAGCGGGCTCCCCTGGCTGGTGATCCGAGGGATCTCCGACTTCGGAGACGAGCTCAAGGACGACCGCTTCCATGAGTTCGCGTCACGGGCCGCCTCGGCGGTGATGGCGGACTTCATCGAACATGGCTTGGAGTTGGAGAAACGGCGAGGACCTGGAGTCATGGCCATAGCAGCAGTTGCGCTGTTAGTTGCCGCCATTGGGAGCGGCGTGAATGCCTGGGGGGCTCTGCGTGGGAGCGAGGAGCCGAAACCCAATGCTGCGATTGCCTCGGAGCAGTCAGGTTCGAAGGGCGACACCAAGCCTGCTTCCCCGGCCCATCAGGTGGCTCCCGAGGAGAAGCCGCGATCGTCGGGTGGCCCAAAGCGGCAGTCGGCCGTGGATCCACAGCTCCAGTCGGCCACTGCTGCTCCGGAGTCCAAGCAGCCGGTCGAGAGCGCGTCCACCACGAAGACGAAGATCGGCAACCTCAAGGCAGGAGATGGCGCCAAGCTCAAGATAGGTAACGTGAAGGGGGAAGGCTCGACCGACACGCAAGTAGGGGACGTGACCTGTGGCGACAACTGCGTGTTCGAAGCTGGCAACAAGGGAGAGTGAAGCCCGTGTGGAAGAGCTTCATTGCATCCGTTCTGCTCATTGCAGTTGGATGTGCCAGGTCCGTGCGTGATGAGCCGCTCCCACCCGTTGAGCCACTGAAGACAGGGCGGTGTGGGGAAAAGCTCGGAGCCAGTCCCTTCAAGAACCCGCAGGCGATCCACTTCCTGGTGGCTGACTTCCATGGCGCACCATCGGCTGGATCCGAGGCGAACTTCTCGGAGACGGTGTCAACCCAGGTGACGCGGGCGCTGGAAGTCTTCAAGGAAGAGGTGCTGCGCAACCCCCAGGAGTTCGACATCGAAATACCCGAGGGCTCGCTGGAGATCGAGCGGCTGGCGTGCTTCCTGGAGAACCACGAGCAGGCGGAGGCGGCGGCGCGGGAGCTCGACGCGGATGTGGTGATCTGGGGTCAGGCATTCTGCAACGTCATGTCTCCCGTCGTGGTGAACAACCAGAGCACGACGAGCGTGGGAGACATTTCCGCAGGTAGTAACAGTGTGAACCGGATCGGTAACATGGAGGTGAATGCGGGGAAGCCCTATACAGTGTGTCCCAAGGCGACGCTGTATCGCTCGGAGCGTAGCTTCCGTCGAGGGAGTGAGCGGGGAGTGGATCTGGCAAGTCTGGGGCATCTGGATCTGCCAACGCTGCGCTCAACGGAACCCTTCCTGCTGGTGCAGTTCGCCCTAGGGCTCCATTTCTATGAGTTGGGCAATTACTGGCTGGCGGCGAGATTCTTTGAAAAGTCGGCCGAGGAAGTGGTGCTGAAGGAACGGAGTGCGGCAGAACTCAAACTCGCCCTTGGGCTTGCTTACCTGCACCTGCCCAATCTGGAATTGTCGCTTCGCTACAGTCGAGAAGCTCTGGAATCCGATGTTGGCAGGGACAGTCACCTGGAAAGTGCGCTCATCAGCAACATCGGCCGTGCGCTCCATGCGCAGGGCGACTACGGGGGAGCGCTGGAGCACTACCGGCGAGCGCTGGAGATAGATGAGAAGGCGCTTGGCAAGGACCATCCCACGGTGGCCATTGGCGTGAACAACATCGGCTATGCTCTCCATGACCAAGGCGACTACGCGGGTGCACTGGAGCACCTCCGGCGAGCACTGGCGATAAATGAGACGGCGCTCGGCAAGGATCATCTCTCGGTGGCCACCAATGTGAACAACATCGGCTTAGTGCTCCAGAGGCAGGGCGACTATGAGGGAGCGCTGGAGCACTACCGGCGAGCGCTGGCGATAGCGGAGAAGGCGCTCGGCAAGGACCATCCCACAGTGGCCATTGGTGTGAACAACATTGGTCATGCGCTCCATGATCAGTGCGACTACGGGGGAGCGCTGGAGCACTATCGGCGAGCGTTGGCGATAGATGAGAAGGTACTCGG
>NZ_DASPHO010000837.1:0-9011 GCF_035629615.1 Hyalangium sp. | reverse complement strand
GGAGGCTTCCGGCCCGGCGCCAACGTGGGCCTGGGCGTGCGCGTCTTCAAGAGTGACAGCGTCTCGTTCCGGCTGGACGTGACGAACAACGTCGTGTTCGCCGGCGCCTCCCGCATCATCAACATCCCCACCCTCCAGCTCGCCACCGCGCTCAACTTCGGCGCCACGGAATGACGCTGATGCTTCGCTCAAGACTCGCCGCGCTCACCAGCGCCGCGCTCCTCCTCATCCCTGTGGCTCGCGCGGCTGCCGCCAACCCCGGTGCGCCGTCCAAGGCTCCTGCCGCCAACCCCGGCGCCCCCGCAGCACCCCCTGCCACGAGCCCTGGCGCTCCTGCTCCCGCCGCCAATCCCGACACGCCTCCTGCCGCCGAGGGCCAGGCCGCCGCGCCCAAGGCCGAGGAGCCCCCTCAGGCCCCCGAGAAGGTGGACCCGCAGCTCTTCGACGAGGCCCTGGCGGACTACTTCGACGGCAATCCCCGAGCCGCCGCCGGGCCCCTCTTCGCGTGGCTGTCCGCCACGCCCAGGACGGACGACAACTACGCCTGGGGCCAGTACTTCCTGGCGCGCAGCCTGATCGATCTGGGCCTCACCCACGCGGGCGCCGTGTACCTGGCTCGCATCGCCCGTGAGCGCACCAACCCCAACGTGCTGCCCCGCGCCCTGGAGCTGCTCAAGGACCTGACGGACAAGCCGCACGACGAGGTGATGATCGACGAGCAGGTGTTCGCCGCGCTGGACCTGGGCTTCCTGGAGCAGGAGGCGGGCGCCTACGCCCACTACCAGCAGGGGCTGGTGGACCTGCGCGTGGGCAACGAGCGCTGGGCCAACACCCACTTCTCCAAGCTGGACGAGGGCAGCGCCGAGGCCAGCCACGCGAAGTTCGCCCTGCTCGTCACCCGCCTGAAGACGGTGAAGGAGCCCTCTGAAGAGCTGATCAACGACTTCCTCGGGCTCTCCAAGGACGAGAAGCTGACGCGCGAGGCCCGCAACGAGGCGGCGCTCGCGGTGGCCCG
Organism: Hyalangium sp.; assembly: GCF_035629615.1. Classification (GTDB taxonomy): domain Bacteria; phylum Myxococcota; class Myxococcia; order Myxococcales; family Myxococcaceae; genus Hyalangium. The sequence continues at coordinate 7,996 of NZ_DASPHO010000837.1, read as the reverse complement.
CCTGCGCTACGAGCGCAAGGACTTCAAGGGCGCGCTGGAGGCCTATGCCCTGGTGAAGCTGCCCGAGCTGGATCCGGGCCGCGCCACCCTCTACCTGGAGGAGGCGTGGACCCGCTACAAGCTGGGCGAGCTGCGCGCCGCGCTGGGCATCCTCACCACCCTGGATGCGCCCTCCTTCCGCGACGAGTTCCTCCCGGACAAGTACCTGCTGCGCGCCCTCATCTTCCGGGACTTGTGCCACTACCTGCCGGCCAAGCGCGCCGCCAAGGAGCTGACGCGCCGCTTCGCGGACTCGCTGGACGCCATCGCCGAGCGCGACGATCTCACGCAGGACCTGCGCCTGCGCCGGGCCGCCGAGGCTCATGGCGCCACCAAGCGCGCCTCGCGCTTCAAGGAGCTGCTGGAGCTGGAGTCCGAGCGGCTCGGCCGCTACGCCGGCAGCTTCGGAGACCGGCTCCAGTCCCAGCTCACCAAGCTCTACGCCCTCTCCCTGGGCGAGGCCGAGCGCGTCTACCAGGCCCGGCTCATCGAGGCCGTGCGCTATGAGGCCGACACGCTGCTGCGCGCCGCCGAGCAGGTCCGCCTGATGGAGTACGAGGTGGGCCTCAAGCTCTATGAGCGCGTGAAGAGGGGCTCGAAGGTGGTGCTCCCCGCGGAGGAGACGCTGCTCACGCCCGAGCAGGTCGCCTTCCGCTTCGAGGGCGAGTACTGGAATGACGAGCTGAAGTCCTACCGGGTCCGCATCGACAGCCGCTGCATCGAGGAAACACCATGACCGGCCAGTTGACCGGGATCATCGCCGCGGTGCTGCTCGCCACGAGCTCCGCCGGGGCCCAGTCCCAGGATCGGAACTTCAACCCCATCGTCTCCAAGGCGAAGGAGCGCGACGAGCTCATCACCAAGCTCAAGCGCGACATCTTCAAGGTGGACCGCGCCATTGGCGAGACGGAGAAGCTCATCTCCAAGAGCCGCAACGCGCCGTACCTGCCGGATCTGCAGTTCCGCCTGGCCGAGCTCTACGTGGAGAAGAGCCGCTACGTGTACTACCTGCAGGCCGAGCAGCGTCCCGAGGGAGCCTCGGGCGCCATCGTCTCTCCGGAGACGCGGCTGATGAAGAACAAGGCCGTCCAGCTCTACCTGCGCCTGCAGCGCGAGTACCCGGACTTCCACGACGGCGACAAGGTGATGTTCTACCTGGCGCACGAGCAGCGCGAGCTGGGCACCTTCGACGAGATGCTCAAGACGCTGGGGGAGCTGACGAAGAAGTACCCCACCAGCCCCCTGCGCCTGGAGTCCGAGCAGATCATCGGCGACTACTACTTCGACAAGGCGGACCTGGTGGAGGCGGAGAAGCACTACACCGCCATCCTCGCGCAGCCGCCCTCGCCGGTGCATGACCTGGCCCGCTACAAGATGGGCTGGATCCGCGTGAACCAGGCCAAGCACGCGGAGGCCGTGGTCTTCTTCGAGGCCGCCGCCGCCAGCGAGCCTCTGCCGGGGGTGGACCCGAAGAAGGCGCTCAACATCAAGCGCGAGGCGCTGCTGGACCTGGTCTACAGCTACACCGAGGCCAAGCCGGCCAAGGGTGCGCTCAACTACTTCGAGAAGCTGAGCGAGAGCCGCGCGACTTTTGCCCTGGCGCTGGACAAGCTGGGCAACCGCTACTTCATCAAGGCGCAGTACGAGTGGGCCATCCCCGCGCTGCGCAAGCTGATGGAGATCCAGTTCGATCCCGAGCTGGATCTGGAGCGCGGGCAGAAGCTCTATGACGCGCTCAAGGCCTCCAAGGGCAAGGTGATGCCAGAGCCGGCGGATCTGCGCTTCCTGGTGCGCGCCGCGGTGCAGAGCAAGACGGATCCCGAGCTGAGCGCGAAGGAGCGCGCCACCCAGCTCAAGGAGCTGGAGGAGATGGCGCGCGACCTGTCCACGCAGCTCCACGTGGCCGCGCAGAAGAAGAACGACAAGGTCCTGTTCGTGACGGCCGCGACGGCCTACCGGGAGTACCTGAGCCTGTTCCGCCCGGAGCAGTACGTGCGGCCCATCATGAAGAACCGCGCGGACGCGCTCTTCGAGGCGGGCGTCTTCCCCGAGGCCGCGCGCCAGTTCGAGGAGCTGGCCCGCTACGAGGAGAAGGCCAAGCAGCGGGACGAGAAGGCCATCGACGCGGCCATCTACGGCGCGCTCCTGTGCCACTTCTCCACCGTGAAGCCGGAGGAGGCAGCCAAGCGCTCCACCTTCGAGGTAGCGGATTCCCGCCAGGCCCTCAAAGTCCTGGGCTCCAACTACATCACCCGCTTCCCGCAGAGCCCCAACATGCTGGAGGTGAAGTTCAACATCGCCCGCGCCTACTACGAGGACGGTGACTACCCGAAGGCCTCCGAGCTCTTCACCGCCTTCGCCCTGGCCCACCCGCAGCACAAGGACGCCCCCGTCGCCGGCAACCTGGCGCTGGACAGTCTGCGGCAGCTCAATGACTTCAAGGGCCTGGAGGAGACGGGCAAGAAGTTCCTCGGAACCCCGCTGCCCGCGAAGTTCCAGGACGACGTGCGGAAGATCCTCGCGCAGAGCAAGGCCGAGGCGCTGGACGAGCTGGCCCTCAAGAGCGCCGAGGAGACGGGGGACGTCATCTCGGGCCTGCTCAAGGTGGCCGACGAGAACAAGAACTCGGAGATCGGCGAGAAGGCCCTCTACGGCGCCTTCACCGCCGCGCGCGAGAAGCGGGACTTGAACAACGCGCGCCAGCTGGCCACCAAGCTGTCCACCGAGTACCCCAAGAGCCAGTACCTCTCGGACGTGCTGCTGACGCTGGGCCGCTACTCGGCGGAGGCAGGCTCCTTCGGCGAGGCGGCCGACTGGTTCGAGAAGGTGGGCCAGAAGCTTGGTGCGGACGCGGTGGGCCTGGACGGCTACCTGTCCGCCGCGCGCCTGCGCCTGGCCATGGGGGACTACAAGGAGGCCTCGCGCAACCTGGAGACGGCGGCCGAGGTGGCCGGCGCGCGCAAGGGCGAGGTGCTGGTGCTGCTGGCCGAGGCGCGCCTGAAGCAGAAGGACTACGCCGCCGCCCGCAGGGCCGCGGAGAGCGCGCTGGCGCTGGACAAGACAAGCACCGGGGCCGCCGCCGTCATCGCCGAGGTGCAGGCCACCACCGCTCCCAACGACTCGCCCGACAAGCTCATCTCCACCCTCACCGTCGCGGTGCAGGGCCCCAACGGGCAGACGGAGGAGGCCGCCAAGGGCCTGTGGTTCCTGGGCGAGATCCTCTACCGCGGCTACAAGGGCCTGTCGGCGGACAAAGTCGAGGAGAAGGTGGCCTCGCTGCAGAGCATGGAGGGCATCTACACGCAGGCCGCCTCGCTGGGCTACCCGGAGTGGGCGGTGGCCTCGCTGTGGAAGCTGGCCCTGGCGTACTCGCACCTGGCGGACGTGGTGGATGCGACGCCCGCCCCGGCGGGTGCCTCCGCGGCCGAGGTGAAGGCCTTCCAGCAGGCGGTGAAGGAGCAGGTGGCGCCGCTGCGGCAGCGCGCGGACGAGGCCTTCAAGGCGTGCCTGGCCCGCGCCAACCAGCTGGACGTCTTCAGCATCGCGGTGGTGGGCTGCCGGAGCCGCTCCGACACGGCCGCGCTGCCGGTGCCGAGCCCCAGCTCGCCCACGCGCAGCCCCTCGCTGGAGGAGGTGCGCAGGAAGGCCGAGGCCACGCTCACCGCCGAGTCGCTCGAGGCGCTGGGCATGGCATATCTGGAGAACAAGCAGTACGGCCTGGCGCAGCTCACTTTCGGCCGCGTCACGGAGCTGCAGGACACCCGCGCCGCCTCCCACAACGCGCTGGGCTGGGCGCTGCTCAACCAGGGTGATGCCATGGGCGCGCACGCCGCGTACTCCAAGGCGCTGGACGCGGACCCGACGTACAGCAAGGCCCGCCTCAACGTCGCCGCCCTGCGCTGCCGCTTCGGCGACACCGAGGGCGCAAGGCGCGAGCTGTCCGTCCTCAAGGACGTGAACTCGCTGGGCGGTATGGACGTCGACACGGGGTGGAAGGCGTGCAAGTGAGCCCGCGCATACTCCCGGCCCTGCTCCTCATGGGCGTGATGACCGGGTGCGGCCAGGGACCGCACCTGGAGGGCAGCGTCACGCCGCTGCTGGATCTCCGCTACGAGACCGCCCAGGCCGGGGCCGATGAGGACGAGGCCTCGGTGCGCTTCCTCACCCTGCAGGGCGCCGGAGAGAACACCATCCTCAAGGTGGCTGCCCGGCTGGATGATCTGCAGCTCGCTCCGGGCGTGGCGATCGATCTCGCCGAGCTGCTGGGCGAGGAGCCGGACTCTCCGCAGCGCGGCGCGGTCAGCCGCAGCGTGCTGGACGAGCCCACGCGCGAGTTCCCCCGCCTCCTCCGAGGCGGGCTCACCTTCGACAAGCCACTGACCGCCGGCGCGAAAGTGCCGGGCGAATTCCACGTCACTTTCGTCAACGGCACCGACGTCTACTCCGGCCGCACCATCTTCGGCCGCTTCGAGGCGACTGTTCCATGAAGCGCATCCTCCTGCTCACCCTTCCCCTCCTCGCCGCGTGCGGCCCGCGCTATGGCATGAGCCTGCCGTCCGACATGGAGAAGAGGCTGCCCTACGAGTCGCGCATCGAGCTGCTGGAGGCGGAGAACGATCTGGCGCTCGCCTACGACAAGTCCGACCAGGCCAGCAGCGAGATCCTCCGGGCCCGCGACAACATCCGCCGCGCCCGCTCGCGCGCCAAGGCGGCCGAGGAGGAGCTGGATCGCGCCGACGACACCATCTCGCGCGAGGTGGCCCAGCTCACCATCGAGGAGGCGGAGGCGCGCGTGGAGTACCTGCGCTCCCGGCAGCGCCTGAATGTGGCCCGGCTGGAGGTGGAGGAGCTGGCGAAGCGCTGTGCCACGGCCCGCTTCGAGCTGGCCCGGGTGACGGCCGCCCGGAAGGCCAAGGTCGAGGGCAGCGAGGAGCTCGATCCCAAGGACTTCGAAGCCCAGGTCGCCGAGTGTGAGGCGGAGGTGAAGGAGCAGCGGGCGGAGCTCGGCACGGACACCGCGGACGAGAAGGCCGCGCGCGAGGCGTGGGAGACGAAAAAGGCCGCGCTGGCCAAGAAGACCTTCGACGCGCGAACCAGTCCTTACGTGGAGAACCTGTGATGATTCGAGCCGGCGTCCTCGTCCTCCAGCTCTTCACGGCGCAGGCTCCAGCGCCGGCCACCCCTGCCCCCGCCACACCGGACGCACCCGCCGAGGCCCAGGCGCTGCCGCCGGATGTGGAGGCGCTCTACAAGCTGGGCGTGGCCTTCCTGAACCAGGGCCAGCCCAAGAAGGCAGCCCCCCCGCTGAAGAAGCTGCTGGAGAAGGCTCCGGAGGTCATCGCGGCGCGGGTGGCGCTGGCCCGGGCGCTGCGGCTGTCCGGCGAGACGGAGGAGGCCCGCGCCATGCTGGACGGCTCCATCGCCATGTACCCGGAGGAGTCCACCCTGCGCGCCGAGCGCGGCCTGCTCGCGCGGGTGATGGACGAGCACGACGTGGCCATCAGCCAGTACTCGGTGGCCGCCGAGCTCGCCCCGAAGGACGCGGAGCTGCAGTTCAACCTGGGCGAGTCGCTCCAGCGCGCGGGCCGCACCGAGGACGCCATCGCGGCGTACGAGGACACGCTGAAGCTGGACCCGAAGCTGACGGTGGCCCGGGTGAACATGGCCAAGGCCCAGGCGGACAAGGGGCTGCTGGGCGAGGCCAAGGAGACGCTCAAGGAGGCCATCCAGCTGACGCCCGATGATGCGGAGGCCCACTACAACATGGGCGTGCTGCTGATGCGGGAGAACAACCTCCCCGAGGCCATGACGAAGTACCAGAAGGCCCTGGAGATCAACCCCAAGCACGCGCTGGCGCACAACAACATGGGCGTGGTGTACGACGGGCTGGGGCAGCACCAGAAGGCCACCGAGGCCTTCAAGAAGGCCATCTCCGCGGATCCGAAGTACGCCGAGGCGCACTTCAACCTGGGGCTGGCGTACTTCTGGCTCGGCGAGCAGGTGCTAGCGACGAGGGCCTTCGAGAAGGCGCTGCAGCTGGAGCCACGCCGCTCGAGCGGCCCGTACACGCAGCTGGGCCACCTCTACCTGCAGCAGGGCAAGAAGGACCGGGCGGTGGAGGCCTTCCGGAAGGCCATCGAGGCCAGCGCGGAGGACGGCAAGAAGACCACCGAGGCGTACCAGGGGCTGGCGCGCTCATACCTGGCCCTGGGCAAGGTGGACGACGCAGTGGCCACGCTGAAGAAGGTGGTGGAGGACTTCCCCAAGGACGCGAGCGCGCGCGAGGCCTACGGGGACGCGCTGAAGGCCAAGGGCGACCTGGACGGCGCCATCGCCCAGTATGAGGAGGGCGTGGAGCTCTCGCCGACGACACAGCTGCGGCTGGCGCTGGCGGATGCGTACGCGAAGAAGCGCGTGGGCGCCAAGGCCCAGCCGCTCCTCGAGGCCATCCTCAAGGAGGAGCCGGGTCACCGCACGGCAAAGCTGGCACTGGCGGACCTGTACCTGGCCATGGGGCGCTACGTGGAGGTGGAGGAGCTGCTGAAGCCGAAGGACGGAGATCCGACGGACTCGGGCGCGCTGGCGCGGCTGGGCATCATGCACTCGCGCATGCAGCGGCCGGACAAGGCGCTGGAGCTGCTGGAGCAGGCGGTGAAGCGGGATCCGTCCCTGCTCGACGCACGGGCGGAGCTGGGCCAGATCTACCTGCGCGGCGGAGACACGGACAAGGCGGTGCGCGTGCTCGGGGACGTGCTGGGCATTGAGCCGCGGCACTCACTGGCGCTGCTGTACACGGGCCAGGCGCTCTACCGGCTGGGCAAGGCCAAGGAGGCCGAGCAGTCGTTCCGGGCGGCGGCCCAGGTGGATCCGGGCTTTGCCGAGCCGCACAACGCGCTCGGGCAGCTGCTCGAGGCGGCCAAGCGCACCGACGAGGCGAAGGCCGCCTACGCAAAGGCCGTGGAGCTCCAGTCCAACCACGACGACGCAAAGAGCGCGCTCAAGCGGCTGGGCGGCGCGGCGGCCTCCGCCAAGCCCTGAGTTGAGTCACACGGGCCAGCCCAGCAGCACGGCGCCGGCCATCACCAGCGCGGCCCCGGAGATCTGCCTCCGGCCGGGCCGCTCGCCCTGGAGCACCGCGAGCAGCAGGGCGAAGGCGATGGAGGTGTTGCGCAGCGTCAGCACGGCCCCCGCCCCCACGCGGGCGAGCGCCGTGAGCAGCAGGGCAAAAGACAGCGTGCTCACCACGCCTGTCGCGAGCATCAGGAAGGGACTGAGCCGCACCTGCCGGAGCACGGCCCCTCTCCCCTCGCTGCCCGCCCGCGTGAGCAGCAGCATGGGCAGCGCCACCCACATCCCAAGAGCGAAGAGCGCCGGAGGCTGAGCCCCCACGCCGAGCGCCTGCTTGTAGGCCACGTGGTAGCCGGCGATGCACACCGCGCTCGCTGCCGCCCACGCCACCCCTCGTCCGGAAGGGCCCGCGGGGCGCACCAGCCCCGTCACCGCCAGCCCCGCTGCCAGGACGGCCGCGCCCGCCAGCGTCAGCGGGGTGAGGGCCTCGCCCAGCCACAGCACGGACACAGGCCACACCAGCAGCAGGGCCCCGCCACGAGCCACCGTGTATGCCAGGCCCAGGGGAGCGTGGCGAAGAGAACGCGCGAGCGAGAACAGGTACAGGCCCTCGCACACGCCCGCGGCGAGCCCCCACATCCACCCGCTCCGCGTGGGGAAGGCTTCGCCCTGCAGCCCCAGCGCCCACAGCCCGCCCAGCACGAGATCCACGGCGATGACGCCCACCACGCCCGCCTCGGGATCCGCGTGCCGCTTGAGCATCGCGTTCCAGAGCGCATGAAGGAACGCGGACAGCAGCACCAACGTCAGGGCGACAGGCTCCACCGCGGCTCCTCGGACCAGGAGCCCGGTTCTACCCTCCCCTGAGCATCACGCCATGTAGGCGGCG
>NZ_DASPHO010000836.1:0-13236 GCF_035629615.1 Hyalangium sp. | reverse complement strand
GGCAACGAGGAGGGTGGCGGATATGGAACGGATGGGGCTCGTCGCACACGTCGAGCAGCAGTTGGAGCGCGTTATTGCACTGGGCTTGCTGCCAGAGCAGGGACTTCTTCCCTCGGAGAACATGCTGGCGCGGAAGTATGGAGTCTCGCGAGCCACTGCTCGGCAAGCACTGCAACGGCTGGCCGCGAGGGGACTGGTGGTGCAACACCCCGGGCGCAGAAGCCGTGCAGTGGTGATGGACGAGGCGGTGACGCTGGAGAACGTGGGCGTGGTGCTGCATGCAGACCAGGGCCCGGCCCACCCGGAGAGGAGGCGGCTGCTGGAGGGCTACCTGGCCCTCAAACGGGAGACGATGGTGGAGCTACTGGCCGCCTGCTGCGAGCACGCCTCGGAGCCGGACATGGAGCGGCTGCGGGAAGCCTGCTTCGCGTTGAGAGATGCGGCGCGCTGGCAAGAGGAAGACAGAGGGTGGGTGGCGTGGGAGTTCGAGCTGCTGAGGCTGGCGGCCCGCGCGGCGGACCGTCCCGGGCAGTTGCTGCTGATTCACTCGCTGGAGCGCTCCTTCAGGGCCATGGCGGCAAGGCTGCTGCCCCACCTGGATTCAGAGGCCGCCCAGAAGTGGGCGTGGTGCGCCTTTCATGCCCTGTGTGACAGGGACACGCAGACGCTGAGGCGAGAGCTGCCGATGCTGCTCCAAGCCGGCGATGAACACTTGCTCAGGAATATGGCGCCACCTCACCATGCCATCGTCCCGCCCGAGGTTCCTCAAGTGCCGGTGGAGACACTGCCTGAGCGCAACTCAGGGCCAGAGTCAGTCAGGGGCGAGCTGCCGGGCGCAGCCGTTGCGAACCTGTCTGCTTGTCATACAGGTTCGTTCCAGGCGCCGCCGACAGGCTCCCCGCTCGAGTTGTCTGCTTGTCATACAGGTTCGTTCCAGGCGCCGCCGGCAGTAGGTCCTCCGCCCGAGCTGTCTGCTTGTCATACAAGCTCGTTACAGGCGCCGCCGGCAGACGGCCCTCCGCCCGAGCTGTCTGCTCGTCATACAGGTTGGTTCGAGGCGCTGCCGACAGCAGGTTCCCCGCCTGAGTCTCCGTCTCCTGGCTTCGGCCACCCTTCGGGCGACACGGAGCTTGCAGCAGGTGAGCTCCCAGGTTGCAGGGAGGAACGTGTCGCCCTCAGCTGGTCTCCTGTCCCGTGGCCGCTGGCTGCTTCACCCCTGGAGAGCCCAAGGTCAGCGCCTCAGTTCAAGAAAGGGCACCGGCCGGATGCGCCCTCTCCGAACCGGACTGCTTGTCATACAGGTTCGTGCCGGGCGTCGGCGCCGGGGAGCCCCCTCGCGGTGTCCCGTCTCCCAGCTGCGCTCTCACCTCGGGAGGCGTCGTGTTTGGAGTGAGCAGGAGTCTTCACGCACTCTGCTGTGGGACGCACATCCTGAGCTGTGCCTCTGCGTACGCCTGAGCACAGCCATCCCCGCTCAGTAAGGCCGCTGGCCGGCGAAGTTGCCTGGTGGCGAGTAGTCGCACACCCAGAAATCCCACGTCGTGGAGCTCCCGAGGGGCGAGTTCTGCGTGCACCGCTTCATCGCGCAGCCCACCTGGGTCGTGGTCCTCCAGACGATCTGCGTGTAGTGGCCACACTGTCTGCCGGGCGCGCAGCTGTTCGTGCCGTAGTTGTAGAAGGAGGCCTCGGAGGCCCAGTTCTGCACCACGCCCGCTGTTGTCAGGGAGTTGGGCGTCGCCGCGGCGATGTTCTCGCCGAAGTTCCCAAGTTGGGGATTGTGCCCCCACTTGCACTGGTCGGCCCACGCCTGGGCTTTCTCGGCGGCCGCGTTGGACCAGGTGAGCACGGGCAGGGCCGGGTTGGGCGTGGGCGTGGCGCTGATGCGGACCGAGTTGTGGGCGGAGATCATCTCCCGCGCGAACGGACTGTCCGTGGAGCCGCCATCGGGCGAGGTGCCACCGTCGGGCTGCTGCTGCAAGTCTTCGTCTCCGAAGTCACAGCCCACCAGGAAGAGAGGTGCGGCACAGAGAAGCGTGAGGGAGAGGAGAGGAGGAAGGAGGCGCATGGGGGGATTATCGCCTCCCGGGACTATTCCTTCAGGCCCCGCAGCGGTCCCGTGCCGTCCTCTCCGAAGGAGGAGCGGTTCACGCCCATGCCCTGCATCAAGGAGATGAAGAGGTTGGCCAAGGGCTCCCCGCTGTAGCGCACATGGCGCCCCGGAGTGAGTGCTCCACCTCCTCGCCCTGCCACCACCACCGGCATGTTGCTGTGCCCGTGCGAGTTGCCATCCTCCACCTCGCTGCCGAAGTAGACGAAGGCGCTGTCCAGCAGCGTCGATCCGTCCGTCTCCCGCACCGCCTTCAGTCGGTGGAGCAGGTAGGCGTACTGCTCCACCTCCCAGCGGTCGATCTTCGCCAGCGCGTCGTAGTTGGACTGCACCCGCTGGTGGTGCGAGTACGTGTGGTGCGTGTCGCTCAAGCCCAGGAAGTCGTAGACGCGATCGCTGCGCGCGTTGCCCAGCATGAACGTCACCACGCGCGTCAGGTCACACTGGAAGGCCAGGACGATCAGGTCCATCATCGCCCGCGTCTTCGCGCGCACGTCGTCCGTGTTGACAGGCGCCTCGCCCGGCTGGCACATCGGACCGTCGGGCTCGAGCGCGTCAACGCGTCGCTCCAGCTCTCGGACGCTCGTCAGGTACTCGTCCACCTTCCTCCGGTCCGTCGCGCCCAGCCGGCCCTGGAGCGCCCTCGCGTCCTCTCTCACGAAGTCGAGGACGCTCCGCTCGTAGGCACGCCGCTTCTCGAGCTCCGCCTGCGACTCACCCGGATCGAAGCCCGCAAAGAGCCGGTTGAACACTGCTCGGGGGCGGGTCTCCTTCGGTCGAGGCGTCGAGGGTCCCGCCCAGGCGATGTTGTACGAGTAGGCGCAGCTGTAGCTGGAGTCACACGCCCTGACGCCCGTCCCCGCATCGTTGCCCAGCTCGAGCGATGGAAAGCGGGTGGCCCCCTGCAGGTGGTTGGCTATCACCTGGTCCATGGAGATCCCCACGTAGATGTCCGTCCCCGCCGTCTTTCTCGCGCGCGCGCAGGTGAGGAAGGCCGCCGTCCCGGCCGCATGGTGTCCGTTCAGCTCCGGCCTGCCCGGCCAGTGCGAGAGGCCCGTCAGCACCAGCACGTCGTCCTTCACGGGCGCCAGCGGCTGCAGCGTGGGTGTGAGCGCCCAGCCCCGCCCGGAGGCCGAGGGTGTCCACTTCGCCATGTGGATGCCGCACGGCACGTAGAACACCGCGAGCCGACGCGGCACCGCGGCGGTCTGCGCCCGGACGGTGCGAGGCAGCATCGCCTCCAGCAGCGGCAGCGCCATCAGCGTCCCCGTGCCGCGCAGCAGGGTCCTTCGAGACAGTGCGGTGTGGCTCATGGCGTGTCCTCCTCGGGTTCTCCCCGCCGGTGCGTGAACGGCTCGCTTCCGGTGATGGCGATGATCAGGTCCTGCCACCGCCCACCCCGCGCCTCGGCCTGCCGCGTGATGTCCGCCACCGCGCAGGTGTCCGCCTCCGTGAGGCCTCGGCCCAGGGCGTAGGTGAGCAGCTGATGGGTGATGCACTCGCCGAGTCGCGCATCCTCCTTGAGCAGTGGGCGCAGGCCGGTGACACCCTCGAACGCCGTCCCGCCGGGCAGCGTGCCGCTCGCGTCTACCGGCGCTCCCGAGCCCTCCTCGGTGCGCCGCCAGCGGCCAATGGCGTCGAAGTTCTCCAGCCCAAAGCCGATCGGATCCATGAGGTGGTGGCAACCTGCGCAGACCGGATCGGACCGGTGCTGCTCCATCCGCTGGCGGAGGCTGGCGCTCGGATCCACGGGAGGAGGCAGGCCCTCGACATTGGGAGGCGGTGCAGGGGGCGCCGAGCACAGCAGCTGCTCCAGCACCCACACCCCACGCTTCACCGGAGAGGTGCGCGTGGGCAGCGAGGTGACCGTCAACAGTGAGCCGTGCGCGAACAGGCCCATGCGCTCGGGGTGGCCTTCGAGGCTCACGCGCCGCGGCGTGTCGCTGCCCGGGAGCGGCAGCCCGTAGTGCGCGGCGAGCCGGTCGTTCACGTAGGTGAAGTCCGCGTCCAGCATGTTCCGCAGCGGGCGGTCGCTGGTGAGGAACTCGCGGAAGAAGAGCTCCGTCTCCTGGCGCATGGCACGACGCAGGGACTCATCGAAGGCGGGAAAGAGCGCCGGGTCCGGCGCCGCGGCGTCCACCGCGCGCAGGTAGAGCCACTGGCCCGCGAAGTTCTCCACCAGCGCCTGGGCCTTTGGATCCGCGAGCATCCGGCGCACCTGCTCCTCGAGCACCATGGGCTCGTGCAGCTCCCCGGCCTCCGCCAGCGTCTGCAGCGGCTCGTCCGGCGTGCTGCTCCAGAGGAAGTAGGCGAGGCGGGCCGCCAGCTCCAGATCCGTCAGCCGGTGCGGTGCAGGCGAGGCCGGTGCCGGGTCCAGCTCCACTCGGTAGAGGAAGTGCGGAGACAGGAGCACCGCGCGCAGGGCGAGCTTCATCCCAGGCTCGGAGCCGTCCCCCTGCTGGCGGGAGAGCGTGACGAGGGAGAGCAGCCGCTCCAGCTCGGAGTCCATCACGGGCCGCCGCCAGGCCCGGCGGGCGAAGCGCGAGAGGAGCTCCCGCGCGCACGGCATCGGGTCCTCGACGTCGAGCCTGCACGAGCGCAGGGTGCCCTTCCTCCAGGCGTCCTCCAGCACCTGGGTGGCCGCGGCAGAGGACTTCTCCAGCAGCAGCGGGCTCATGCTGAGCACGTCCGCGTCGTTGTCGAAGCCTGCCGAGCTGATGTCGTCCGCGGGGAAGTCCCGCGCGGGCCGCTTCGTGTCCCCGAGCAGATCTCGGACCGTGTTGTCGTACTCGGCGCGGTTGAGGCGGTGCAGGCTGACGCGGCCGGGGTCCCTCGGCTGTCGACACGCATCGCGTGGCACCTCCGCTTCACCCACGGGATCGGGCGGTGCCTCGGGCTCCGTCCGCGGGACGGTGGTGGTCACCTTCTGCGTCGAGTTGCCGTAGCAGCCGGCGAGCAGGAGCACGGAGGCCACACCCACCCATACCCCGGGTCTTCGCAAACGGTGTCTCGGTCCCTTCATGCACCCCCCTTGGCGCGACTGGCGCCGCTGCCGTCCCAGGCAAGAACCCCACCAGCGGAGGGCATGGCCCTGGAGGGCGAAAGTCTCGCCCGCGGGGGAGCCCGCGCGTCACGGGCCCGACGGGCGCGTGGGCAGTCCGGAGGTCTCGAGAGGAAGAGCATTTCCCGGGTCGGGTACCTGGGCTCAGCACGCCAGCCCGGACGCCCTGGCCGTCAGGGGCGAAGCGAGGAAGGAGCGCTCGCCTGCCCGCCAGCGTGTACAACTCCCGTGGGCTGTGCTGTCCCGCCACCGCGGCTACATCTTCCAGGAGGTCACATCTATGGAACAGACGCGCGTCGAGGCCGATGACGACTTCCAGCTCCTGGTCAACGTGCTGCCCGCACCGCTGCAAGCCGCCGTGCGCACGCTGTCACCGGCGGAGGTCCTGGAGGTGGTGATGGATCTGGGCCCCGCCCGAGGCGCGGCTCCTCAGCGGCTCCCAGCGGCTGCGCGAGGAGCCTGTGACGCCGGGAGACCTGGAGCACGTGCTGGCCCAGGTGGGGCCGCCGGGCGAGGACAACCGCGCCGGCATCGAGCGCACGCTGCATCGCGTCTCCGCCATCCGCAACCGTAAGGGGCGCGTGGTGGGAATCACGCTGCGCGTGGGGCGCGCGGTGTTCGGCACCATCGACATGGTGAAGGATCTCATCGGCACCGGGCGCAACCTGCTGCTGCTGGGACGGCCCGGCGTGGGCAAGACGACGAAGCTGCGCGAGGTGGCGCGTGTGCTCGCGGATGACCTGCACAAGCGGGTGATGGTGGTGGACACCTCCAATGAGATTGGCGGGGACGGGGACATTCCCCACCCGGGCATCGGTGGCGCGCGCCGCATGCAGGTGTCCCGGCCGGACCGCCAGCATGACGTGATGATCGAGGCCGTGGAGAACCACATGCCGGAGGCCATCATCGTCGACGAGATCGGCACTTCGGCCGAGGCGGCGGCGGCGCGGACCATCGCCGAGCGCGGGGTGCAGCTCGTGGCGACGGCGCATGGCAACACACTGGAGAACCTGGTGCTCAACCCCACGCTCTCGGATCTGGTGGGCGGGGTGCACACGGTGACGCTCAGTGATGAGGAGGCGCGCCGGCGCAACACACAGAAGACGATCAGCGAGCGCAAGGCCCCGCCCACCTTCGACATGGTGGTGGAGATGGTGGGCCGGGACGAGGTGCTGGTGCACCTCGACACGGCGGAGGCGGTGGATCGGCTGCTGGCGGGCCGCGAGGTGGGCGGTGAGCGGCGGCGGCTGGATGGGGGCGTGGTGAGGGCGGAGCCGGTGCCTCAGTCCGTGGCGCCGCTGCCTCCTCCTCGGAGCAAGGCGGCGCCGGCAGCCCCCGCGGCGTACAACGGGCCGACGCGCATCTATGCGCACGCGGTGAGCCGCGATCTGCTGGACCGGGTGCTGCGGGAGCTGAAGGTGGACGCGCGGGTGGTGGGGCGGCTGGAGTCGGCGGACCTCATCCTCACGCTCCGCGCTCGGGCGAACGATCCGAAGATGCGGCGCGTCATCGAGCGGACGGGGGCGCGGGTGGAGGAGGTGAAGCGCAACAGCTCGGCGGAGCTGCGGCGGGTGTTGCGCTCGGCCTTCATGTTGGTGGAGGGAATGGACGAGGACGAGGTGCGCGAGGCGGTGGCGGAGGCCGAGCACGCCATCCAGCGGGTGCTGAGCGAGGGGGTGTCCGTCCCGCTGGCCCCGCGTCCGCCAAGGCTGCGGAAGCTGCAACACCGGCTCGTCAGCCGCTACCACCTGGAGACGGTGAGCCGGGGCAGCGAGCCCGTGCGTCACCTCACCATCTACCCGCTGGGGGCCGAGGTCGAGGCCGCGCTCCACGAGAGCGAGGCCGAGGGCAACGCCTGGGTTCCTTCCGAGGCGTAGGACAGCAAGCGTCCTTTCACTTTCCTGCGGGCATGGGTACCGTCCCTCGGGAATGGAGCGGGGCTGGGAACGAAGAGGTGTGTGGGCGCTGGCGCTCGTGGCCATGGCGGCCTGGGTCGTGCGCTTCCTCCCCTTCACTCGAGAGGGCGGTGCCTTCGGCTATCCCATCGAGTACGCCGAGGGGCTCTACTACTCGGCCTCGGCGCTCTTCTTCCAGGGGCACTGGCCGTACCGGGACTTCGTCATCGTCCACCCTCCAGGCTCGGTGCTGCTCTGGTGGCCAGCCACCGTCGCGGGCTCTTTCCTGGGTGCGGACACCGGCTTCACGGTGGCCCGGTGGCTGGCAACGCTCTGCGGCGCCTTCAACGTCTTCCTGGTGGGCCGGCTCTCCCTGCGCATCTGGGGCCCCGTGGCGGGGCTCGTGTCGGCGCTCGTGTATGCCAGCTTCCCCGAGACAGTCCTCATCGAGCGGGGCCCCTTCCTGGAGCCCCTCCTCAACCTTGCGTGCTTGAGCGCGGCCAATGCCTGGCTCGTGCCGCCGCGCGTGGGGCGGGAGAAGACGTGGTGGCTCGTGGCGGGGGCGCTGTTCGGACTGGCCGTCTCGGTGAAGCTGCTGGGAGGCATCTGGCTCTTCGCCGCGCTGCTGTCTCGTCCCCTCTCGTTCTCCTGGGACTGGAGGCCCCAGGCCACGCTCCTGCTCGGGACGGCAGCGGCGGTCACGCTCATCATGGGGCCCTTCTTCCTGCAGGCGCCCTCGGAGTTCCTCTCCCAGGTCTTCTTCTTCCAGGCGCTCCGGCCCGCGGATGGGGACCTGAACCACATGGGCCGGCTGTACGAGCTCTTCCCCGAGCGCCGCCTGGTGGGCCTGGCGCTGGCGCTGCTGGGGCTCGTCCTGGTGGCCGTCCGCGCGTTCCGGACCAGCGAGGCGACCCGGACCGCGGAGCGGTTCTTCGCGGTGACGTACATCCTGACGATCACCGCCTTCCTGTCCTCCCCGAGCTACTGGAACCAGTACAACACCTTCGCCGCCTCGGACTCGATGCTCGCGGGAGTGGGGGCCGCGGCGATCCACCAGTGGCTCAGAGCGTGGTCTCCGCATCAGGCCCGGCTCGTGGCCGTGCTGCTGTGCGTGGCCGTGCTGCTGCCGACGCTGCCCTCCCTGAGCGGGGGACTCCGGCTGAAGGCGCCCGAGCAGCTGGCGCTCGCCCACTACATTCGCGAGAAGGTTCCGCCGGACGCGCCGCTCTTCGCGTTCGAGCCGGCGTGGGGGCTCATCGCGGGACGGCTGCCTCCGAGCATCCCCGGGGCGCCGCTGGTGGTGGACTCCTATGCGCTGATGCTTCGGAGCGGCATGTCCTCGGGCCAGCCCCTGGCGCATGCGACGGAGACCTTCCAGACGTCGGCCTCGCAGCAGGCCATGCGCGAGCTGCTGGCCCGGAGCCACTTCGTGGTGCTGGGCTGGCGAGGGGAGCGGCAGCTCTCCGAGGAGAGCAGGCAGTGGTTCCGCGCCCACTTCATCCAGCGCTTCCCGGAGCAGGGGCAGGCAGGGCCGGATCTCTGGGAGCAGCTCCCTCACTGAGAACCCCTGGACGCGGGGCTGTCACAGCCGGCGCAGCGCCCGCACCAGCACCGGCATGAGCGACAGCGCGAGGAGGTTGAGGCCGACCGCCCAGGCCACCAGCGGCTTCCACACCTTCGGCTCGACCTTCCGCGAGCCCAGCACCACCAGCACCCACAGCACCGGCAGGAAGTCGAGGCTGAAGCGCTGCGCGTTCAGCTGCACCCACCCGTTGTTGTAGTAGTGCAGCATGTGGACGAGCGTGAGGAGCACCGCGCCCCAGGCCACCGCGAGCAAGGGGCGGTGACCGCGCGCCGCCAGCGCCACGAAGATGAAGGGGCTGGCCAGGGTGAGCGAGGTGCCCATGTCCCCCATGTGCAGCGGCGCCAGCTGGCGGGGGCCGCCGAAGACGAAGTGGGGCCCTTCCAGGAACATGTGGAAGAAGTTGAAGGGCACGTAGGCGGGGTGGAACAGCCCGTAGCGCGCCACGCGCTCGGCGAGGAAGTCGGTCAGGGGCATGCCCGCGTAGCCCGTGTCGAGCGGGTTGCCGAAGCGCGCGGCATTGAGCGCGAGGTACACCAGGGCACAGCCCCCCGCCACCGCGAGCGCCGCGCCCGCCTGGAGCACCTGCCGCCGCCGGCCTGCCTCCGCGTGGCGCAGCCACACCGCCGCCGCGATGAAGGGCACCAGGTAGATGCAGAGCTGGCGCGACAGGAAGGCCAGCCCCGCCCAGAGCCCTGCCCACCCACCGCGGGCTTTGCCCAGCGCCTCGTTCAGCGCGAGCAGCGAGCACACCACCGCCACCACGTGCGCGAAGAACCACACGGCCTCGCTCTGCACCACGCAGGACCAGAAGGCAGTGCCGGCGAGCAGCGCGGCCACCCACCAGCGCCGCTCAGGAATGGGGACTTCCAGCTTCCCCAGGATGCGCCACGCGACCCAGGCCGCCAGCACGGCCAGCCCGAGCGCCAGGACACGGTAGGGCGCGCCCTCGTGGCCCGTGAGCGCCACCACGGGCAGCAGCACCACCGAGGGGAAGGGCGGGAACGCCACGTAGTAGCGGTCTCCGTAGAGGCTCAGGTCCTCGGCGGGGCCTGTCACGTCCAGCCGTCCTTCCAGCCAGGCCTGGGCCTGCAACCCATAGAGGTTGGGCCCGGCATAGGGCGCGCGCCGGAAGCTCAGCCCGAGTGCGAGCAGGGCCAGCAGGACGAGGAGTGTCTTGCCGAGGGCAGGGGGGAGGGACATGGGCAGGCGCTCGGGGACTTAGCCCCTTCGCACCCGCCTCCCCAAGGAAGAAACGATCCCGCTGGCGGGGGCTCACCCGGCTGCCCATGATTCAGGAGGCGCTCTTGCACAGGGAGTGGGTGGGATTTGGAGACATGACGGATCGCGAGTGCGTGGTGCTGCTGCAGTGGGCCGCGCCGCGCCTGCGCCTGCGCTGGGAGGGCTTCCGCCGGGTGCGGGGGCAGGTATGCAAGCGCATCGGCCGCCGTGTGAAGGCGCTGGGGCTGGAGGGTGCCACGGCCTACCGCGCGCGCCTGGAGGCGGAGCCGGCCGAGTGGGAGGTGCTCGACTCGCTCTGCCGCGTCACCATCTCGCGCTTCTACCGCGACCATCGTGTCTTCGATGTGCTGCGCGAGGAGCTCCTGCCCACGCTCCTGCGCGATGCCCGAGGCCGAGGCGATAGCGTGTTCCGTGTCTGGAGCGCCGGGTGTGCCTCGGGCGAGGAGCCCTACACGGTGGCCGTCCTGTTCCGCTTCGGGCTGGCCCCTGAGTTTCCCGGGCTGCGGCTGGAGCTGCTCGCCACCGACGCGGACGAGGCGCTGCTCGCCCGGGCCCGCCGGGGCTGCTACCCGCCTGGAACCCTGCGCGAGCTCCCAACCGAGTGGGCCGCGAAGGCCTTCACCCGCACGGCGAAAGGAGAGCAGTGCCTCGCGCCCGAGCTCCGCGATGAGCCCACCTTCCGTTGCCAGGATCTGCGCGCGGAGCTGCCCGCGGGGCCCTTCCACCTGGTGCTCTGCCGGAACGTGGCCTTCACGTACTTCGCGCCGCCGCTCCAGCGCGAGGTGCTCACGCGGCTCGTGGAGCGGCTCGTCCCTGGCGGGCTGCTCGTCATCGGCGCGCACGAGTCCCTCCCCGAGGATGCGGCCGTCCTCGAGCGCGCCGCGGGGCCGCTGCCCGTCTTCCGCAAGCCCACGGCCTGAGGGGCTCCTTGGGTATCGGCGGAGCTGCGGCCTGGGCAAAACCCGGAACCTGCGCTTGCCGGGAGCCGCCTGCCGAACCTGTCTGCTTGTCAGACAGGTTCGTTCCAAGCGCCGCCGCCAGCAGGCCCACCCCTCCAAATCTCCGGCCCGGGGGCGTCCAGCAGACCTCCAAGGCTTCTGAGGTTGTGCGCCTATTGCCCATCCTGCTAGGTCGGGTGGTTTTTGCGATACCTCCTGCCCTGCCGGGTTGCCCTGCTTCTCGTCCTCATGGCTTCCATGGCCCTGGCCAGTGGGTCTGGTGACAAGATCCGGACGCTCAAGTTGTCGGAGCACCCGAGCGACTCGACACACAACCTCTACGTCTCCGAGCAGGTGGTGACCGTCCTCCGGTTCGATCAGGACGTGGACCCGACCCAGATGAAGCTTCTCGGGTGGGAAGGTCGGTTCGAGCCCCCGCTCGTAGGAAGCAAGAGGGTGGTCATTGTACCGCTCCGGGTCTTACGGCCAGATGGGAGCCCGAGACCGGAAGACTGCTCTGACAAAGCGCGCGAAACCATGCGGATCCTGCGGATGCGTGTGGGTGATTCCGCGGACGTGGATCTCGACACGAACCAGTCCGGTACTATGAGGCGCACCCGGTTGATGGGGACCCGGTGCCCGTCTGTGCTGTGGCTCGGTTTGAAGGCAACCAGCGTCAACTCGTTCCGGTGAGCCCCCTACGAGCTGACCCACACTGAGGTCAGCCCGTACCCAGGCTCCCAGCCTCTGGCGATGCCGCGTGAGATTGACGCGCCCCGTCTTGAACGGCTCGCGACATATCCGCTACACGCCACCTCCCCGCACTCTCTCAAATTCCAAGAGAGCGCCTGGGCCGGGAGGGTCTCGTCGTATGAGAAAGATTCTGGGAGCGCTTGCGGCAGTGGTGTTGTTCGCGTGTGGAAGCCCCAGCGGTACGTCCACGGAGCCGGGGGCGCAGCCTTCGGAGGGCCTGAAGCTGACGGTGGAGCCGGGGACCACCCAGGGCACCTACGGCGAGGTGAAGTTCTCCTCGCGCGAGGTGGAGCCGGGCGTGTACCGCCTCGAGGTGCGCTTCGACGGGATGACGCTCACGGGCCTGCTGGATGCGGAGAACGGCGTCTCCACGCTGGATGGCTTCGCGGAGGCCAACGGGCGGGACACGCAGATGACGGACAAGGATCGCGAGGTGGTGGCCGCTCTCTATGCCGCGCTCAACGCGGAGCTGCCCTCCGGTGACGCGGCCACGCCCGAGGCGAAGTACCTGCGGCGCGCGGTGGGCCTGTGGGCCGAGTACCCGAGCACGGTGCAGATGCAGCGCACGGTGATGGGCGAGCAGGGCCGCGGGTACACCATGCTGTGCAGCTACGCGAAGTGCAACGGCAAGTGGACCGGCAGCTGCGGCGGCGTCTACAACTGGTACTCGTACGCGAAGCACGACTGCCAGCATGGCGGCTGGGACTACACGCGCAACCAGCAGATCGCCCAGCTCGGCGACCACACCTCGTGCAGCGGGGACGAGTTCTACCTGAACGGCAGCACGTGGGTGTGCGGTGAGCCGGACCACTGGTCCCGCCCGAAGGTGATGGGCAGCTGCTTCGGGCGCTGCGGCGGCGGCTGCGGCGGCGACACGCAGTACACGCTGGATGCCACCAACCACGATGGGTGCGTGCGCAACGGCCACGCGCTGGCCAGCGCCTACTGCGACGACCAGTTCATGTCCGCCACCGACGACGAGCTGTTCGCCTCCAACTGCTACTGAGCGCGATGGCTTGCACCCCCAGGCACGGGGGCGCGGTGAGGGTGGCGAGGGCCTGCGGACTCCTGCTGGCGCTCGCCACGCTTGCCTGCGCCTCCTCGGAGTCGAGGAAGAAGGAGGCGGCGCAGGCCTCCGTGCGTGCCTTCTTCGCCGCGCTGCCGGCGGGGGACTGCAAGGTGCTCGGGCCGATGCTGGCCACGGGTGGGGGCGCCCAGCCGTGCGAGGACACGGTGCGCGAGCTGCTCGAGCATGGCATGGAGCTCGTGGAGGTCCTGGACGCGGCGGTGGACGGGAGGGATCCCGACGCGGTGCTCGTTCAGGCGAAGGTGGCCCGGGATGGCACCGTGCGAGAGACGCCCTATATCCTCCGTGTCGAGCGCCAGGGCGGTGGGTGGAAGTTAAGGCTGTAAGTCTGGAGTCCGCACCTGGGCGTTCACACATGAGAGTCTCAGCCCGTCTCCTCCTACCGCTCGCAGGCGCCGGGGTGCTCGCCGTGGCGGTGCTTGCCGTGCTGCTCTGGCCCACGATGTCCGCTCCGCCGCCACCCGAGGAGCCCCAGGCCTCCTCTCCGTCGGGCTCCATGGCTGCGGAGGCGCCCGAGCCCCGAGCGCCGGCTCCTCCACCGCGCCAGCCTCCGCCGGCCGCCAGCGCCGCG
>NZ_DASPHO010000835.1:0-8268 GCF_035629615.1 Hyalangium sp. | reverse complement strand
GTTGGCACCCCAGGCCCACACCGTGCCGTCCTGCTTCAGCGCCAGAGAGTGGAAGGAGCCCGCCGCCACGGCCACCGCGCCCACGAGCCCCATGGCCTGCACGGGCGTAAGGCTCGCTTCGGTCCCACCCGTGCCGAGCTGGCCGAAATAGTTGTTACCCCAGCTCCACACGGTGCCATCCGCACGGACCGCAACCGCGTGCGCCTCACCGGCACCAACGCCCACCATGTTTGTCAGGCCCGCCACCGGCGTGGGGGTGGCGTCCTCAGGCCGCACGATCTCCCCCCCGAGCCTCGCCCCGAGGCCCCACTGCCAGACGGAGCCATCCCCCAGCACCGCCAGGGCAAATGCGAAGCCCGAGGCGCTCCCCCGCACGTCCGTCACTCCCACCACCGGGACTGGCGAGAACCGGCGATCGGTGCCCGTACCGAGCGCGCCCCCCGAGTTGCTTCCCCATCCCAGCAACGTTCCATCCCGCTTCAGCGCCAGCGACTGGCTGTCACCCGCGGCCACCGCCACTGCGCCCTTCAGCCCCGGCACCGGCCTTGGGGTGGGTCTCGAGATCTGGGTTCCATCCCCCAGCGCCCCCGAGGCGTTGTTGCCCCAGGCCCATACCGTGCCGTTCTTCTTCAGCGCCAGCCCGTGGCTGTTCACGGAGATCGCCTTCACGCCGTCCAGCCCCGGAATCGGGGCCGCGGTGGAGCGCCAGGGCGCACCCTCCCCGAGTTGACCCTGGAAGTTGTTGCCCCAGCCCCACACGGTGCCGTCCTCCCTCAAGGCCAGGGAAGCCCACCCCCCTGACGCCAGCGCCACCACCTTCGTCAGTCCCAGGACCTTCACCGGCACGGTGCGGCCTTGTGTCGTCCCGTCCCCGAGCTGGCCAAAGTTGTTGCGCCCCCAGGCCGAGACCGTGCCGTCCGCATGCAGCGCCAGCGAGTGGGTGGTACCCGCCGAGACGGAGACCACGCCCGCCAGCCCCGGCACCTGCACCGGTACGAGGCGCCCCTGGGTCGTCCCATCTCCGAGCTGGCCGAAACTATTGGAGCCCCAAGCCCACACCGTCCCGTCCGCGCGAACAGCCAGCGAGTGGTTGGTCCCCGCGGAGAGGGACACCACGTCCGTCAGTCCCAGCACCTGGACCCGCCTGCGCGGCAGCTCCGTCGTGCCGATGCCGAGCTCGCCTTGGAAGTTGGCTCCCCAGGCCTGCACGGTGCCATCCTTCATCAGCGCCAGGGAGAACCCGCCCATGCTGGAGATGGACACCACATCCCTCATACCTGGCATCCGCACCGGCGTGGCCTGGCCCAGCTCAATCTGCGGCAAGGTCCCCGCGGTCTGCCCCGAGGCGCTGCCCCATACCCAGAGGGAGCCCTCCTCTCCGATGACCATCGAGTTCAGGAACGTCGTGACGAGCACGCTCCGCTGAGGCCTTGGCTCCGGTGGTCGCTCTGCGCGTGCTCCACTGCTCCATAACGAAACGGCGAACACCGCCGTCATCCACAGCATGTGAGCTGCATAGCGTCGTGCATGTGTCATGAGGCTCCTCTTCGGGTTCACGGCCCCATGGGACACACGTCCCCTACACGGAACGAAGGTTCCGTTGGGAGCGCATGTCGTGTGGGGGACCGTGTGGCGTGGCCAAAGCAGTGCCCGTGCCACCTACCCGGTTCGGGCTAAATCCGCGGAGTCTAGGGACTTCCTTCCGGGCACCCTGCCCTGGAGTGACAATTTTGGTCACCAAGTGACAGACCGCATGGCACCCCTCGCACGGCCTGGGGCGAGCATCTCAGCCAGCGCCTAGCGGACCTGTCTCAGGCGACCCTGAGCAACGCCTAACGGGGCCAGCAGCTCGAGGAGGTCGACCCAGCCTTGAGCCAAGATGCACGGCGGAACTGTCCTCGCGGCGAGCACGGATGGCTGCAACACGGTGGGCTTCACCCTCTCGGACGTCCCACCAGCCGTGCCCTCTCGCCTGTAGCCCGGCGGCTCTTCTCGCGCGCGTCCTTCTGGTCGTAGCGATCGCGGGCCTCCTGGATCATGAACCGGTGCTTGTCGGCCCACGCCGCGAGCACTCGAACGGGCTCAAGCAGCGTCCTGCCGAGCTCGGTCAGCTCGTAGTCCACGCGTGGCGGGACGGACGGGTACAGCGTGCGTGTCACCAGCCCGTCGCGCTCGAGTCCCCTGAGCGTGAGCGTGAGCATCCGCTGCGAGATGCCCTCGATGGTGCGCCGCAGCTCGTTGAAGCGCAGGGGCCCGCCGCCCAGGAACGAAACGACGAGGACGCTCCACTTGTCGCCGACGCGATTCAGAACCTCGCGTGCCGCCACACACGAGCCGTGGGACACCTGGATGTGACTCGGTGACATGAATGTGCCTCCTTGCAAGACCCCTGGGTGGTCGTGAAAATAGCCTTGGTTACGAAAAGTGACCAGGCTCAAAATGAGAACTGTTCCACCCTGTCTCCCAACCCAATGTCCGTCCCCACAAAGCTCTTCTCCTCTCCATCGCTCGTAGGTGCGTCCCAGTGCCTGCCGCTCCTGACCGTCTCGGTTGACCACGAGGACCTGTGGACGCCCCTCCCCGCGCCGAATAGCGTCCGTCCATCATGCAAGCGCCGGACGCAGGCTTCTGGGGACCCAAGACCGCAACCGTGGACTGGTGCGAGACGAACTACGAGCACCTCCACTACGTGTGCGAGCTGTTCAACTCGGTCTCCAGCCTGGCGATGGTGCTGGCGGGGGTGCTTGGCATCGTGCTCCATCGTCAAGTGCTGGAGCGCCGCTTCATGCTCGCGTTCGCGATGGTGTCAGTGGTGGGGCTCGGCAGCATGGCGTTCCACGCAACGCTCCTATTCCAGTTCCAGATGATGGATGAGCTGCCGATGCTCTACCTGGCCCTGGTGATGGTCTACATCCTGGTGGAGAACCGGCCCGGGCCACGGTTCGGGCGCTGGTTCCCGCTCGCGCTGTTCGGCTACGCGGTGTTCACCACATGCCTGTCGGCGTTCACCCGGGGGCGCCTGCAGTTCTACCTCTTCCAGGCGAGCTTCGCGTCGCTCGAGGTGTTCGCGCTCGTGCGCGTCTACCTCATCCATCGCCGCAGCCAGGACGCGACGGCCCGGCGCATCTACCGGCTCGGCATCGGCTCCTATGTGCTGGCGATCGTGCTGTGGGTCACCGACATCCGGCAATGCAGCACCCTCAACGAGGCGCTCCCAGCGATGGGGATCCCCAACCCGCAGCTCCACGCGTGGTGGCACGTGCTCGTGTCCTGCGGCTTCTACGCGCTCCTGATGGTCATCGCCCATGACCGGCTGAAGACGCTCGGTCAGTCGCCGCAGGTGCGCTACACCGCCGGAGTGATCCCGATCGTGCGCGGCGCCACCGCGCCGTGAGGCTGTGAACCCCAGCCCTGGGCATCCTCGCTTGGAAGAAGAACCCGTTCTCAGGTGAACGTTCCCGCAGCTCCGGCACAGCGACGCTGGAGGACTGCGATCCCACTGCGCAATTGCAGCCGTAGAACGCACCCGGGGCCGTTTTCACGCACACGAGGTCTCTGCGAAGAGTCGGGCCCCTAGGAGGGACGTATGAACCGGACGATCGTGTCGCTTGCCACAATGGGGCTGTTCCTGGGCTGCGGCGTGTCGAAGTCGCAGCTCGACGCCAAGGCCGTGGAGGCGGAGAACTACCGCCGGCAGTACGGAGACGAGTCGGAGAAGGCCAAGTCACTCGACGCGAAGGTGGCGCAGCTCTCGTCGGAGCTGGAGGCCGCGCAGAAAGAGCGCGCCAGGTCCGACGAGGCGCTCGCCGCCAGCGAGGCCCGAGTGCATGAGCTCCAGAAGAAGGTGGAGCAGCTGACAGCGCTCGCCGAGTCGCTCGGCCAGACCAAGGACAAGCTGGAGAAGGCACGCGCGGAGCTGGAGAAGAAGTCCGATCAGTACGAGTCGCTCGCGCAGAGCCTCAAGGACGAGATCAAGACCGGGAAGATCGAGCTGTCCGAGCTGAAGGGCCGGATGGTGGTGAAGATGAAGGACAAGATCCTCTTCTCGTCCGGCAGCGTGAAGATCAACCCGGAGGGCCAGGCGGCGCTCGAGAAGGTGGCGGAGGCGCTCAAGAACATTGCGGGAAAGCTCGTCCGCGTGGAGGGACACACGGACGACGTGCCGACCGACTCCAAGGGCCCGTTCCCGAGCAACTGGGAGCTGTCCACCACGCGCGCGCTCGCGGTGGTGAAGCTGCTCCAGGACAAGGGCGTGCCCGCGAACCGGCTCTCCGCCGTGGGTTATGGCGAGCACCACCCCATCTCTTCCAACAGGACGCCGCAGGGCAAGAGCCAGAACCGCCGCATCGAGATCGTCCTCGCGCCCGAGGAGCAGGCGCCGGGCGTGAAGACGCCGTCAGCGAACCGGTAGGCCACCGCTGCTTCGACAGGAGGATGCACCCATGAATGTCAGACTCGCCTGGAGCGCCGCGCTCGCGGCGCTGTTCGTGTCCGGTTGTGCGGCCCGGAGCTCTCAGCTCCCGGGCCTGGAGATGCGCTTCTATGAGTCCCCCGCGGACGGGGTGGCCAAGAAGCGGATCCACGAGGAGTTCACCCTGAACGCCACGCTGCTGGGTGACGCCAGCTTGCGCTACCTGCGGCCCTCCGAGCTGCTGAAGGCGGCGGAGACGGGCTCGGGCCAGGGCGATCCCCAGAAGCTGATGCGTGCTGCTCGCACGCTCGTGCCCGGGGAAGGCGTGGTGCTGCTCGGCACGGTGCGCAGCGCGGCCAGTGGCGGGGGCAGCGCGAACCTGGCCATCTACTCGCTCGCGCTGGCGTGCGAGAAGACGAATCTGGACCAGCCGGGAGACCTGCGCGGCTGCAAGGGCTACGTGCTGCGAGTGACGCGCACGTGGCCCGCGGAGGTCTATGCAATCCAGGAGGCCACCGTGTCCCTCATCGCCGAGGGCGGGACGGCCCATGGCCGCATCCGTGCGAAGAGCGAGCCGGGCGCCTTCAAGGCCGAGCTGGAAGGAGAGTTCGCCGCAAGCATCGTCGAGCTGAGCTCGAGCGACGCGTTGGGATCGGACTCCGCGCGCTGAGGTGAAGCTCCTCCTCAGCGCACGGCACGCACCGGGCGAGCGAAGTGTCCTACGCCTTCTCCAGCCCCAGCACGATGGCCAGGTCTCGAATGTAGAGCGCTCCGGAGGTGTCGCGGGGATAGCCCGTAATAGCCTCGGTCTTGAGCTGATACTCGGTCACCACTTCGTGGGCGAATCGCTTCTGGTCCGCATCCGGGAGGGAGGAGAGCCGGTTCATGAAGGGACGGATGCATACGGCGAACCACTCTGCGAGATCCTCTCTCGAGAACGGACGCCATACCGTTCGGAGCTCCCGATGGGTCGCCTTCAGCGGTGAGTTGCCAAGCGCGCTGTCGATCTCCTTGAACGTCGGAAGCGGTGGGTGTTTGAAGGTCCCGCCATCGAAGTAGTGTGCCCAGCTGGGGCGGGCTATCACCGAATACCCCGCCTCGAAGAGCTCTTTGAACGCGCCCCCTGCGGAGAAATACAGGAACGCCTTGCCTTTTGCGGACAGGATGCTCCCGATGCCGGTGAAGGCCCTTGCCTTGTCTTCATCCGAGAGCATCCAGTGAAATGCATAGTTCGACAAGACGAGGTCGAACTCGCCATCCCAGAAGTGATTGCCGAGGTTACGGAGGTCGGCCTCGGCGAAATGGAGATTGCTGTATTGCTCGCGAGGCGAAATTTCTCGGGCAAGCGCCAGCATCTCAGCGGAGATGTCTGAGCCGGTCACCACGCTGCCCGGATTCATCTCAGCGAGGTGCCGGCCAAAGGTACCGGGCCCGCAGCCAATATCGAGCACTCGCTCATCTGCTCCCAAGGGCCCGCAGAGGGTCAGGAGATAGTCGTACCCCTTGAGCTGCAGCAGCGCTGAAGCTCTCAAATATCGATCGGGGTCGAAATTGGCGCCAAGAGGAAGTTGACGAACGGAGGGCGGAAGCACGACCTTTGCCCACACGGCAGGATGTGAAGCTTCCGCAATGACTGTCGACTCAATAGGATTGCTGGGAGCGTGCGTTTGTCGCATGGCCGTGCCTGTCCTCATGATCCGGAGCCTTCCATTCGTAGCGTGTCCCCGGTCGTCGCCGGGCACCCGCCGGCGGGAGAGCATCCCGCGCTGTCGCATCTATCTCGCTTTCATCGTTTCTTAAGACTTAATAACCTGTCCTGAATAGCGCGTCTAGCGGAATTTGCAGGTAATTCTCTCCGGGCCTTGGGCCCGGACGAGGGGTGCCAGGTGCCAGGTGCCAGGTGCCAGCTCGCCGCGGAGCTCGGAGGGGTCACTCGCTCCAGTAGGTCTCGGTCAGCACGCTGAAGCCGGTCACGGTGTCGACGAAGAAGGCGACGTTGTGTCCGCTCCAGGGATCGTTCGCGTAGCTGAAGTAGCAACCCTTGAATGAGCGCCCCGCGCTCAGCGCGTCCAGGTTCGCCAAGCCGGCGGAGATCACGCTGCTGGAGATCTGGTTGTGACGGTTGGCGGTGGACACCGTGCTCACGATCTCGGCACGCACTTCGGCGGCGTTGGCCAGGTTCGGCCGGAGGGTCGCGCCATACGGGACGCTGTTCGGTTCGAGCCCGAAGCACTCCAGCCCACCGAACTGGTAATAGCCGCCCGTCACGATCTGCCACCAGTCGAAGTGGCGGGCCATGTTCGCGCCGTAAGAGCCCGACTGCGGTACTGCGTTCACCGCCGCGATGAGCGCCTCCAGAGGCCGGCTCAGCGTGGCCGCGTTCCGGAGGTTCCGGAGGCTCACATTGCCGATCCCCGCCACATCAGAGATGCCCTGGGCGGAGGTGAAGGGGCGCAGGCTGAGGAGGTTCACGGCGCCATTCCACGCGTACGGCAGCACGTCGTGCAGCTCTGAGTCGCTGAGGGTGTTGACCAGCGACACCATCGCGGCGGAGTCGTCGGTGGAGACCGCGAGCTCGTCCATGATGCCGACGCAGCTGGGGCCAATGAAGCCCTCGGCGCGGGCGCCGCCCTCGATCTGCTCGAGACGGGCCGGACCGACCCCTTGGACCACGGCGACCTGCGCCAGCGTCACGAACGGCGACGACGCGCGCAGGGTGACGAGGTGGGTGGCGACGTCGCTCGGCAGGTACTCATCCAGCGTCTGGAACGACGCTCCGTTCACGAAGTGGAGGAGGCCCTGACACTCCGGGGCGACATCCACATCCGTGGTGGTGAGCGGCGCCTGCTGGCGCTCGACGGACGGGGACTCGAGAGACTCGGAGGACGGTTCGGATTCAACACCACCGCAACCGGCGAGCATGCTCATGGCAAGAAGGGCTGAGCCAAGACGACGCATCTGGGACTCCTCATGGGGGGACAACGAGGGAGCCGGCTTAATACCCCAATTCTAGAAGTTCGGTCTTGTCACGTTTCAGAGACGAACGATCTCCTCCGCGATGAGCAGCACCTGCGGACTCCAGGCGAGACTTCCCGACGTGGGAGCACATGGGGCTGATATCGTCCGTCAACGATGAGTGATGACGGAAATCCTGAAGACAGGAAAGGAACACCGCCGGGCCCCCCCTCCGTGAGCCGGCGAGGTCTCCTGTCGATCAGCGGAACGGGAGCGATGGCCATGCTCTTGCCCCGTGACGCGGTCGCCGCCGAGAAGGCTCCCGCACCGACGCTCCCCGGCCTGGGTGGGCCTCGGCGGGGGTATGGCGAGCGATCGCCGTCCGAGACCGTGGCGCGGTCGTTCAACCCCACTTCCATCACGCCGGCCACGAGCGCCAGCTTCACGCCCCTGCAGGCCCTGTACGGCATCATCACGCCCTCGGCGCTGCACTTCGAGCGGCACCACTCGGGAGTCCCGGCCATTGACCCGGCTCGACACGAGCTGCTCATCCACGGGCTGGTCACACGCCCGTTGATCTTCGACTTGGAAGCGCTGCGACGGCTGCCTTCCACCTCACGCATTCACTTCATCGAGTGCGCGGGAAACAGCGGACGTGAGCACGCGGGGCGGCCAGGAGAAAATCCCCAGAAGAGCCATGGCCTGATCAGCTGCAGCGAGTGGACCGGCGTACGGCTCGCGGTGCTTCTCAAGGAGGCGGGCCTGAAGAAGGAGGCTCGGTGGGTCGTCGCTGAAGGAGCCGATGCGGCTCGGCATGCGCGCAGCCTGCCACTGGAGAAGGCCCTCGATGATGTCCTCGTGGCCTACGGCCAGAACGGCGAGGCGCTGCGGCCGGAGCAGGG
>NZ_DASPHO010000834.1:0-19706 GCF_035629615.1 Hyalangium sp. | reverse complement strand
GAACGCCTCCTTCCTGCCCTGGCTGACGGCCACCGCCTTCATGCACTCCACCATGGTCCAGGAGCGCAAGCAGATGCTCCGGCTGTGGACCATGAGCCTGGCCCTGGCCAGCTTCATCCTGACGATCCTGGGCACGTTCATGACGCGCTCGGGCATCTTCAACTCGGTGCACTCCTTCACCCAGTCGGACATCGGGCCGACGTTCCTGGTGTTCATCGCCGTCCTGCTGGTGATCTCCATCGCGCTGCTGGCCACGCGCGGGCACCTGCTGGTGTCCCAGGGGAATATCAACTCGCTCGTCTCACGTGAGACGAGCATCCTGGTGAACAACCTGGTCTTCGTGGCCATCACCTTCACGGTGCTGCTCGGCACGCTGTACCCGCTCATCTCCGAGGCGGTGCGCGGCGTGCGCGTGAGCGTGGGCGAGCCGTACTTCAACAAGATGGCGGTGCCCGGCGGCATCGCGGTGCTCTTCCTCATGGGCGTGGGCCCCATGCTCCCGTGGGGCACCCCGGACAAGGATGCTCTGCGGCGACAGTTCATCATCCCCGCCGCCACGGGCGCGGTGGTGGCGCTGGTGTGCTACCTGGCCGGGCTGCGCGGCGTCTACCCGCTGCTCACCTTCGGGCTGGCCGGCTTCGCCACCGTCATCACCCTGCGCGAGCTGTCAGCACCGGTGCGCGTGCGCATGAGCGAGCGCAAGGAGGGGCTCGTCACCGCCGTCGTCCAGAGCGCCTCCAAGGCCCGCCGGCGCTTCGGCGGCTACGTGGTGCACCTGGGCATCATCGTCATCATCGTGGCGGTGGCGGCCTCGTCCGCGTACGTGCAGCACACCTCCGGGACGCTGCGCCTGGGCGACACGCTGTCGCTGGGTGGCTACCAGCTCAAGTACCTGGGCATCAAGGAGGGCCAGGAGCCCCACCGCACCTATATGGCGGCGCGCGTGGAGGTGACGACTCCCGGCGGCAAGGTGGAGGAGTACCAGCCCCGGCTGAACTACTACGAGCGCAGCACGGATCCCATCGGCACGCCCGCGGTGCGTGAGACGGCGAAGGAGGATCTCTACCTCTCGCTGATGGCCTTCTCCTCGCAAGGGGGCACGGCGAGCCTCAACGTGTGGATTTTCCCGCTGGTGGGGTGGATCTGGTACAGCATCCCCATCCTGGTGCTGGGCACGCTCATCTCGCTGTGGCCGTCCCGGCGGCGCGTCGCGGTGGCCACGAGCGCTCCGGCCACGAGCACGGGCCCATCGGTGGCAGGCAATGAACCAAACCGAGGTGCCGCATGAAGGGTTGGGCAATCACTCTGGGCGCCGTCCTTGTCTGCGGAGCACTGGTGTTCGTGCTCAAGGACGGCTTCGGGCGCGACCCGCACGCGGTGCCCTTCCTGCTGTCGGGCAAGCCGGCGCCGGCCTTCACCCTGCGCTCGCTGGACAGCGAGAAGCCGGTCAAGCTGGAGCAGTTCCGCGGCCGCCCCGTCGTCATCAACTTCTGGGCCTCGTGGTGCGGGCCCTGCCGCATGGAGCACCCGGTGCTCGAGTGGGGCGCCCGGGAGTTCGGCGGGCAGGCCCAGTTCCTCGGCATCGTCTTCGAGGACACCGACGAGAACGCGCGCGGCTTCCTCCAGGAGATGGGGGCCAGCTTCCCCCACCTGGTCGATCCGCGCTCGCGGATCTCCGTGGACTACGGCGTGTCCGGCGTGCCGGAGACGTACTTCATCTCCGCGGAGGGCGTCATCCTCGGCAAGCACGTGGGTCCCATCGATCCCCAGTCGCTGGCCAACCGCATCAAGGAGCTGACCACGGGAGCCGCGTCCACCGCGACGACGGCCCGGCCGTGAGCCCCTGAGCTTCAGGCCGTGCCCCCGGAGGAGCACGGCGCGAAGGAAAGCGAGCCATGGAGCACCGGTGCACGGAGTGTGGCGAGGTCGCGACGGAGCCCCGGCTGCGCTACTGCGAGCAATGCGGGGCGAAGATGCCGGAGTTCAAGCCCCCTCCCCTGGCGGAGGTGGAGGCTCAGGGGGGCGGGGGCGGCACGCTCGCGAGGGCCCGTCCTGCTCGGCCTGCCTATACCGGTCCCAAGTGGCTGGAGCACGTCCCCGCGCACTCGCCCACCTTGCTGGGGGTGATCCTGCACATGGTGGCGCTGGTGCTCTCCATCCTCCCCTCCATGGCCGGGCCAGGCCCCTTCTGGTCTTTCGTGATGGTGGTGGGCTCCGTGTTCGTGGTGGCGCGGGAGTACCGCTACTCGGGTGAGCCCAACCCGCTGGTCGACTGGGTGCCGGAGTCGTTCTACCCCCCCGCCGTGCCGGCCGCGTATGCGGCGCTGGCCGCGGGCTTCTCACTGCCCATGCTGGAGTTCAGCTTCCAGCCGCTGCTGTGGATTGGCGGCACGGTGCTGGTGGCGCGGGATCAGTGGGGCAAGGTGTTCGCGGGCCGGGGCGGCCTCTCTGAGCTCTTCGAACCCCGCGCGCTGGTCCGGGGCCAGCGGATCCTGGCGTTCGCGGGCGTCGTCATCTGCGTGCTGGCGCTCTTCTTCACCTGGCATGTCGAGGGCGAGGTCTCCAACACGGGCTACCGCACCGCCGCGGAGCGGGTTCGCATTGGGGAGGTGCCACGCCCGGCCGTCGACTCGGTGTACGGCGGTGAGGGGGGCCTCCGGGTATCGGGGATGCATCTCCCCATCGGCTCCACGGTGCAGTTGGGGCTGCTGGCGCTCCTGGTGCTGCTGATGCTCCGGCCCGAGGTGGATCGTCCCATCTGGCTGCGCTTCGTGCCCGCTGGGATCACAGTGATTGCCGTGGCCTGGGTGCTGGTGAACATGGACCTGAAGGTGGGGCCCATCATGTTCCTCGGAGGGCTGCTGCCCGTGGGCCTCGTCGCCGCGTTCCAGGCGATCGGCCGAGACGACCAGCTGCCCGCTGGGGACTACGCCGAGGAGCCCCCTCCGGAAGCGCCCCTCCCCGAGGACACCGACATGCCCGTGGAGGAGGACTTCCCCCCCGAGGGCGATCCGGTGCCCGAGGATGAAGAGGACATGAGGGGCTGAATGGCCAGGCAGGCAGGGGCTGGCCGGGAAGATGGCCGCCCCGATGAAGGTTTCGCTGTGCAACACTGCGCCGTGGCGCTAGGTAAGCCGCGCCCGGAGTACCCCTCATGACTTCTGTCCTCCTCTCTCTCGCTCTCGCCGCCGGACTCGTGACCGGCCAGTACGCGCCCCAGAAGGGTGGCAGCGATCCACTCGCCGATGCCGCCCTCGAAGCCCGGGTCCAGAAGCTCGGCAAGGCCCTGCGCTGTGCCGTGTGCCAGGGCGTCTCCATCGCCGACAGCCCGGCCTCCATGGCCCGGGCCCAGCTCGACACGGTCCGTGCGCTCGTCGCGGAGGGGAAGTCCGATGAGGAGGTCGTCGACTACTTCGTGGCCCGCTACGGGGAGTGGGTGTTGCTGGAGCCCCCGCGGCACGGCTTCAACTGGCTCGTGTGGCTGGGGCCCCTCGCGCTCGTCCTGGGCGGCTTCTTCATCATCTCGCGGCAAGTGAAGCGGGGGCCTGAGCCCACCGCCACCATCCCCCCTGCCGCCTCCTCGACGCCCGCCCCCGAGGCCGAGGATCCCTACTTGCAGGCCGTGCGCCGGGAGCTGGATCGATGACGCCGCAGACCAACTGGTTGCCGGGCATCATCGCCCTCGTGGTCTCCCTGCTCTGCGGGATTGGCTTCCTGCTGCTCCAGCGGCGCAAGGGCGGCACGCCCTCCACGCCCGAGTCCCAGAAGGATGGCGTGCTGGACGATCTCGATCGGCGCGCTCAGTCGCTCATCGAGCAGCTCAAGGAGCTGGTAGCGGACAAGCACACCCTCTCCCCCGAGCAGTTCCAGGCGGAGAAGTCCCGGCTGGAGCTCGCGGCTGCGGCCGCCCTGCGGGCCCGGGACGAGTACGTCCAGAAGCGCAAGCCAGGGACGACCCGGCCGTCTGGCAGCTCCAGTTCGGCGGCACCGGGCTCCGGACAGGCGGCGCCAGCCCCGACGGGCTTCGCCGCTCGGAACCCACAGCTGGTGGGCGCGCTGTGGGGCGCTGGCGTCGTCGTCTTCTTCGGGGGGCTGACCTTCCTGCTGGTGTCCAATCTGCGAGCGCGCGAGGAGGGCATGGAGGCCACGGGGCGGGTTCCCCCTGGACAGTCCGGCATGGGGCAGCCGCAGCAACCGATGCCTCCCCAGGAGGACGCGCAGCTCGCCGAGGCCATGGAGCGGCTGCGCGCCAACCCGACCGATCTCGAGGCCTCAGGGTTCGTGGGGCACGAGCTGATCCGGAGCCGGCAGCTCGAAGAGGCCGAGAAGGTCACGAAGAAGGCGCTCTCCATCGATCCGTTCCACATCGAGTCGCGAGTCCACCGCGGGGTGCTGAACGCCATCCGAGGGGACGGCTCGGGTGCGGAGAAGGAGCTCCTGGAGCTGGCGGACACCTACCCCGGCGCCCAGGAGGCGCTGCTCTTCCTGGGCTTCATCAGCCTGCAGTCGGGCAACCGCGGCAAGGCGCTCCAGTACTTCGAGCGCTTCACCGTGGAGGTGCCGCGCGAGCACCAGCCGCCAGGGCTGGACGCCGCCATTGCGCAGCTCCGCAAGGAAATCGGCCAAGCTCCCTGAGCCTCACTCCGCGGACTGGCGCCGCCGCAGCCGGCGGATCCGCTCGACGGTGGTGTCGGGCAGGAGGCGCTTGGCGATCTCTCGAGCATCGCGCGCCAGCTCCTCGCGGCGCGTGAACCAGCGCCCCGCACCCTGGGTGGCGTGGATGCGCACCGCCACCGTGCGCCGCTGCTTCGTCGTCCAGTCCGACTTGTACGTCTCCGTCCCTCGGAGGAAGTCGTACTCGGTGAGGCCCGACTCGATGGCGTCCTTGAATGTCTCGCCCACGAGCACCAGCCCCACGCTCCGGTTGCGCCACTCCGGATCGTAGCCGGACTGGTAGTAGATGAACGTGTCCCGGTAGAGGATGCCGTACACCGAGGCGACGGCCTGGCCGCCCACCTTCATCGTGTAGAGGCGCAGCAGGCCCCGCTCGGCCAGCAGCTGCGTGGCGTCCCGGTGGAAGGCCTCCACGCCATGGTTCTGGATGCCCTGGGAGCCGCCGTCCGCGGCCCACCGCGCCGCGTGCAGCCGGAAGAAGTCCGTCATGGGCCCGGCCAGCGCCCCCGGCGCCTCCGTGCGCTCGATGCAATAGCCCTCCTGCTTCTCCAGCCACTTGCGCCGACGCAGGTAGTTGTCCCGCCGGCCCGTGCGCTTGAGGAAGGCGTCGAAGGGCTCTCCGGGCGTGAAGCTCTCGTACGGGCACACGTAGCGATCCGTGAGCCGGACCTCCAGCTCCGGGAACGTCTCCCGCAGCACCTTCACCGTGAGCGAGTCCTCGCGAAGATCCAGCAGGTCCAGCACATCCCAGCCGCCGTGCATCTCCCGAAGCCCGCTGGCGAAGGCGCGTGTCACCGCCTCCTCCATGCCTCGGCGCGCCACCACGTCCAGGTAGTCGCTGCCGACGTGCGTCTCTCCCAGGAAGGAGAGCCGGCCCACCTGGCGGCCCAGGACATGGCACAGCTCGAAGCCGAGCGGCATCAACCCCACCAGCGCGCCGCTGCGATCCCTCGCCGTGAGGATCAGCGGCCGTCGCTCGGGCGCGATCCGGCGGCACCAGGGGTAGATCCACTCCCACGCATTGAAGGGGCCCGCGTCGCTGGCCTCGAGCAGCGCATCCCACTCGGAGCGCATCCGGGCCAGCGCGGACAGCTCGTGGACGATCTCCACCCGCAGCCACTGGGCAGGCTGCGGCTTGGGCGTCACCTCGGATTCACGAATCATGGAACTCGTCTTTCAGAGAGAGGGAATCAACCCGTGCGCTTGCGCGAGCGACGATCCGTCTTCACCGCCTCGCGCGTCGCCGCGGCCACGGCCGCCATCACCTCGGGGCTGAGATCCTGGTGGCAAGGGATCTCCACGATGGAGCGCCGCAGCTGAGCGACCTCGGGGAAGGAGGCCGCATCGCAGGCCGGGTGGAAGCGGTTCCAGAAGTCGATGGCGTCGATGCCTTGCGCGTGCAGCTTGCCCAGCACCTCTGTCTTGTCCTCCACCACCAGCGGATAGAAGAGCGGGCACACGCCCGGGGGCAGCTGGTTGAACAGCGGCGCGGAGATGTCCCGCAGGCGCCCGAGCAGGAAGAAGTAGTTGCGCCGCCGCTTCTCGACGATGGCCTCCATGTCCTGCGCCAGGGCGATGCGCTTCGTCAGCGGGCTCATGCCCAGATCCACGTGCTCGCGGTTGAAGTGCTGCGTCCCCGTGGCCACGCGCTCGATGTTGGCGGCCTTCACCGTGCCGTGCCCCACGCTGCGGATGAAGCTGCGCAGCCCGCGGCCCACCGCCCCACCCCGCAGCTCCAGGTTCTGCAGCAGCGCGGAGACCGTGTGGCTGAACGTCGAGGCTGGCGGCGGCGGAGGCGGCTCCGGCAGGCTGTACTGCCGAGGGCCGTTGATGGTGAGCGCGCCCCCGTTGGGCACCGGCAGCGTCTTGTAGAGGCAGAAGATGCCGATGTCCCCCGTCGTCCCCAGCGGCATCGTGCCGTCCGAGGACAGCAGCGAGAGCGCGCAGTCCTCGATGAGCGGCAGCCCATGGCGATCCGCGATCTCGCGCATCTCCGCCACCGGGCCCGGGAAGCCCGCGTAGTGGACGAGGTAGAGGGCCTTCGTCTTCGGGCCGATCTTCTTCTCCACGTCCTCCAGATCCACGTCCCAGCGCGAGCCCACGCGGTAGAAGCGCGGCGTGGCGCCCGCATCGATCACTGCCTCCACCTCCACACCGTGGTGGTAGGCCGGCATGAGCACCTCGCCCTTGTCCAGCCCCAGCATCTTCACCGTGAGCCAGACGGCGTTCCGGGCGAAGTAGAAGTAGCGCACGTTCGGCGCGCTGAACGGCTGGAAGTGGGCTGCCTGCGAGCGTCCCCACAGCATGCTCGGCCAGAGCGTGGGCAGAGAGGGGACGAACAGCTTCTGATTCAAGATCACTTCTTCCATCGCGCCACCACCTCTTTCGCAGTCGGGACCCACCGGAACTTCGCCGCGCACAGGGCACGGCCGAAGGCCGAGTCGTTGAATACGTAGAGCCAGGTGTGGCGCCGGGCCTTCTCCGTCCAGTCGCGCTTCCACACCATGTCCGGCCCCAGGAAGTCGAACTCGCGCAGTCCGCGCGAGATGCAGTCGGCCAGCACCTCGTCCATCAGGAGCTGGCCGGGGCTGCACTCCTTGAGGCTCTCGTCGTAGCCGGGCTTGAGCAGGAAGTAGCGCCCGCCGAAGGTGAGGCCGTACTGGAAGGCCACCGGCCGCCCGTCCAGGCGCAGGAAGTGGAGCGACAGCCGGCCCGCGTACGCCGCATCCCGCGCCAGCTCCGTGTAGAAGCCTCGCGTGCCCGGCTCCTGCGCCATCGCCGTGCCGCGCTGCCCCTTCCAGCCGCTCTGCTCGAGCGCGAAGCCCTCCTCCAGCTTGCCCTCCAGCTCCAGGCCGCCTTCCACCCGCTCGAGCTCGACGCGGCCCTTCTCCTCCAGCTTCTTGCGCCGCCGCCGGCAGTTGGCCTTGAACTTCGCCTGCAGCGTGGCCTGGAAGGCCTCCCGAGTGGCAGGCAGCGGAACATAGGGAGACTGGAGCGACTCCCACGTCCCCGTGGGCAGCCCCGCCCGCCGCGCCTCCTCGAGCAGCTCCCAGCCCGCGCCGCCCTCCGGCACGTCCGTCAGCCGCAGCACGTCCCAGCTCCGGTCCGCGCGCAGCCACGCCAGGAACATCGCCGCGGCGGCCTCCGGCTCCCGGGCGATCAGATCGAAGCGGCACGAGTGCGGGTTGGCCGTCCCCGAGAGCTGCCGCACGGGGATGCCGTACATCGTCGTGCGCTCGGCCATCAGCGGCAGGGCCGCCGTCAGGCGCCCTTCCGAGTCCCGCAGGGTGAGGATCCGAAGCTGCGCCGAGGGCGCGAAGTTGTCGATCCAGATGCGCAGGAACTCGTGCCGGTAGAAGAGCTCGTGGGAAGTCTCCTCGACGAGCGCGTTCCACTCGGGCTCGAGCGCCATGAACCCGGTCCGATCCGTCACCTCCTGGACGCTCGGCGCAGGTGTGAGCTTTCTGGCTTCCATGTAGGCAGGACTCCCCAAAGGCGCGAGCCCCCCAGGGTCCGCGCGCGTGCAAGGTGGGAACGCCCGAAGCCGGCTACAAGCCGCTGCGGGCCATCTTCAGCAGGCAGCGAGCGACCTTCCGGCTGTCATGTCGGATCTTGGACCCCTCCTTGAGGAGATCCGCCTCCACCGGGATGACGCCCGCGGTGATCAGCTCGCGGCGGTTCACCGGGATGACATAGGCGCCCTTCCGGGCATAGCGCTGGATGGCCTCCTGCGGCGGAGGCGTGCCATTGATGAGCACCGCATCGAGCACCGGCCCTGCGTGCTCGATGATCGCCTTGACGTGCTCCAGGCAGTCCATGCCGTCCGTCTCCCCAGGCTGCGTCATGAGGTTGGACACCATGACCTTGAGCGCCCGCGACTCGCGCAGGGCCTGAGCCACTCCATCCACCAGCAGGTTGGGGAGGACGCTCGAGTACAGCGAACCGGGCCCGATGACGATGAGATCCGCGCTGTGGATGGCCTCGAGCAACCCCTCGGCTGGAGGAGGCGAGCGAGGGCTCAGCGACACCCGGCGCACCCGGCCCTGGGCGCGGACGATGTTGCGCTCGCCCACTACCTCGGTGGCGTCATCCATCTGGGCGACGAGCTGCACCGGGGCCAGCGTGCACGGCAGCACCTGGCCGCGCGCTCCCAACATTTCTCCGGAGAGGCGCACCGCCTCCAGGAAGTCCCCCTTGAGCTCCGCCAGGGCGGCGATGAGCAGGTTGCCCAGCGCGTGCCCGGCCAGGCCCTTGGCCCCACCGAAGCGGTACTGAAACACCTCCGCGAGCGCCCCCTTGCCCCCCGCGAGCGCCACCAGACAGTTGCGGATGTCCCCCGGCGGCAGGACGCCCTGCGAGCGCCGCAGCCGGCCCGAGCTCCCCCCGTCATCGCTCATGGTGACGACGGCGGTGATCTCCACCCCCGGATCCCCCGGCTTCGGCAGGGCCCGCCGAGCCAGGCCCCGGAGCACCACTGGCAGCCCGGTGCCACCGCCCATCGCCACGATGCGCGTCGGGCGACCCACCTGAGGCTGCAACAGCTCGTTCCGCCCCTCCTGCCGGGCGGCCTTCGCTTCTTCCCCCCAGAACTCCTGGAGAGTCGACTCCAGATCGATCACCGACATTGCCCGTCCCCTTCCCGCCCACTCCACCATGATGCCTGACTCCGCCCCTACCGCGCTCCACGCCCGAGCAGCACGTGCCGCACGGTGTGGAAGATGATGCCGATGTCCAGGAACAGCGAACCGTTCTTCACGTAGTACAGATCGAACTCGAGCTTGTTGCGCGCATCCTCCACCGAGGCCCCGTAGGGGTAGCGGATCTGCGCCCACCCGGTGATGCCCGGCTTCACCGCCTCGCGCAGCCCGTAGAAGGGGATCTGCTGCTTGAGCTGCTCGACGAACACGGGGCGCTCCGGCCGAGGCCCCACGAAGCTCATGTCCCCCACCAGCACGTTGAAGACCTGGGGAATCTCATCCATGCGCGTCTTGCGGATGAAGCGGCCCACCCGCGTGACGCGGTCATCGTTGGCCCGGGCCCAGACCGCGCCGTTCTTCTCCGCGTCCGTGCGCATGCTGCGGAACTTCCACAGCCAGTAGGACTTGCCGCCCAGCCCCACGCGCTCCTGCCGGTAGAACACGGGGCCCGCCGAGTCCAGCTTGATGGCCAGGGCCACCAGCAGCAACACCGGCGAGGCCAGCACCAGCAGCAGTGACGCGACGAAGATGTCGAACCCCCGCTTGAAGGACCGTTGCAGCGGCGACTGGGTCAGCTCGTCCGCGAAGGCGAAGTCGCTGGCGCGCAGGAACTGCACGGGGATGCGGCGCAGCACACGCTCGCAGAAGCCGGCGGCGTCATACACGAGCCGCCCGTCCAGCCGGCAGCGCAGCAGCCCATTCACCCAGTTGGCGCCGCGCATGTCGTCCGCGGCCTGCACCACGAAGTCGGCCTTGAGACGCTCGGCCATCTCCTCCAGCGGCCCCACGCCTTCCCTGCGCGGATCCACCATGGCGACAACCTTGTAGCCACCCTCGCCGCCTTCCTCGACGGCCTTCATCACGGCCCGAGCCTTCACGCCGTCCCCGATGAGCAGCACCGCAGAGGGCTCTCCCAATAGTGCGTGGATGGCCACGCGCACCGTCAGCGTGCCCGCCAGCGCTCCCATCGCACCGCCCAGCAGCGTGCCTGGCGGGAGTTGCACCGGAAAGGCCAGCGCCACCAGCAGTGTCCCCATGCCCACCACGGCCGCGGTGACGCCCGCCGCCTTGAGGAAGCGGTAGCCGCGCTGCCGATCCTCGGCGGCCACGCGCAGATCATACAGATCCAGCAGGTACATCGTGAACTGGAAGGTCAAGACGAACGCCGCGCTCAGCCCCAGCAGCGTGGGCAGCAGCTGCAGCAGCGGCGGGCGAATCCCCGCGGGCGCAAACATCCACGCGCAACCCGCGGCCCCGAGGACACAAGCCAGCGTGATCGCTGTGCTCTCCGCGAGAAAGAAAGTGAGCTTCCTGCCAGAGAAATAGTGGTGAAAGACCCGAAGCACGTGCACCCCTCCAACCCACCCACCCACTCCCACGAGGCGTCTCCCACCGCTCCCCCTGCACGAGCAGAGAGCGGTGGGGCGCCACCGGCCCTACTTCATGTAGTTCTTCAGGTACGGAGTGGTGTCCACCTCCGCACCGTTCAGCACGCAGCCCAGGATCGGTGCTCCGCCGAGCTGCTCCACCGCCTGGTTGATCGCCTTGGTGGGCGTCACGTTGGCACGGACGACCATGAGCACCCCGTCCGCCAGGTGGCCCAGGATGGTCGCGTCCGCGAACGGCAGCGTGGGCGGCAGATCGATGTACACCTCATCGAAGTTGTCCCGCACCGCCTTGAGGAACTGCTTCATCCGTGCACCGGCCAGCACCTGCGTGGGCTCCTCCGGCGTACCACCCGCCGGGATGACCGCCAGCTTGGTCGCGTTGAAGCGGCGCACCACGTCCCGGACATCACACTCACCGGCCAGCAGCTCCGCCAGGCCCAGCTTGCCGCGGATGCCCAGCACCGAGCCCACCTGGCTGCGGCGCAGATCCGCGTCGATCAGCAGGATGCGTCGCTCCGTGTTGGCCCGTGCTGCAGCCAGCGCGAGGTTCACCGCCGTCACCGTCTTTCCCTCGCCCGGCATCGCCGAGGTGAAGGCGATCACCTTCATCGGCTTCACCTCACGCATCCGCTCGAGCCGGTAGTACAGCGTGCGGTACTGCTCAGCCGCAGCCGAGGCTGGCGCCGTCAGCGTGACCACCCTGCGATCCACTGCGTTCGGGTTTCCCGCTGATTCGTCCACCCGAGGAAGGAAGTTGCCCGCCCGTTCTATCGTCCTGTCCATTCCCATCTCCTCAGTCTTCCTTTTTTCAGCCTCAGTTCAGCGTGGTGGGGGAAGAAATCCCGTTCCGCGTGGACGAACTGGGCATCAACACCCGCTTCTCCGTCTTGCCTTGCATGTTCGGGACCACCGCCAGCACCGGCAGGGTCAGCCGCTCGCGCAGCTCGTGGCCGTCGCGGATGCTGTCATCCCGCATCTCGAGCACCACGCCCGTGAGCACGCCCACGCCCAGGGCGATGAGCAGCGAGATGAGCAGGCCGCCGAAGCGATCCGGCCTGGCCGCGACGGCGGGCACACCCGCCGGGGAGATGACGTTGAAGAGGCTCTTGGAGCTCATGGCCTCCAGCTCCTCGGCGATCTCCGCCTCCACCTTGCGAGAGACGACGCTCTGGTACTTGGTCCGGGCGATCTCGTAGTCCCGGTGCATCACGCCGAGCTCGTGGGCCCAGCGCGGGGTGTTGTCCAGCCGCTTCTGGAACGTCTCCGCCTGCTGGTGCAGTCCCTTGATCTCGTTCTGGATGGCGACAATCAGCTCGGAGACGCGGCCGCGCTCCATGCGCTCGGCCACCATGCGCCCCTCGGCGTCCTTGCGCCTGGACGTGAGGTTCTCCAGCTCGCTCTGCAGACGCTTCACCTCCGGGTGATCCTCCGTCCACTGGGTGCGCGCGGCGACCAGGGTGCGGGTGAGCCCGTTCTCCGCGGCCTCCAGGCGGCCCGCCTCGCTGTCCCCGGCGTTGCGAGCCCGGGCCAGATCCGAGCGCCGGGCCTCCGCCGCGCGCAGCTCCTCGGACTTGGTCTGCAGCTCATGGCTCACGCGCTCCAGGCCGCGCATGTTCATCTCGATCTGCTCGGGGAGCTCCCCCATGTGATCGATCTTGAACTGGGCGATGCGCTTCTCCCAGATGGACACGCTCTTGGCCAGCGAGTCCATCTCCTCCGTGAAGAGCTGGGTGGCGCGCGAAGCCTGTGCCTGGCGCAGCTTGAGCGTCTCATCCGCGAAGAGGGCCGGCAGGCGGTTGGCCACCTGCGCCGCCACCTGTGGATCCTGGCTCGCGTACGTCAGCTCGAAGGCGTTCTCCCCCTCGACTTTGATGGCCAGATCCTTGCGCATCTGCGTGACGGCCGCCTCGATCCCCTTCTCCGAGACGATGTCGGGGTAGAGGTTCATCTCCTCGATGGCCTTCTGCAGCACTGGCCGCGCCATCAGCTCCTGGCGCACGGTGAGCAGGCGCTGTTCAATCAGCTCGCTCACGGTGCGCTGCACCATCTCCTCCCCGGGCCGCTGAGGCTCCACGCGGACCACGGAAGATGCTTCGTACATGCTCGGGCGCGTCATCACGACGGCCGCTCCCACTGCGAACACCGCTGCTGCGATGGCCCCAACCAGGGCCTTGCGGCGCCACAGGGCTACGAGCACCTGGTCCGCCGTCATCCCACGCTCCATGTTCCTCTCCTCCTCCTCAGGTGCACTACCAAGCCGAGATCACCAACCGGACCGCCAGGACGTTACGCGCCAGGTCCACCCCAGCCGCCGCGTCCCCTGTGCCCACCTGGGCAATGCGGTTGATTGTCCCTTGCAGCGCCAGGTACCGGGTGAACCGGTACTCGGCGCCGCACTCCACTGCATACCCCTGCGACATCAAGGGTGACTCGGACAGGCTGAACGCCCCCTCACTCGGCGCGTGCCCGTTCCGGAAGTAGCTGGCCGCGGCATTCACCGACAGCCGGTCATTGAAGCGCCGCGCGAGCACCAGCGAGGCGTAGTCCGCCCACAGCGCGCGGTCGAAGCTGCTGGAGCCCACCAGGTCATGCCCCACGGCAAAGCCCAGATCGAAGAGCCGGCCTTCGCGATCCAGCCCCACGGAGATGCGGGGCAGCCAGCCAGCCTGCCCTTCGGGCGAGGTGTAGCGGACAGGTCCGCCGCGTGCCGTCAGGGTCGTCAACCGGCTCAGCCGGTAGCGCAGCCCCGCGAAGGCGCCGTGGGCCTGCGAGTAGGTGTCCCCGTAGAGGAAGCCCTGGTAGCGGTACTCGAGCCCCAAGGCCAGCCGCCGGGTGCTCCGGTACCAGGCCTCCACGGAGGGCGTGTGGGCGAAGCCCGGCTGGTTGCCGTCCTCGTACACCTTGGCTCCCTCGAAGGCGTAGCTGCCACGCACATCCCAGCGACGGGTCGCTCGCCCTGTCGCGGACACCCGCGCCTGCCCGTAGAGGGTGGGCGCCAGCGTGCGCGCCACACCGTCGCGCGGCAGGGAGGTGGGGTCCGTCACCCGGTAGATCCGGCTGGTGAAGGCCAGCTGGAGCCGCCGTGACAGCGCATGGTTCACATCCAGCCCGCCTCGGTGATCGAGCGTCACAGTTCCCGAGCCGTGCCGGATGAGCAGATCCGTCGCATAGAAGCTCTCGCCCTTGGAGCGTGGATCCTTCAGCTCCAGTCCCAGGCGCGGTGAGAGCTTGGTCATGAACTGCCCTCCACCGGCCGTGGAGAGCCGCAGATCATCGTCGTAGCGCTCCTCGGCGACGATCCGCAGCGAGGAGTCCAGCACCTGCGCCGCCAGCGCGGCCGGCGCAGTGCCCAGCACGCATGCCACCAGGAGTTTTCTCACGCCACCCACCATCGCCGCCCTCCTTGCACGCATCCCTCGCCCCTCAATCCCTGGAACCCGTCCACTCACGGCACGACGATGGTGTCACCCGGACGCAGGACGACGTCCTGGCCCCCATCCGGAGAGAGCAGATCGCTGTAGCGCACCGGGATCTGCCCGCCGTTGCCATCGCTGCGGATGACGGTGATGCCGTCCGAGTTGGCGAAGTCCGTGAAGCCGCCCGCCAGCGCAATGGCCTGGATCACCGAGACGCGCCCGCGCAGCGGGTAGGCGCCAGGGCGAGTCACCTCACCGGTGACGAAGACCCGGCTGCTGTTCACCTCACGGACAAT
Source organism: Hyalangium sp. (assembly GCF_035629615.1). Lineage (GTDB taxonomy): Bacteria > Myxococcota > Myxococcia > Myxococcales > Myxococcaceae > Hyalangium. The sequence continues at coordinate 5,235 of NZ_DASPHO010000834.1, read as the reverse complement.
CACCGTCACGCGCGGCTCCTGCACGTACGGCTGCAGCCGCGTCTTGATCTCCTCGGCCAGCTCCGTGGGCGTCTTGCCCGCGGCCAGCACGTCCCCCGTCATCGGCATGGAGATGTAGCCATCCGGACGCACCGGCAGGGTGCGGGACAGATCCCCATCCCTCCACACCGCCACATCCAGCACGTCCTCCCGCCCGATGCGGTACGGCTGCTCCGAGTTGTCCACCTTCACTGCTGACTTGTGGGCACACCCCGCCAGGAGCAGCACGCCCACCACCGCCCAGAAACTCGCCCGCGTCTTGCCCATCTTTCGCCTCTCCTCCATCCATGTGTCCGCTGCTCGCCCCTCACGCCTTGTGAGCATTCGGAAGCGCTGTGCCTTCGGCTCGCTTGCCGTAGCACTGCCCGTGCCATGCCCCCTCGGGGAGGAAAACCAATGGATCGCGGTGGGTTGCGCGTTTCCCTGCGCAAAGCAGCCTTGGGGTCCGGGAAAATTTTCCGGCAGGTGACGCACGATCCTCCCGGTGTTTTCCGCTGATCCGTCTCCAGAGTGGGAAAAGGATTGCCCTCTCCATCCGAGCGCCTTCTCACATCAGATGCTTGAGGGCGCGGCACGCCATTTGAAAGAGGTGAGCCTGACGGGCGATGGGCCCGGCCATGAGGAGCGAGCGTTCAATGAGGAAGGCGGCGGCGGCGGTGGTGGCGGCGTTCATGACGGGTGGAGTGGCGATGGCGATGTTGAGCTCGGTGCTCGGTCCACTCTCGGAGGCCGCGGTGTTGGGGTTGGTAGGCGCGAGCCTCTATGCCAGCAGCGCGATCCTGCAGGGCAAGATGGACGCGCCGGCGAGCGGGATCGCCAAGGAGGCGTAACGGCTCAGCGCACGAACCAACGGTGCACGTTCGAGTAGGTCGACGTGTGCTGGGCTCCGTTGCAGATGTAGATGTACGTGTCGGAGTTCGTAGCGCCTTGGTAGAGGGTATGCCAGGCAGCATTGGTCTGAGTGCCCATAGCAATGAGGCACCCCAAGCCTCCCTGCGGGTTGGGGTCACCCAGTGGGTTGGGAGTGCTGAGAAGGGAAGAGCAGTTGATGCCGTAACCAGGGTCTCCGCACTGGAGCCGGCCGCGCCAAGCGATGGTGTTATCGACTGCGCGGTAGGACTCGAAAACGGTCGCGGTGGACGACTCCGGCACCGCCGTGGTGTACGTGTACGCACCCGTGTAGTTGCGCACGAGGATGTACTCGTGGTTACCGGTCGAATACGTGGTGTTGTGGCCGAACTGATCCACCAAAATGTCAAACTGGTTGTCGGAGCCGATGATGGCTCGCACGGCCGCATCGGCCAGCTTGTACGGCTCGAGCCTGTAACTGTTCGCTTCGCGTGCCGAGCCGAAGCCCGCCGCAGAGCCCGCCAAGCCGCTCTGGTACCAGACACGCATAATCAGCGTCCATCCGCCACCATCGCGCATCATGTCGCAATACACCTCGAATGGCGGGTTGCCACCCGTCCCATCGGTGTCCATGAGGTAGATGCCGTTGTCAGCCGACGGCATTCGATTCTTGATATCCGCGGAGCTTGTGCCGGGATTCGTCCGCAACCTGCCGATCGTGAGATCCGTCGCGCCCGGAGTCGCGCACGCCCAGCTGGCGCCATTGCTCTGCAGCACCTGCCCCGAGCCGCACGCCTGCAACGAGAACGCCTGATCTGCGAGCGAGAGGCCTCCACCGGACTGCGCGGTGTACGCACCACCGCCCGAGCCGACCGCCGCGCAGGCCCACGTGGTTCCGTCTGACTGAAGCACCTGGCCATTGGCGCAACCGGCCAGACTGAGCGCGTTATCGCTAGCAACGAGACCCGATCCTGGGTTGATCGTGTACTGCGTGCCTGATCCAGGTTCCCCTTTGGGCCCCGTCGGTCCTGGCGGGCCTGGCTCGCCAGCGGGACCCGGGCTGCTACACGCCGTCAGTGCGAAGGCCGCGAGCAGCGCTGCGGTCCAGACGAATAGCCTCATCATCATGCCCCCGGAAGTGTTCACTGTCTGAATCAGTGAGCGTCACCACGCTAGGAAAAGGGCGAGTGCAAGGCTGTACCACCCAAGTGGCATCCCCCCGGCGGGACGAGGCCTGCGTGTGTAAACAGGCTATTGAAATCGGGAAGCCCCTCGGGCTGGTCGCTGGGCGCTCGTCCTAGCGAGCGCCGGGATGGGACGCTCGGGTGGGTTCACCTCTCATACGCGAGCCCCCACCTTTCTGCAGGACAGCCGCGTCACCGGAGGGGCTTCCCTTTGCGGTCCACCACACCATTCCAGCTCACCCTCGGCGCCTGCTTCCTTGGTGACGGGCGCACCCGCTTTCGCGTCTGGGCGCCCCGGCGCAAGAGCGTAGATGTCGCCCTGCACGATCCCGGTGGACTGCGCTACCTGCCGCTCGAGAGGAGCGCAGGCGGCTACTTCGAGGGCACCCACGCGGTGCCCGCAGGCGCGCACTACAAGTACCGGCTGGACAAGGGAGACACGTACCCGGATCCGTGCTCGCGCTTCCAGCCAGAGGGCCCCCACGGGCCCTCCCGTATCGTGGACCCGAGCCGCTACGCCTGGAAGGATCAGGAGTGGCGCGGCATATCCTCCATCAAAGGCCAGGTCCTCTATGAGGTGCACGTCGGCACCTTCACACCCGAGGGCAGCTACGCGGCGGCGGCGGCGAAGCTGCCCCTGCTGAAGGAGCTGGGCGTCACGGTGGTGGAGCTGATGCCCTTGCACACCTTCCCCGGCCGCTACAACTGGGGCTACGACGGCGTGGCGCTCTTCGCGCCCTGCGCCGTGTACGGCGAGCCGGATGAGCTGAGACGGCTGGTGGACGAGGCGCACCGGCTGGGGCTCGGCATCATCCTCGACGTCGTCTACAACCACCTGGGCCCAGACGGGAACTACCTGGCCCAGTACTCCCAGGGCTACTTCAATCCGAAGTACCCCAACGAGTGGGGCGACCCCACCAACTTCGACGACGGCGAGGCGGCGGGGCCCTCTCGGGACTTCTTCATCCAGAACGCCGGCCACTGGGTCGCCGAGTACCACTTCGACGGGCTGCGGATCGACGCGACGCAGAGCCTCTACGACGCCTCGCCCACGCACATCGTGAAGGAGCTGGTGGAGAAGACGCGCGAGGCCGCTGGCCCCCGGAAGCTCCTGCTCATTGGGGAGAGCGAGCCGCAGGACGTGCGCGTGGTGACTCCGGCGGAGCGAGGCGGCTACGGCGCGGATGGGTTGTGGGTGGACGACTTCCACCACACGGCGCGGGTGGCAGCCGTGGGGCGCTCCGAGGCGTACCTCATGGACTACTGCGGCACCGCCCAGGAGCTGCTGTCCTGCGCGCTGCGCAACTCGCTGTACCAGGGGCAGTACTACACCTGGCAGAAGAAGCGCCGGGGCTCGCCGCTGCTGCGCACTCCGCCCGAGCACATCGTCTTCTACCTGCAGAACCACGATCAGCTCGCCAACACGCTACGGGGCCAGCGGCTCCACGTGGCGGCCGGGTACACGCGGGCCCGCGCACTCACGACGCTCCTGCTGCTGCTGCCCCAGACACCCATGCTCTTCATGGGGCAGGAGTTCTTCGCCCCCTCCCCCTTCCTCTACTTCGTGGACCACAAGGCGGAGCTGCAGAAGCTCGTCCAGAAAGGGCGCAACGAGTTCCTCTGCCAGTTCCCCAGCGCTCGCCAGGCCATTGAGGTGGAGGGCCACGAGGTGCCCATTGGGGAGGAGGCCTTCCGAGCCTCCAAGCTGGACTGGTCCGCGCGCTCCCGGAATGAATACGCCTTGAGGCTGCACCAGGATCTGCTGAGGCTGCGAAGGGAGGACCCGGTGTTCCAGGCGCAGGACCCGAGCCGGCTTGCGGGAGCAGTGCTCTCCTCCCATGCGCTGGTGCTGCGCTACTTCGGTAGCGAGCAGGAGGGCGACCGCCTGCTCCTGCTCAACCTGAGCACGGGACTGGACTTGGAGCCATGCCCGGAGCCTCTCCTCGCGCCGGAGCCGGGAAAGATCTGGCGGCTCCTTCTGTCTTCTGAGCACGTCCGCTACGGCGGTATGAGCGTACCCGCACTCCCAGGGGAGGGGCGGCTGCGCATTCCAGGACAGACTGCGCTCGTGCTCACGAGCACCGAGGAGAAGAAAGAGTGACCTCCGTTTTGGACTCTGCCACTGCCTTGCCCCACCTGGGCTTTGACTGGCCCCAGGGCCCGGACTTCGCGGACATCATCAGCCGGGAGTGGCTCGTGACGAACGGGCGGGGCGGGTATGCCTCCGGCACCGTGGCGACCTGCAACACCCGCCGCTACCACGGGCTGTTCGTCCCCAGCCTGCCCAAGCACGGCCGCATGGTGCTGCTCGCCCGGCTGGTGGAGCAGGCCCACGTCGACGGCCACCTGTTCCAGCTGAGCACCGAGGAGCACACGGACGGCGAAGGCCTCCAGGACGGGATCGGCAGGCTGCGAAGCTTCTACCTGGATGGGCTGATCCCTGTCTGGGAGTACGACCTGGGACCCTCGCGGCTGCGCCGCAAGCTGATGATGGTGCACGGGGAGAACACCCTCTTCGTGGCGTGGGAGCACGTCTCAGGGCCAGAGATCCACCTGAGGCTGCGCCCCTTCCCCGTGGCGCGACACCATGACCGGCCGATCCCAGGCGCCGCGTACGATCCCATCGTCCGCATCCAGGAGGGCCGGTTGGAGATGCAGGCCACGCCTGACGCGCCCGTCATGCGGATGCGCCTCCTCGCGAAGTGCGCGATGCCTTTCGTGGCCTTGAGCCAGAGCTCGCAGCCCCTGCTCTACCGGACGGAGCGGGCGCGCGGGTACGACTACACCGAGCGCCAGTACAGCCCGGGCTACTTCGAGTGCAGCCTGGGGCCCGGTGAGCTCCTGTCGCTGGGCGTCACGACGGATGACTGGTGGGTGCTGGATCGGGAGCCGGAGAAGAGCTTCGAGCTGGAGCGCGAGCGCGAGCGAAAGCTGCTGATGCGAGCCTCCGAGGAGGCTCGCGGGGGAGTGCCGGCGCGGCTGGTGCTGGCAGCGGACCAGTTCATCATCGATCCGATGCGCCCGAAGGATGACGCCTGGGCCCGCTCCATCGGCCAGGACGCTCGCAGCGTGATCGCGGGCTATCACTGGTTCACGGACTGGGGCCGGGACACGATGATCTCGCTCGAGGGGCTCACCCTGAGCACGGGGCGCTACCGCGAGG
>NZ_DASPHO010000833.1:0-18397 GCF_035629615.1 Hyalangium sp. | reverse complement strand
GAAGAAGGTGCAGGTGACGCTGGGGGACCTGATCGCCGCGGCCTTCGACGCGGTGGGGGGTGAGGTGAAGAAGGTGGCCCGCGTCGTTTCCTCGCCGGCGATGACGCTGGCGACCGGCAAGCACATCGTCGTGGTGGGGTAAGGAGTTCTCAGGGGGAGGGGTAGGGGCCTGTGGAGGTAGGCGCCCGGGAGTGACATCTTGACACGCATTCTGGTTCCCGGCTCCAACTGCTGGTTACAGGCGGAAGCGGATCGAGCGGGGGTGCTCGTCGATGCGCGGGACTACTACCGCGCCTTCTACCGAGCGGCCCGCCGCGCCAGGCAGTACATCGCCATCCTCGGGTGGCAGTTCGACAGCAACGTGTCGCTGCTGCGCGGCGAGGACGTGCAGGGCGTGCAGGGCGAGACGCGGATGCTCCCGCTGCTGAACGAGCTGTGCGAGCAGAACCCGGAGCTGCAGGTCCACATCCTGGCCTGGGACTTCAGCCTGCTGCTGGCGCTCGAGCGCGAGTGGATGCAGCAGATGCTCTTCAGCCGGCACAGCGAGCGGATCTCGTTCCGCTTCGACACGTCCGCGCCGCTCTCCGGCTCGCACCATCAGAAGCTGGTCATCATCGATGGGCAGCTGGCCTTCACCGGGGGCATGGACATCTGCGACTGCCGCTGGGATGACCGCAGCCACCCGGCGCGCTCCACGCTGCGATGTGACTCGGGGAGGGATCCGCACGGGCCGTACCACGACGTGCAGGCGGTGCTCACCGGGCCTGTGGTGCAGCCGCTGGTGGAGCTCTTCGAGGCGCGGTGGTTCAACTCCGGAGGTGGCACGCTGCAGCTGCCCAAGCCCATCGCGCGCGATGACGTGGAGGTGGGGGCCACGCTGCCACTGCCGCCGGGGCCCGTGGCGATCAGCCGGACCTTCGGAAAGACGCTGGTGCCCTTCCAGGAGCCGGTGCAGGAGGTGCGCGCGCTCTATCTGGACGCCATCCACGCGGCCGAGCGCTTCATCTATGTGGAGAACCAGTACTTCTCCTCGCGGGCCATCTTCCAGGCCCTGGTGCGCCGCATGCGCGACCGGGAGCGGGGCCCGCTTCAGATCGTCTTCATGTTGCCGCGGATGCCAGAGGCGCTGCGCGAGCAGCTCGCCATGGGCGTGGCCCAGGTGAGACTGCTGCGTGTGCTGCAGCGTGTGGCGAGCGAGAATGGCCACGCGCTGGGCGTGTACTGCTCGGCTTCGCGCGACGAGGAAGGGACGGACGTCTTCACGTACATCCACTCGAAGCTGATGGTGGTGGATGACCGCTTCCTCACGCTCGGCTCGGCGAACACCACCAACCGCAGCCTCGGGCTGGACTCGGAGCTGAACCTGGCCTGGGAGGCAGCAGAGGCTCGGGAGGGCCAGGTGATGCGATGCGCCATCCGCCGGCTGAGGGTGAGCCTGCTCGTGGAGCACACCGGGCTGAAGGATCGGGCAAAGGTGCGCGAGCTGTCGCGCGCGGACCGGCTCGTGTCCTTGCTGGATGAGGTGGCAGCGCGCGCTCAGGACCGCCTGCGTCCCCACCCGCTGGAGACGCTGTTTGATCAGAGTCCGCTCCTGAAGCCGCTCGAACCCGAGGAATTCCTCATTGATCCGGAGGACTCCTTGCTGGACGAGAGCTTCTTCGAGTCGCTCCGGCAGGAGGAGGGCCTGCTGGCCACGGGCGTGCGGCTCTTCACACGGTGGTTCAGCAGCCTTCCGGAGCGTCCCCACCCCGCGAGCCTGCCGACCGAGGCGCCGTCCGTCGAGCCGTGAGGCTCAAGTGGTGTCGAGGTAGGAAGAGCGCGGAGGACGCCTGCATGCCCGCAGTCTAGGCGAGCATCACCCACATGTTTCACACTCGCGTTCCTTTGCTGAGCGCGAGGGATGGGTAGAGTGGCCTGGATGAATGCCGCCTCCTTCCTCGTCCTGCTCTCCGTGCTCAACCAGGCCGCCCCCTACGAGGGAGGGTCTGCCACCGTGGAGGAGCTGCCTCTGGAGGACTCGGGTCAGGAAGACCCCTCCGCCTCCGCATTCACCTTCCGCCTGGCGCTCGAGGCAGGGCCGCTGAGTCTGCCTTCAGGCACACCGGGAGGAGGGCAGGACATCTTCGCGTTCGCCCTGCCTGTGGCGCGCATGGCCCGCGGAGAGAGCTTCGCCCTCCAGCTGGGCGCCCCGCTGCGCTTCCGCCTCCTCGACGCCGAGCCGAAGCAGTCCGCCGAGGACGTGGGTGGCTTCCTGCGGCGCGAGGACTGGGACACGACGAGCGACTACGGCCAGGTCCTCCGCGAGCTGCGCATCGGCCGGGACGACAACGTGGCCCACCTGCGCGCTGGCCCGCTCCACGCCTTCACCCTCGGCGAGGGCCACCTGGTGGAGCGCTACGACAACCAGCTCTCGCCCGACTACCACCCCGCGGGAGCCCTGCTCACCGTCAACTATGGCCCCACGCGCGTCCTCGTGGCCGCCAGCGACGTGCTCTCCGCGCGCCTCTTCGCGGGCGAGCTGCGGCTGGACATTGGCCGGCTCGCCTCGAAGCAGGACAAGCACTTCGATCGCTACCACGCCATCGCCTCCTTTGCGCATGACTTCGGGAAGGTGGGGCAGGAGCAGACGGAGTCCATCACCGCCGCGCTCCTGGGCGGGGACGCGGCGCTCTATAAAGGTGAGCACCTCCAGCTGTTCGCCATTGGCGGCGCCGGCTCGCGGGTGGACGCGGGCACTCCGGACATTGGTGGCTTCGCCGGCTTCTCCATCCGAGGCAACACAGGCCGTGTGGACGTCAGCGGCCGGCTGGAAGGACGCTACCAGGGAGGGAACTTCCGCTTCGGCCTCTTCGGGCCCTCGTACGAGCTGGCGCGCTTTTCCTCCACCGGCCTCTCCGAGCCGCCCCTGGCCGAGGAGCGCATGGACAAGAACCTGGGCGGCTTCGCCGAGCTGAAGCTCGGGGTGGGCAGCGGCGAGAAGGAAGAGCTGTACATGTCCGCCAGCGCTGCCGTGGAGCACTTCACCACCGGCCGCACCGACACCGACTTCACCCTGGCGCTCCAGCTCCCGGGCGCCCGGACGACGGCCGCCGCGCGCGTCATCGTCGTCGGCATCGGCACCCAGCCGCGCTACTCCGTCCACGCCGAGCTTCGCCAGCGCATCCTCGAGTGGCTCTTCGTCTGGGGCGCGGGTGGCACCGTCCACTTCCCGCAACCGGATGGCTCGCTGGCCAAGGGCTACACTGCGGGCGCCGGCGTGGGCATGGACTTCGAGCGCTAAGCGCTGGCACCCGCCGAATGACTTGACTACAGCTGTAGTCAGTCGTACCTTCTTGATGACTACAGCTGTAGTCAGCGGGAAGGGTCCATGAAGAAGGCTGTGGGAGAGCAGGAGCTGGCAGTGCTGCGGTACGTGGCCGAGCACGGGCCCCTCACGGTGGGCGAAGTGGCGGAGCGCTTCGGCGAGGCGCAGGGGCTGGCGCGGTCCACCATCCTCACGGTGATGGAGCGGCTGCGGAACAAGGGCCACCTCACCCGGCGCAAGGCGGAGGGTGTCTTCCAGTACAGCTCGCCGGTGCCGGCGTCGGAGCTGCTGCGCGGCGTGGTGGGGGACTTCGTCCAGCGGTCGCTGGCGGGCTCGCTGTCGCCGTTCGTCACCTACCTGGCCGAGGCCGAGGACGTCTCCGAGGAGGAGCTCCAGCAGCTCCAGGACGTCGTGGCGCGGCTGCAGTCCCGGAAGCAGTCGAAGGAGTGAGCGCATGGGCACGCAATGGCTGATGGACTTCGGCTGGGGACACTCCGCGCTGGAGGGGCTGTGGCGGGCCTCGTGGCAGGGAGGGCTGTGGGCCGCGGTGGTGTGGGCGCTGACGCGAGCGGTGCCGCGCATGCCCTCGGCCCTGCGGGCGGGGCTGTGGTGGCTGGTCTCCCTCAAGTTCGTGCTGTCCCTGGCAACGCTGGCTCCCGTGCCGCTCCCGCTGTTGCCGGCGCCCGCTGCTGCGCCGGGGCGTGATGTGCCCCTGGAGTCCGTCTCTGGAGCACCTGTCACGGGGGTGACCGTGGTCACCGCTGCTCAGCCCCGGCTTGCTCTGGAGGGGGCGGTGCCATGGCGGCAGGTGGGGGTGGCCGTGCTGCTCGTCGCGTGGGGGCTGGGGGTTGCCTGGCAGCTGCGGAGACACCTGCGGGCCTGGGCCTCCGTGCGCAGCCTCCGGCTCCGCGCGCTTCCGCTGCGCCACTCGGGCATCGAGGAGGCCGTGCGTGAGCTGGCCTCTTGCGCGGGTCTGCGCCGCGTGCCCCGGCTGCTGGTGTCCGAGGAGGTGACGAGCCCCCTCGCGACGGGGCTGCTCTCCTCGGTGGTGGTGCTGCCTGCGCGGGCGGTGGGGCGCCTGGACGTGGACGCGCTGCGAATGGCGCTGGCGCACGAGCTGGCCCACTTCCAGCGCCGCGATCTGTGGCTCGGGTGGGTGCCGGCAGTCGCGGAGACCGTCCTCTTCTTCCACCCGCTCGTGCGCAAGGCGGTCCGTGAGTACGCCCTGGCACGCGAGGAGGCCTGTGACGCCGAGGCCCTGCACCTCACCGGCGCTGAGCCCGGGGACTACGGACAGCTTCTTCTCACCTTTGGTGTCACCCGGACACACGGAACCGCTGCGGCGCTTGGCGCTTCCGCCCACATTCACACGCTGCACAGGAGGTTGACCATGTTGGAGCACGTTGATGTCTCGACCCCTCGAGGCCGGGCCCCGCTGCGTGCGGCCCTGCTCGTTCTCGGCCTCGCGGCCCTGGTGCCGTTCCAGGTGGTTGCCCGAGAGCAGACGGCCTCGCCGCCGCCCCCGGCTCGAGCTCCCGATCCTGCTGCGACAGTGCTCGCGGCTCCGAAGCTCGTGGTCCAGGCTTCGGTGGTTCCCGTGGTGGCTCCGGTCCCCCTCACGCCGAAGGTGGCGCCGGTCCCCACCGTGCCGAAGATCGCTCCGGTCGCTCCCACGCCGAGGGTGGCTCCGGTCGCCCCCGTTCCGCCGCCCGCGCCGATGCTGGCCATGGCGGACAAAGACGATGACGATGACGATGACGATGACGTGGAGGGCTTCGTCTTCGTGTCGGGCGACGAGATGACGATGGCGGGCTCGACGGCCGATCTGCGCCGCGCCCGGGCACTGCGCACGGGGGGCAAGGACGTCCTCTTCGTGCGGCGGGGCGACAAGAACTACGTGGTCCGCGATGCGAAGATGCTCGAGCAGATGCGCGCTTCCTTCCAGCCGCAGGTGAAGATGGGTACCCAGCAGGCCGAGCTCGGGAAGAGGCAGGCCGACCTGGGCATGAAGCAGGCGGAGTTCGGGCAGAAGCAGGCGGCCCTGGGGCTGAAGCAGGCCCAGCTGGGCATGAAGCTGTCGGATCTGAGCCTCAAGGTTGCGCAGGCCTCGATGCAGGGCGACGAGTCCGCCCGCCAGCGCCACGAGCAGGAGCTCGACAAGCAGCAGGAGGCTGTGGAGAAGGAGATGGATGCGCTCAACGAGCAGCAGGAGGCGCTGGGCAAGGAGCAGGAGAAGCTCGGGGACCAGCAGGAGGCGCTGGCGCGCGAGGGGATGAAGAAGCTGAAGGCGCTCATCGACGAGGCCTTGAGCAAGGGCCTCGCCGAGCCGGTGGATTCCTAGCACTCCGTCTCGCTGGAGCGAGGAGCAGCGGACGCTTCGCTCCAAAGGACGGTGACGGCCGCGCGGGGGCTCGCCTAACGTGGCGGCGCTTTTCTTCCGTCAGGAGAACCCCGCATGACGCTCGCCGTCACCCCCAAGGCCACCCCCGTCTCGTCGATGGATCCGCTGGTGCGCCGCATCAAGGAGGGCTCTCGCGCCTGGGTGAAGATCTCCCTCGACGAGCGCATCGCCCTGCTGGAAGAGCTGCGGCGGACCTACCACGCGGTCGCCGAGCCCAGTGTCCGCGCTGCCTGTGAGGCCAAGGGCGTCGATCCCGAGAGCTCCATTGCCGGCGAGGAGTGGCTGGCCGGGCCGCTCGTGGTGCTGCGGAACCTCCGCCTCCTCGCCGAGTCCCTGAGGGACATCCAGCGCCATGGCGTGCCGCACCTGCCGCCCTCGCGGCTGAGCACCCTGCCCAACGGGCAGCTGAGCGCGCGCATCTACCCGGCCAACCTCCTGGACTCGATGCTGCTGATGAAGCACGTGGGCGAGGTGCACTTCCAGCCCGGTGTGACGGCCTCCAACCTCCGCGAGCACCAGGCCTCCTTCTACCGCCGTCCGCACGAGGGCCGCGTGTGCGCCGTGCTGGGCGCTGGCAACGTCAACTCCATCCCTCCCGCGGACTGCCTCTACAAGCTCTTCGTCGAGGGCACGGCGTGTGTCCTCAAGATGAACCCGGTGAACGCGTACCTGGGGCCCTTCCTGGAGCAGGCGTTTGCTCCTCTGGCCCGGCGCAACGTGTTCGCCGTGGTCTACGGGGGCGCGGAGGAGGGCGCCGCGCTCGTCAATCATCCGGAGGTGGAGGAGATCCACATCACCGGCAGCGACAAGACGCATGACGCGCTGATGTGGGGGCCGCCCGGCCCAGAGGCCGATGCCCGCCGCGCGCGCAACGAGCCGCTGCTCAAGAAGGCCATCTCCAGCGAGCTGGGCAACATCTCTCCCGTCATCGTCGTGCCGGGCCCCTACAGCGATGGCGAGCTGCTCTTCCAGGGGAGCAGCATTGCCGGAATGGTGGCCAACAACGCCTCCTTCAACTGCAACTCCGCCAAGCTGCTCGTCCAGCCGCGCGACTGGCGCCAGCGGGGGAAGATGGTGGACGCGGTGCAGGCGGCGCTGGGCAAGACGCGCGTGCGCCGGGCCTGGTACCCCGGGGCAGACCAGCGCTGGAAGCAGTTCACCGAGGGCCGTAAAGGCCTGCGGCTCGTCGGCACGCCGGGGCAGGGTGAGCTGGCCTTCGCGCTGCTGCCGGACGTGGATCCCTCCCTGGCGCAGGACCGGGTCTTTCACCAGGAGCCCTGGTGCACCGTGCTCTCCGAGACGGGCCTGCCGGGCTCGGACGATCCGGTGGCGTTCCTCGAGCAGGTGGTCCCGTTCGTCAATGACAAGGTGTGGGGCACCCTCTGCGCCACCCTCGTGGTGCACCCGAAGTCGCTGAAGGATCCGGCGGTGCACGCCGCGGTGGAGAAGGCCATCCGCGAGCTGCGCTACGGCGCCGTGGCCGTGAACACCTGGCCCGCCGCCGTCTTCGCCCTGGGCAGCCTGCCCTGGGGGGGCCACCCCTCCGCTACACCTCAGAATATCCAGAGCGGCCTGGGCTGGGTCCACAACACCTATATGTTCGAGGACATCGAGAAGGTGGTCCTCCGGGCCCCGCTCACCAGCTTTCCTCCCTCGCCCTGGGTTCCCGGCCACCGCGGGGTGCGCACCCTGGGGCGACGGCTCGCGGACTTCGAGCTGGCTCCCTCCTGGCTCAAGGTGCCGGGAATCGCCGCCGCCGCCATGCGTGCCTGAGCCGCGCCGCGCCGCGCCGCGCCGCGTCAGCAGAAAAAGAGACGCGGAGCCCTGGAGTGGTCAGAATGGCGCCCGCCCTTGGGGGTGACTCGACGACGGAGGTGGGATGAGGAAGCCTGCAGCTCGTGGCCAGCAGGGTCGCTCTCGAGCGAAACGGCCCTCCGCTTCCTTCGCCTCCGACCGTGAGGAGCTGCTCTCGCTGTTGTTGCGCGACGGCATCCGCCGGGAGTCACCGGCCACGCTGGTGTCCTCGGAGGACGGCAGCACGGAGCCCTGGAAGCTCGACTCGCTCGGGGTGACCCTGTCCTCGCAGGGCGCCGAGCTCGCGGGCAGGTGCCTGCTCCACCTCCTCGAGAGCTTCGAGGGCAAGCAGCTCGCCACCTTCGGAACCACGGGCGTCCCCATCCTGCAGTCCTGTGTGCTGCTCTCGAAGGGAAAGTACCGGGGGTTGCTCGTCCGCAAGGAGCGGGAGGCCGGCACTGGGAAGCTCATCGAGGGGCGGATCGATCCCTCCGAGCCCGTGGTCATCATCAACGACTCCGTGGGGCTGGAGACCTCGCTGGAGGAGTGCACCGCCCGGCTCGAGGAGTCGGGCCTGCGTGTCGAGGGGGGCGTGTCCCTGGTCCGCTTCGGCTACGAGAGCGGCTTCTCGCGCATGGTGTCGCGCGGGTACCGGATGCTCAGCCTCTTCGACATCTGGAATGATTTCGTCTCCCACATGCCGGGGGAGGAGGTCCTGGCTCCGAACCCGACCCGGGCCTTCCTGCCGCACGAGCTCACCTCGAAGGCGGCGCCCGAGGGGTTGCATCCCGCGGAGCTCGCGCGCAGGGTCATCGACGAGGCCCTGAGGACCGGCAAGCTCTTGCGCCCGCCCCGACGCATCGAGGGCCGGTACTCGGGCGCGGGCGGAGTCTGGGTCAGCGTGCGGCCCAAGGATGACGTCCAACGGCGCCACGCTCGCGCCGGCTTCTGGAACTTCCCGGAAGAGAAGGCCCCCTCGCTGCCGGCGGCGATTGGCGAGGCCGCGTTCCTGGCAGCGCAGACGCTCAAGGAGACCGGTGCCGATCCGCTCGCGGCCCTGGAGCAGAGCGGCATCGCGGTGACGTTCTGCTCGGCGCTCGAGGAGTGCGAGGTCGGGCAGCTCGACAACGAGCGCTACGGACTCGTGGTGCGCAGCCGCGAGCGGCCCTTCCTCATGGGAGGGGCGCTGCCGGGGATGCCGGGCATTGGCAACGAGTGGCAGCAGCTCGAGAGCGCACGGAATGGCAAGGCGCGGCTCCTGCCGTGGGAGCCGTTTGCGCTCTATCGCTTCAAGGTCCAGAAGGCCGTCGAGCCCGGAACTGTCTGGCAGCCGAGCGGCGTGCCTGCTGAAGCTCCGCCTCGCTGGATCGGCTCCAGTGCCGCCATCGCCGCGCGTGCACTCGCGGTGGTGCGGGAGCTCTCAGAAGGCCGGGACCCTGCTCCGGCCCCTCGGGCTCTTCCGCTCGACAGCGCCGTGGACTTCCTCTCGCTCAGTGTCTATCGCCAGGGGCGGCGGGTGGGTACCGCGGGCGCCCGTGTCACGCGCCCTGACGAGGAGCTCGTGGCGCTTGCCGGGAGTGCCCTGGCGGAGGCGGGCTCTGGGGCTCCGGGCACCGGCGAGCCGCTCGCGGTGACGGTGTCGCTGCTCCACGGCTCCACCGAGCTGGGAGAGCTGACGCCCGAAGAAGCCTCCGCGCAGACGCGCCACGCCGAGCAGGCGCTGATGGCGTACCAGGGAGAGAAGTCGGGGCTGCTCCTCCCGTCCGAGGCAGTCACCGGCAACCTCGCTCCGCTCGACTTCGCGCGCGCGGTGCTCGACAAGGCGGGGCTCACGGAGGGACCTTCCCGGTGGCGTCGCTTCGACTGCGTCACCTGGATGGCGGATGCCAGCGGGACCCATCGGGTCGAGCACGGGCTGCCAGTGGGCCCTCTCCCGAAGGCGCTCGTGCAGCGGATGACGCGGTTGACCCAGCCGCTCTGCAAGTTTCTCCTGCGCCACCTGGGCGAGACGACGCGCTACGAGCCGTTCTCCGACACCGTTCACAAGGGGCTCGAGGCCGCGGTGCTCGCGCACCAGGCCTGGACGATGGCCCGGGCGCACAGGCTGCTCGGCCCCGCGCCGCTGGGGGAGGGGGCGCAGACGCTCCTGACCGCGCTCACCTCGGACCTCATGTTCGATGAGGCCGAGCGTGTCTGGATCAGCTCGGATGGAGGGACCTCGATCTCGGAGGCCTCGTTCGTCCTCCTCGCGCTGCTGGAGGCGGGGAACGACAACACCACGGCGGCGACGCTCGCCACGACGCTCTGGTCGAGCATCGGCGCTCGAGGCCGGTTCAGCTGCCACATGGACCGAGCCTTCGACGACGACTCGTTCCAGGATGCGTACCCAGGGCAGGCGCTGCTCGCGCTCGCGCGCTCGGCGGAGAAGAAGGTGTGCGCGCCGGACAAGGAGAAGCTCGCGCAGGCCCGGCGCTTCTACCGCCACCGCTTCCTCCACAAGCGGCACTGGGATCAGGTCTGCTGGCTGACGCAGGCCACAGTGGCCTGGTGGCGCGTCGATCGGGACGCCGAGGCCGGCCGCTTCGCCTTCGAGATCTGCGACTGGGCGCTGAAGTACCAGTCCGAGAAGACCGGCGCATTCCTCAACGATCACCAGCCCGACACGCCGGGATACACCACCGCACTCTACCTGCAGGCGCTCGCCGCGGGGATCGAGCTCGCGGCCGGCTTGCGTGAGAGGGCCCGCCAGAAGCGCTACATGGATGCCTACGCGCAGGGGATCGCCTTCCTCGACACGCTCGTCTACCAGGAGCGGGACGTGCCGCTCCTGCCGAACCCGCGCTATGCACTGGGTGGGGTGCGGACGAGCCCCATGCAGAGCGAGGTCCGGGCAGGCTCCGTCCAGCACGCGCTGGCGGCCCTGCTGGGACTGCGCCGCTGAGCCCTGGCCTGCCGGTCAGCGGGCCGCGGGGGCGGGAGGGGGACTCGGCCGATGGGTTCTTCGTAGCAGTTGCCCGACGGGTGGAACTGGTAGAGCCTGAGCATTACCTATCTCCCGAAGAGGCCCTTGCGCTTGACCGATGGCGGCGGCACGCCCTGGGCGCGTGAGAGCCGCTGGCCGAGGATGCGGCTCATCTCCAGCGCCACCGAGGGGTTGGCCATCACCACGGTGCGGAAGTCATCACGCCCCACCACCGCCAGCTCACACACGTGGGTCGTCACGGACGTCGCCATGCGCGGCTCGCCCGTGAGCAGCGCCAGCTCGCCGAAGAAGCCCCCGGGGCCCACCGTCCCCACGAGCTGACCCCCATCGCCCATCATCTTCACCTCGCCCGCGAGCACCACGAAGAAGCCCTCGCCCGCATCCCCCTTCTTGAAGATCTCCGAGCCCGCGGGCCGCTGGAGGAACTCCGCTCCCCGCGCCACCACCGTCAGCTCCTCGTCGCTCAGCGGTGCCAGGAAGTCCACCTTGCGCAGCGCCTGCATCAGCGGGGTGAGGCTGGCGTGCACCGGCTCGGCCGTGAGGAACTTCACCGCCTGCCCCAGCTGCTCGCGCCGCGACACGAGGATGACCGTGCTCCCCGCCCGCAACACCGTGCTCCCGTCCGGCACCATCGTCTTCCCCTCCAGATCCACCACGCCGATGAAGAGGCTGTCGCGCGGGAAGCCCTCCATCGTCCGCACCTGCGCCACCGTCTTGCCCGCCACCAGCGCACGCGGGTTGATGGCCAGCTCGAACAACAGCGCGTCTCCCCCCGCCAGCGGCAGCGAGCCCTCTACCTGCGGGAAGTCGATGGCCGTCGACATCTTCGCCACCACCACCTCCGCCTCGGCCACCAGCTCCTTCACCCCTGACAGCCGGTACGCCTCGCGGTAGCTCGTGTCCAGCATCCGCACCATCACTCGCGCCGAGGACATGCTGCGCACCAGCATGGCAAAGGCCAGGTTCTCCGGATCCCGTGCCAGCACTCCCGCGGCCACATCCGCTGTGGCGATCCCCGCCGCATCCAGCGTCCGGGGGTTCGTGGCGTCTCCGCACACCGTCACCGCTCCCACCTCCTCGAAGATCCGAGTGCACGTGGCCGAGTCCCGCTCGATGACCGTCACAGTGTGCTGCTCGGCCACCAGCCGCGCCGCCAGCACCGAGCCCACCCGGCCTCCACCCGCGATGACGATCTTCATGAAGTCTTCCTCCCTCCCTCTGACGCCGCGCTGTCGGCACCGCCGTGCAGCGCATGCTCCAAGTCCAACGTCCGCTGGTCGAGCCGTGCCAGCAGGGCCTCCGCCGTGCTCTCCGGGATCAACCCATTGCGCCTCGCCGCTAGCAGCGCCGTGCGCTCCGCGTCCATCAGCCGGCGCCGCACCGTGATCAAGCTCCGGGCGCTCTGCGCCAGGTGCTGCTCGTTGAGTCGTCGCAGCTCCCGCTCCGCGCGCGCGATGTTCACCTGGTAGTCGCTGCGCAGGTGCTCGTAGGCCCCGCGGGGCACCAGCCCCTGCGAGAGCAGTGCCTCCAGCTCGTGGTGCGCCGCCCGGCTGGCAATGAGGCGCGCCTGCTGATCCGCCACCTCCAGTCCCACCGGATCCTGCTCGAGCAGGCCCATGCGCCGCAGTGCCCCGCTCAGCAGCAGCCCCTGTCCCACCAGCGAGAAGAAGGTGACACCGAAGGCGATGGACACCAGCAGCTCGCGCGAGGGCGTGTTGGCCGGAAGTCCCAGCACCAGGCCGATGGAGATCGCCCCCTTGATGTTGCCCACCAGGAACACGTGCTGCCAGCGGAAGGGCACGGCGGCCACCGGGCGAAGCCAGCGCAGCAGCAGGAAGGGCACGTAGATGGACACCGCCCGCCCCACCACCACGCAGGCGAACGCGATGCCCGTCTCCGGCAGGTGATCCAGCAGCACCTCGGGCCGCGTGGTGAGCCCCACGGACAGGAACAGGAACGTGTTCACCCCGAAGGCGGCGTACTCCCAGAAGGTGTGGATGGCCACCTGGCTCTGCGGCGACACATCCCTGCGCAGCGCCCCCCCCACCGTGAGCCCCGCGGTGACGGCTGCGATGGCCCCGGAGAGATGGACCTGCTCGGCCGCGACGAAGGCGCCAAAGGCGAGCGCCGTCGTCGCCATGATCTCCGCGAGCGGATCCTCCGTCCGGCGGATGACGAAGTTGGCCAGCATCCCCAGCGCCAGCCCGACGACGCCACCGCCCACGCTGGCCAGCAACACCTTGCCGGTCAGCAGGCCCATCGAGGGCGTCTGTCCCCCGGCCACCACCGCGGCGATGGCGGCATAGGCCACCAGCGCGGTGCCATCGTTGAAGAGGCTCTCGCCCTGCATGATGCCGCTCAGCCGCTGGGGCACCGGCGCGCGGCGGAACGCGTAGAGGATGGAGACCGTGTCTGTCACCGCGAGGGTGGCGCCCAGCAGCAGCGCCGGTCCCCACGCCAGCGCCAGCAGCTCGTGGAGCGCCGCCCCGGTGGCCCCGATGGCCAGCGCCATCCCCAGGGTGGCCAGGATCGCGATGGGCAGCGCGTTGGCGCGCACGTTGCCCAGATCCGCCGTGATGCCGCCCTCGAAGAGCAGCGCCGGGAGGCAGACGAGGAACACCACCTCCGGCTTCAGCGGCGGCACTCCCGGCAGCAGATCCGCCATCGAGATGAGGAGCCCACCGACCACCAGGGCTACGTTGTACGGGATCCGCGCGCGCTTGGCGCCAATGGCCACGACGATGGCCACGACCATGAGGCCGATGACAATGTGCATCTCCACGGGAAGAACCCTATCTCACTGGGGCAGGACAGACCCAGAGCCTTGACGTGCAGGCGACAGGCGAGGCTTCTCGAGCCGGCACGACTGTACGTGCTGCAAGTGAATCTGCCATCATCCTGGGACACCTGAATACAACGCGCCCGAGCGAACCGGAGGAACGCCGATGCTCACGTCGCTGCGAACTGCTGCCGTCCTGATGGGGATGTGCGGACTCCTCTCCGCTTGCGGAGATCGCCTTGAACCGGGCTCGCCGCCCGCCTCGGCTCCCAAGCTCTTCCGGGCCGGCCTGGATGGCCTCCCAGGCCGGTACATCGTCGTGTTCGAGGACTCGGGGGAGCGGAGCCTCCGGGCCTCGCCGCTGGAGGTGCGAAAGACTTCCGAGGCGCTCACCCGTGCCCATGGCGGCACCGTCCGGCGCGTCTACGCCTCCGCGCTCAAGGCCTTCTCCGCCTCCTTGACGGAAGAGGAGGCACAGCGCCTGAGCGAGGACCCGAGCGTCCGCTACGTCCAGCAGCAGCGCCTCTTCTCTGCCGAGGGCGTGCAGCTGCACGCCACCTGGGGCCTGGACCGAGTGGATCAGCGGTACCAGCCGCTGGACGAGCGCTACACCTACGAATACACGGGCGCGGGCGTCCACATGTACATCCTCGACACGGGCATCCTCGGCACCCATGTCGAGTTCGCGGGGCGCATGGGCAATGGCTTCGACTCCATTGGGGATGGCATGGGCCCCACGGACTGCCACGGCCATGGCACGCACGTGGCCGGCACCGCGGGTGGCACCACCTACGGCGTGGCCAAGGGCGTGACGCTCCACCCGGTGCGCGTCCTGGACTGCACGGGCAATGGCTCGACGGAGCAGGTGCTCTCCGGCATCGACTGGGTTACCGCCAACCACGTGAGTCCCGCCGTGGTGAACATGAGCCTCACGGGCTCGATCGATCCCGTCATCGACGACGCCATCGTCCAGTCGATCGCGGCAGGCGTCACCTATGTGGTGGGGGCGGGCAATGATGGCTGGGACGCGTGCAACAACACCCCGGCCCACCTGCCGCAGGCCGTCACCGTCGGCTCGACGAGCGCGCTGGACATCATGTCCTTCTTTTCCAACTACGGCACCTGCGTGGATCTCTTCGCGCCTGGCGAGGAGATCACCTCGGCCTGGGCCACGGGCGACACGGATACGCACTCCACCAGCGGCACCTCCATGGCCACGCCCCACGCCGCGGGCGCCGCCGCCCTGTACCTGGAGGGCCACCCCACCGCCACGCCCGCCCAGGTGGCCGAAGAGCTCTCCGCCCGAGGTACCCATGGCGTGGTGGAGGGTGCGGACATGGACTCACCGAACGTGCTGCTCCACACGGCGTGCATGGGCTCGGTGGATCAGGTGTCGCCGCAGGTGACGCTCACCGCTCCGGAGGAGGGCGCCACGCTCGCCGGCACCGTGACGCTCTCGGCCACCGCGAGCGATGACGTGGGGGTCACCCGGGTGGAGTTCTATGTCGACGGGGCGATCATCGGCTCCGATACGACGGCACCTTATAGCGTCACCTGGGACAGCAATGAGGCCTTCAACGGCCCCGCCACCCTCAGCGCGCGCGCCTTCGACAGCGGTTGCAACAGCCAGGCCTCGTCCGTGTCCGTCACCCTCCAGAACTCGGGCAAGGCCGGCTATGACCCGAGCCTGGGGGCTCCCGCCTGCATCGGTCCGAGCAGCCAGTGTGACTCGGGCAACCTGCTCGTGGGCCGCGGACCCTTGCTCGGCCCCGAGCAGAACATGCCCAACACCCTGGGCAACAGCTGCTGGGACGGCTTCGAGGGCTGGTACCAGTTCGATCCTTCGCTCGACTCCATCAAGGTGTTCCATGAGGGGGGGGGCCTGCTCGCTTCTGGCAAGCGGGTGCGCATCGAGGTGGGGATCTTCGGGGGCTTCGACTCCAGCGTGGAGCGGCTGGACCTCTTCTCCGCGACCAGCGTCACGTCCCCGGTCTGGACGCCCATCACCACGCTCAACTCGATGGGCTTCGGTCCGGGCGTGCTGTCCACCACCTTCACCCTCCCCCAGGGGGACGAGCTGCAGGTGATCCGTGGCGTCTTCCGGTATGGCGGCAGCCCCTCCCCGTGCCCGGGCGGCTCCATGGATGACGTGGATGACCTGGTCTTCACCGTGGTGGAGGAGACGGACACCCAGCCACCCACGGCCACGCTGACTTCGCCCGCCGCGGGAGCGACGATCATGAACACCGTGACGCTCACCGCTACGGCGAGTGACAACTTCACCGTCACCCACGTCGAGTTCTACGAGGGGACCACGTTGCTGGGGACAGACGCCACGGTCCCCTACAGCCTGTCGTGGGACACGCGCACGGCGGCCAACGGGACCCGCTCGCTCAGCGTGCGCGCCTATGACACGGCGGGCCACATGGGCGTCTCGCCTACGGTGAACGTTACGGTGAGCAACGATGTGACGCCGCCCACCGTGGCCTTCTCGGCGCCCGCCTCTGGCGCCACGGTCTCGAGCACGGTCACCGTTACGGGGACGGCGAGCGACAACGTGGGCGTCGTCCGTGTGGAGCTCTATGAGGGCGAGACCCGGTTGGGCGTGGACACCTCCTCGCCGTATACCTTCTCCTGGGACACGCGCTCGGGCCCCAACGGCCCGCGCACCCTCACCCTGAAGGCGTTCGACCTGGCGGGGAACGTCGGCACCTTGGACCGGACCGTGACGGCCGACAACGACATCTCCCCGCCCACGGTGGCCATCACGGCCCCGGCCGAAGGGGCGACGCTGAGCGGGTTTGTCACCCTCACGGCCACCGCCACGGACAACCGGGGCGTCAACCGGGTGGTGTTCTACGTGGGCACCACCGCGGTGGGCACCGACTACTCGGCGCCGTACAGCTTCAGCTACAACACCCGCAGCCTGCCCAATGGGCCTCAGGGGATCTCCGCGCAGGCCTTTGATGCGGTGGGCAATGTGGGCGCCGCGACGGCGGTGAACGTGACGTTCAACAATGACTACACCGCGCCCACGGTCACCGTCACGGCCCCGGCACAAGGGGCGACTCTGGCCGGGACCGTGACCTTCATGGCCACCGCCAGTGACGACCGGGGGACCGTCAGCCGGGTGGAGTTCTACGCCGGCACCCTCCGGCTGGGGACCGATACCTCGGCGCCGTACAGCTTCAGCTACAACACCCGCAGCCTGCCCAACGGAGAGCAGGAGATCACCGCGAGGGCGTATGACCCGGTCAGCAACGTGGGCACCTCGGCCCCGGTGAGCGTGACGTTCGACAATGACTTCACCGCGCCCACAGCCGTCGTCACGGCTCCCGCCGAAGGGGCGACGCTGACCGGGACCGTCACCTTCACGGCCACCGCCAGTGACGACCGGGGGACCCTTGCCCGGGTGGAGTTCTACGCCGGGACCGTCCGGCTGGGGACCGACACCTCGGCGCCCTACAGCCTCAGCTACAACACCCGCAGCCTGCCCAACGGAGCGAAGGCGCTCACCGCGAAGGCGTATGACGCGGTCGGCAACGGGGGCACCTCGGCGCCGGTGAACGTGACGGTCGACAACGATCTCACGGCGCCCACGGTCTCCGTCACCTCGCCCACGGTCGGCACCACGGCCTCCGGCACGGTGACGATCGAGTGCACGGCGAACGATGATCGGGGCATCGTCTCCAAGGTCGATTTCTACGTGGGCTCCATGCTGGTGGGCTCCGACACGACCGCGCCCTTCAGCTGGAGCTGGGACACGACGAAGACGGCCGTGGGGAACCAGCTCCTGAAGTGCCGCGCCTTCGACCCAACCAGTAACTCGGCCTACAGCGCCAACGTACAGGTGACGGTGGTCCGCTGAAGGTGACACCTGTCACCGGTGGTGAGTGCTGTCACCAGCCCTTCCGGTGACTGTGCTCACCACCCGGAGCCCCGCGCTGACACGGGCTCCCTGCACAACCTCGTGAAACTCCTGGGGACTCCCTCGAACCCTCCTGGCCGCGCGTCCACGGCATGAGGGCTGCAATAGGGGTCTGCATACGCACCGACCTTCTGGGTCGGCACTCTAAAAGGAGCTTCACCATGCGCCTCAACCCCTCTGCCGCCGCTGCGACCCCCGCTGCCCGCTCGGAGCTCACCAAGCCCGCCGTCCAGCTGAAGGCTGCCCCCGAGCTGAAGTCGGCTCCCGAGCTGAAGTCGGCTCCCGAGTTGAAGTCCACGGGGGAGCAGAAGCCCGCGCTCGGCCACCTGGGCCGCGATGAGTTCCGCCACGGTATCGGCCCCGGCCCCGGCGGCTGCATCCCGCCGCGCCCGTTCCCGTTCCCCCCGTTCCCCCGTCCCGGCGACGCCAACGGCCGCACCCAGGGCCGCCAGCTGCATGAGATCGCCGAGGGCGTGCGCAACGGCAGCGTGACCTCCGAGGAGGCCGAGCGCCTGCTCCAGCAGCAGGAGAACATCTCCCAGGCCACCGACAAGGCCATGGCGGACGGCAAGCTGACCACCGAGGAGAAGCTCCAGCTGCAGCTGATGCAGGCCCATGCCGAGCTCAACATCCACCAGGCCAGCCACAACGGCCAGCGTGACTTCGGCGCCCGCTGGGACTCCACGAGCCAGAAGCAGGCGGACCAGATCGACCAGATCGCCAAGGGCCGCGCGAACGGCACCATCACCGCCAACGAGGCCACCGGGCTGCTGGATCAGCAGGGAGACATCGCGGGCGTGCGCGACTCCTGGTTCGGGGACTTCGTGGCCAGCTTCCTGCAGGACATGGCGGCCGGCGACATCCGCTTCCAGAGCCTGCCGGGCGACCAGACGAAGTGGGGCGGCTTCCCGTTCCCGCCCCCGTTCGTGAGGCCCCTGCCGGTCGGGCTGGATCGCCCGATGCTCGCCGAGCCCGTGAGCGTCAAGCCCGCGGTGGAGCTGCCGGTGTTCCGACGGGCCTTCATCGCCGCGTGAGCCCCGAGGGAGCTTCGTGAAGTCCTCTGCCCCTCCTTCGCTTCAGGCGAGGGAGGGGTTGTTGTTTCAGCGAGGTGGAGAGCAGCCTCAGCGCTTCAGGCGCAGGATGAGATCCTTGCGTGCCCCGCAGTCGCCGCGCCCGTCGCAGTTGCTGGTGGTGACGTAGAGGTGCCC
>NZ_DASPHO010000832.1:0-14999 GCF_035629615.1 Hyalangium sp. | reverse complement strand
CCGGGATCGCCGCGAGGCTCGCCCCCTCACGGTGAGGACGCCGGACGCGTTCCGCATCGACCATGGGGAGCTGATGGTGGAGGCGGCTGTGTCGGGGCTCGGTATCTGCCAGGCCTTCGACTTCATGCTCACAGAGCACCTGCGCGCAGGGCGGCTGGTGGAGCTGCTGGCGCCCTACGCGGCGGAAGGCCCTCCCATCCGAGCGCTGTGCCTGCCTCGGCGCCAGTCCACCCCTCGCGTCCGGGTGTTCCTCGACTTCCTCCAGCAGCTCCTCCAGCGCGATCGCTGAGCCACGCCCGTGAGCGCCAGGCCGCGGGCTCATGCTGGGGAGGAGACGGATCCGCCGTCTGTCTGCCTGCTCCCACGGAGAGCGGGTGCCTGCTCCCTCCGCCCGCCCTGTCTCCCGCCCCTCCGCCGGATGACAACTCTTCTGGGAGGGAAGTCATACACGTGAGGAGGCATGTCATGGCCTGGTCCAGGACGCCCTGGGCAGCATGGAACGGCCTGGGCTTCGGCCTGGTGGCAGGCGTGGTGTTTGCCCTCGCCGAGTGCATCGCCTCGCTGGTGAGCGGGCAGGGAGTCCTGGTGCCGGTGCGCTATGCGGCCAGCGTGCTGCTGGGCGTGAGCGCCCTCACGGAAGGCCCACTGGGGCTGGTGGTCGCCGCAGGGCTCGCCGTGCACCTGGGGCTGTCGGCCCTCTTCGGCCTGGCCTACTCGCTGATAGACGCGCGCCTGTCTCCCGAGCTGCGGCCGAGGCTGTCGCATCAGATCGCGGTGGGCATGCTCCTCGCGCTCGGGGTGTGGGGGATGACGTTCCAGTTCGTCGCGCGCGGCTACTACCCGTGGTTCCTGGAGACACCGCAGTTCTTCCAGCTGTTGATGCACGCGCTCTTCTTCGGAGTCCCCCTCGGGCTGCTCTTCGCTGCCGCCGAGCGCCGCCGGGTGGCCATCGCCGTGTTCGCGCAAGGCGCGGAGGAGGAGCGCACGTCGCGTCCGGCCCGCGGAGGAACCCCGGACTGACAGAGGAGGAGAGGGATGATGCGATTCGCGATGTGGGTAGGGTGCGCGTGCCTGGGAGCGAGCGTGTTGGCGTGCGCGGGGCTGAACCGAGAGGTGGCGCTCCCCGAGGAGCACCTCGTTGGCGCCAGTTCCGGAGCAGGGGGCGCGGCGGAGATCGACACGGGCCGATGGGCCCGGGTCACCGAGGCGCCGGCGATGATACGGGAGCGGCACAGGCTCTATGAGCAGGTGGCCCAGGAGCTCGGCCTGGACGAGGCGCCTGCAACCACGCGCGAAGCGCTGTCCTGGATCCAAGAGGCCGTGGGCGGCGGTGGCCAGGCTGGAGCGGAGCGGCTGGGCTGCGCCGAGGTGCTGGCAGCCAGCGAGCCGGCCGCCGTGCTGTCCGGTACCTTGGACTTCGCTGGGGACGGGCTGTTGACCGTCAATGTGCCCGGCAGGGGGCCCATCAAGCTGCGCACGGACGAGAGCACGTGCGCCGTGCAGGCGAGGCAGGTGCGCTCGTCCGAGTCGCTGCTCGAGGGCACCGAGGTGCGCGTCGCCTACGGGATGAAGGACGGGCTGCCCACGGCCCGGGTGGTGCGCGCCGAGCCCGTGGTCTACACGCGCTGAGCCTCGCGGCGGCGGGGGCGGCTCCTTCATGCGGGGCCTTCCTGGAGCCTGAGGTGAGGAAGAGGCCACCTGAGCAGGCCTCCTCGTCATAAGGTGCAGCCATGCATGACGAGCTCCTGCAGCAGATCTCCGCCGCTCGGGATGCCGCCTACGGGACTCTGGGCAGACTGGAGCCGGATGTCCTCACCTTCCTCCTCAACCCGGCCTTTACCGGGGGGCCTCGGTGGCCCGCGCTGAGGCAGGCCTGGCGCGTCATCCACCGCCCCGGGGGCACGCTGCTCGCCAGCGATGGGCTCTCGGATCCGTTCGATGATCAGGAGGAGCCCTCCAGGGGCTTCGGAATCGAGTGTCTCCTCGAGACCGACGAGCCCTTGCCGAGCGTGTCCGCCAGCTGGCCCTTCCAGGCGCTCGTCGAGGTGTGCCAGACGGCGGCGGGCCACGGGAGCCTGCGCGAGCTGCTGGCCGACATGAAGCTGCTGTCCGTGGAGCTGTCCGGCGAGGGCATGCCTGCGTCGCTCGTCACCGCGGATGGCTGCGTGGGCGTCCTGCTCGGCATGGCCACGAGCACCCTGCCGAGCCTCCTCCAGACGCCAGGGGGGGACGTGCAGCTCGTCACCGTGAAGACGCTGCTGGCCGAGGAGCTCGAGTACGTCCGCAAGCATGGCGCCAAGGGCCGCACCGAGCTGGCCCGGCGCTTCGTGGACAGCGGCCAGGAGCACCTGTCCCGCGCCCACCGTCCGCCTGTCATCTGACAGTCGCCACGCCTGAATCCAGGTCCTGGAACAAACGCTTGGGGTATGATGGAAGGACATCACCCTGAGGGTTACTTCCGCGAGCGCTCTATGCCCTGCGGACCCGGATTGGACTGGCGAGACTCAACTCATGGAAAAGCCGCTTTCGAGCATTCTCGGCGTCGCCGTGCGCAACGCCCGGGTGCGCGCGGGATTGACCCAGGAGGATGTGGCCGAGCGCATCGGCATGGCCTCGGAGGTGTATGGGCGCATGGAGCGCGGGCAGATGCTGCCGCGCGTGGAGAACCTGCGGCGGCTGTGCCTGGTGCTCAACGTGCCGCCCCACGAGCTGCTCGGCCTGGAGCCCTCGGCCTTCCGGGGCGCCTTCTCCGTGGAGGACATGAAACCCCGCGCCGATGACACGGCCGACATGCGGCGGTTGCTGCGCCGGCTGCGCAAGCTCAACGCCAACCAGGTGAAGCTGCTCAGCCAGATCTCCGGCGCGATGATGGCCAAGGGCCGCTCCAGGAGCAGGCGGCGAGCGCTCCCCCGCGAGCCGGAGTGAGGTGCGGGAGGGTGGGCTCTCAGGGAAGGCAGTGCCGCTAGGGGACCTTCAGGCCCTTCAAGATGAACGTGTGCGCTTTGTTCTCATCCCAGAGCTCGAGGGTATAGGGCCCAATGGGTCCCTTCGACGACGCTCGAGCCTCCACCCACACCGTACCCACCTCCCCTGGCCCCAGCGGCGTGCCCTGCAACACCCAGAATGGCTCCAGGCGCTCGCCAGGAGGGCCCAGCAGGACGGCGCCCGCTGCCGTCCAGGGGCTCGCGCTGTCGCCGTTCTTCACTTGCACCTCCACCACGAGCCTCGAGCGGGAGCGATGGAGGAAGACGCGCTGCACCTCGAAGGACTCGGCTGGGGGGAGGGCGATGCTCTGAGAGGTGACGTTCACGGAGGTGATCCCCTTCCCATCGAGCACCCCGTCCATCAACAGCCCCGCGAGGCTGGCTTGGGCCTCGACTCGAGGCGGGGGGAGCGCACGCTGCTCGAGGCAGCTCTGGAGCTCCGCCGCCTTGAGCTGCAGCTCGGCCTGACAGGAACCCGGAGAGCGCGGGCGGAAGACTTCCACCTGGCGCTCGGCCTGTCCGCGGTGGACCACCAGCACGAAGGTTGCGCTGGCCGGGGTGCCTGCCTCCGTGAAGCGGACCGTGAGCCGGAGCCGCTCCCCGGGCACGAGCTTCTCCGAGGGAATGAGGACCAGCAGGCTGTGGGTGGACTCAACCCGCTCGAAGCGCTCTCGGTCCTCCAGCTCCACCGCGTCCAGGGCGAGGGCCTGGTCGAACAGCAGCGTGGTGGACAGGCCCGCGCTGATGCAGAGCTCGGGAAGCACGGGGGGGTCCGCCGCCAGCTCGATGCGGCGGACCAGGGTCTGACAGGGGGGCGGCTGCGCCCGCGCGACAGCGGCCGTCACGAGCACGAGGAGCGCCAGGGGGACAGCGGATGAGCAGAGGCGCATGCGGCGGAATCTCCGGTTCGGCAGTGATGCGGAGACCGCCTCTACCACGCCTCCCGGAACACGAGCGGCAGCGGACAGCCACACTCCCTGCTCTCTCTCAATGGTCGGTGTCCGAGCTTCCCACGTACAAGATGGCACCCACCATCATTTCACCCTGCTTCGAGCCCGGCCGAAAGGCGGCACCCACTTCCCGTGTATCCGGGTCGAGCAGCTCGCCACAGAACGGGAAGCGCCGGCCGTCAGGCAGCTCCGCCTCGACGAACCGGGCATAGAGCTTGTCCCGGATGATGAAGTCTCCCACGAGCACGGACTTCTTCGGGAGCCCTTTCCCACGGGGGCCGCTCGAACCGAAGTACATCCGGACTGCATGCCTCCCCTCCGTGATGGGGACGGAGTCCTCGTAGCGTGGCTTCGCGCCGGCGCCCGGCATGACGAACGGGGTGACCATCCGCTCGAATTCTCGGGTGCCAATGCCAAACTCCTTTGCCATGACTTCCACGGAGGTGGGAGGACAGCGCTGGGGGGGAGGAGGTCCGAGTCGCATGACAGGCTCGGAGGAGGCACAGCTCCCTACCAGCGCGCAAGCGGCGACCATGGCCAGTGGGTTGGCCACGCTGGGGCTCGGGCTCCGAAGTTTCTCGGGGGCCTGCGGAGCGGTGGGGTTCTTGGCGAGAGGTTTCGTCCTCATCGGTGGACCTTTCTGCAGTGGGGAAGAGGGGGGCGCCTCGGCAAGCGTGAGGGGCCCCGCGTCAGGGGAGAGGCTCGCGGGGGAGGGGGAGCCCGCGTCACTCAGGGGCAAGGCCGGCGACAGCTCCACGGTGGGCGAGGGAGGGAGCACCTCGAGCGCGGACACAGGAGGTTGCGAGGCAGGTGCAACCGGCGGCCGGGAGCCCAGCTCTCCCCCTCGCCAGAGCGCCACCCCCAGCGCCGCGAGCAGCCCCAGGGCGGAGGCGGCGGCCACCCACTTGCGCCGCAGGTACCTCGGACTGCCCGGAGAGGCCCGCTCCACGGGCTCGGTGGGGGCTCTGCCCTCACTCAGGGAGGTGGGTCCAGGTGAGGCTTGCGCCCCCCCCCAGTCCTCCGGGCCCGAGAGGGGCCTCTCCGGGTTGTCCGCGCCGAGCATGACGGCCGGTCCCCCCATGCCCTCTGTCGTCGCGGCGTGCGCGCCGGGCGAGAGGGGCATGTCCAAGACGAGGGAGTCGTCATGCAGCAGCGCCTGGAACAGCTCATGGAGCGCCTGGCCGCTGGCGGGCCGCTCCTCGGGCCGCTTTGCCAGCAGCCGCAGCACGAGGTCCGCCAGCGCGGGCGGCACCTGGGGGTTGAGGACGGCCGGCGAGGCGGGCATCTCCGTCTCAATGAGCGAGGTGAGCACCTCCCGCGGCAGGGTGGGGGGGAAGGGCGGCGCGCGGGTGAGCACCTCGTAGAGGGTGGCTCCCAGCGCATACAGGTCATCCGTGGCCTGGAAGGGGTAGCGCGCGGAAGGGTCCGCGTACTGCTCGCGGTGGAAGCGCAGCGCCTCGGGGGTGCGCAGGTGCGGGGTGCCCGGGGGCAGCGGGCCCTCGGTGAGCGGCGAGGCGGAGCCGGCGTGCTCGCTGGCGCCGAAGTCCACCAGCACGGGCTCGCCATCCCGGGCGCGCACCAGGATGTTGGAGCCCTTCAAGTCCCGGTGGTGGATGGCCTGCGCGTGCAGCGCCTCCAGCGCGAGCGCCAGCGTGTCGAAGAGGCGGATCACCTGGCGCAGCGCAGGGCGCGTCTGCTGCACCCAGTCGGTGAGCATGGGGCCCTCCACGTAGTCCATGACGACGTAGTGGTAGCCGGTGCGGGGGTGAGGCCAGCGGCCGTGCGCCCAGACGCGGACGACGTTGGGGTGGGTGATTAGCAACAGGCATGCCAGCTCGCGCTGGGCGCGCGCATCCGTGTGGTTGGCGTCGTCGCTGTCCGGGCCATGCGCGGCGAACTTGAGGGCGTACTGCTCGCCGCCGCACTCGACGCGGAACACCGCCCCGAAGCCTCCGGCCCCCAGCCGCGCCTGGATACGGAAGGGGCCCACCATCATGTTCGGCATCAGGTGGAAGGGGTGCTGCATCGCGCGTGCTCCAGAGACATCCCGGGTGGAGCAGGCCCGCGTCTCCACTGGCCCATGCCTGCCGAGAGGGGCCATGTGACCCATGAGGAGGGGCTGAGTCAGTATGACCCGCGAGGCAGGTTGGTTCAAGAAAGAAGGACCTGATGGGTTGAGCCCGGTGGCGTGGCGGGCAGCCAGGGGAGAGGGCCTGCGAGGCGCTGGAGACGAGGCGGTGCGCGCGCTTGGGCACGGCTCGCGCTGGGGTCTGCCGCATGGTCGACGAGCTGGTGCGAGCGCTGGGGCTCCAGCCCCATCCCGAGGGTGGGTACTACAAGGAGACGTACCGCGCGCGGGCGCGGGTGGAGACGCCCCGAGGCGCGCGGGCCGCGGGCACGGCCATCTACACCTGCTGCCGCGCGGTGAGTTCGCGGCGTGGCACCAGGTGGCGTCGGACGAGGTGTGGCACTTCTACGACGGCGCGCCGCTCACGCTGTACCTGCTGAGCGAGCAGGGGCTGGAGTCGGTGATGTTGGGCCGGGACGTGGTGCGCGGAGAGCAGCCCCAGGTCAGCATCCCGGCCGGGGTGCTGCAGGCGGCGGCGCCGCGCGGGGACTACACATTGGTGGGTTGCACGGTGGCGCCTGGCTTTGACTTCGCGGACTGGGAGATGCCCGCGCGGGACACGCTCCTGGCGCGCTACCCAGAGCACGCCGAGCTGTTCCGCCAGCTCACCCGCCCGGGCTGATCGCCGGAAGGGAGCGCGGCCCGCCTCTCATGTTGCGGGGATGCCCTGAGACGGTGGGCGGATGTAGGTCAATGGGCACATGCACCCTGCTTGCTGTGTCGGTTCAGCGCACGGGCAGCTCGCTGAAATCCACTCCCTCCGAGATCTCGAGTCGCTTCACAGCCTCCACGAAGCGCTCGGTTCCGACGATCATCGTCTCGAAGTTGTCCAGCCGGAACAGATCCACATCCTCAGGAAGTGACTTCGCATCGAGGACAGGCTGATCCGGTCGGCGGAAGCCATCCCGGCCGCAGCGGGCACATGGCGGAGGGCGAGGTGGTAGGCACTGCTCGTGCAGTCGCCCCCGAGGCCATAGCTCTAGCTCTAGCAGCTCCGGGGGATTCTTCTGACGGAACCGCAGCTCCGCGCGACAGGCCTTCAGGCCGCGAACGCCTTCTGCCCGGAGTCGCTCCAACTCCTCGCGTCGAACGAGCAGTGCCTCCCAGGAAGGCCAGGCGAAAGCTCCAAAGTCTCCTTGAGCCGTGCCTCGCAACAGCCCGAGCCGCGTTCCGGGACGAAGCGGCGCGCCAGGTGGCGCCCAGGCGCGGACTCGCTCGCGGAGCCGCTCATACTCTTCCAGAGGCTCCGCTCGCGGCTCCTCGTATTTCGCTTGTTCAGGCAGCGAGGTGAGATCCGCGGATGGGTAGGCGACGGCCGTGTCTCCCCAGGTCGCGCCACATGCTGGGCAGCGGACACCGGGCAAGCCCCATCGATGCGTGGCGTCGATCCTTCCGTTGCGAGGGGGAGGGGTACTGGGCTTGAGCCAGTGGAAACGCATCTGTGGCATTCGATTACTTGCCGACGGGAGCGGGACGCACGCGCCAGTGATAGGGAACGATGGGGCCGGTGAGCTCGAAACGGAAGATCAACTTCACTGCGTGCCCCCAGATCTCAGCCGCTCCAGCTCGCTCGGCAACCGTTCCCGCCGGTCGTGGAATCGCCAGGGGATGATGAAGACGGGCAGTCCATTCCCAGGTTTGCCCTGCGGTCGGCCCCAGTTCCTCCCAGGACCACTGCCCGGAGGCGCCATGATGCCGCCCCGGTAAGCCAGCATCTCTGGCTTCGGTGGCACGTCCTCGCAGCGGTAGATGCCGCACGCCTCCTCACTGCATAGCAGCGTGACGCATTGATCGTCCTCGCCACATGCCTCGTCCCCATGCTCCACCTTCGCCCACGCCAGAGCGTCCATTTCCTCACGGTCCAGCTCTCTCAGCGCTGGCTCAGAGGACGCACACGCCGCCAGCAGCAGGATGCAAGGCAGCCTCCATATGCTCACTTGAGCGCTCATGCTCAGGAACATGTCATGACGCTCGGCACGCAGGGCGCGGGATTACTGGCGGTGCGACCCGCGGACTCGGCACTGCGCGTGTGCTCAGAGCGGGGAGGCCGGCGGTGATCCCGCGGGGCCCCGGGATTTTCGCGACTCCGGCAGGTAGAAACGTGGGAGAGTGGCCCTGGGTGGTGAGCCAGGAACATGATCCAGTCGGTCCGCTTCGAGAACTTCCGGTGCCTACGAGACGTGGAGCTGTCGCTGGAGCCGTTGACGGTTCTGGTGGGCCCGCCGGCCTCGGGCAAGTCGACGGTGCTGGATGGGTTGGATCTTCAGTTGGGCTGCGACGCGGCGGACTTCTGGCGGCAGGATGAGAGCCGGCCCGCAGTGGTGGAGTGGCGGTACGACAACAACAAGCAGGCGCGGGTCGAGTATCCGGTGGGCAAGCTGGACTCCACGCCGGTGCTGACCCACACGGTTCAGGCGCTCGCGCTGGATCTGATCTCGCTGCGGGAGGAGAGCAGCACGGGCCGCCAATCGACGCTGAACCGGACGGGAGACAACCTGGCGGGGGTCTTCGCCTCGCTCCAGACGGGGCAGCGGCAGCGGGTGGTCCAGGACCTGTGCCGGCTGGTGCCCGCGCTGGGGGATGTGGAGCTCCAGCAGACGGGCCCGCGCACGCAGCGGCTGAAGTTCCGGGACTGGTGGAAGACGGACATGTGGTTCACGCCGGACCGGGTGGCGGACACCGCGCTGCTGTGGCTGGCCCACCTCGTGCTGCCGTACCAGGCGCCGCCGCCGGATGTGATCACGCTCGACATGCCCGAGCGCACCCTGCCGTCCATGATGCGCAGCGAGTTCATGAAGCTGATGCGGGGGCTGTCGACGGGCGAGCTGGGAGGCACTCCCGTCCAGGTGGTGATCGCGACGTCCTCGCCCGGACTGCTCAAGCACGTAGGGTCGCGGGAGCTCCGCGTGCTGTCTCGCTCACCTGACGATGGCGCGGCCAGGGTGAGCGCGTCGCCAGAGGACGTTGCGGACTGGCGGCAGCGGCTCGAGATGATTTGAGGCGAGCTCAGGGCCTCCGCAGGCGCGTCGGGTGCGTGTAGACGTTGAAGCGTCCGCCGCGCACGAACGTGGCGAGCGTCACTCCCGAGCGCTCCGCGAGATCGATCGCGAGCGAGCTGGCCGCTGACACGCTGGCCACCACGGGAATCTGGGCCACGGCCGCCTTCTGCACGATCTCGAAGCTCGCGCGCCCGCTCACCACGAGCACCCCGGGTGGGCGCTCGGGCCGCGGCGACGTGCCGCTCGGTGAGGCCCGGGAGGCTCTTACCCCCCCGCTGAGCACCAGCGTGCCCACGGCCTTGTCCACCGCGTTGTGCCGTCCCAGGTCCTCGGCCCAGGCGAGGAGCTCCCCGCTCGCGTCCAGCACCGCCGCCGCGTGCACGCCTCCCGTGCTCGCGAAGTTGCGCTGCACGTCGCGCAGCCGCTCGGTGGCATGGGCCACCACCTCTGGCGCGAGCACCAGCCCCGGCGGCACCGGTGTGCACACTGCCATCAGATCCTCCACGGTCCGCCGCCCGCATACGCCGCACGCGGCCGTGGTCAGTGTCCCCCGCCGCGCCGCGCTCACCCGCTCCACCTCCAACACCAGCCCCGGTGCGGGCGTCACCTCGATGACGTTGCCCCAGCCCTCCTCGCCCGGGCGTCCGCAGTACGTCACGCCGCCCAGGTCGTCCACGGAGCGGAGGATGCCCTCGGAGAACAGGAAGCCCACCGCGAGCTCCCGGTCCTGGCCTGGGGTGCGCATGGTGATGGCCACCGTGTCGCCGCTGACGCGGATCTCCAGCGGCTCCTCCACGGCCACGGAGTCCTCTTCAGGCGCCGCAGCTCCCTCCTCCGAGAATCGCACCACCATCCGCCGGGTGATGCCCTTCTCCTCACGGCTCATGGGCCTGCCCCCGCGCCAGACGCGTGATGAAGAGGGCGATCCCCTGCAGCTCCGCTGTCCCAAAGCGCC
The DNA here is from genome assembly GCF_035629615.1 of Hyalangium sp. Taxonomy (GTDB): domain Bacteria; phylum Myxococcota; class Myxococcia; order Myxococcales; family Myxococcaceae; genus Hyalangium. Next base: position 4,983 of record NZ_DASPHO010000832.1, on the reverse strand, counting down.
GCATCCCTTCAGGCGCGTCTTCGGGCAGCCGGGGCGCGTCGGTCACCACCGCCAGCACATCCGAGCGCGTCGCGGCCAGCAGTGGACCGTGGCCCTCGCGCCACACCTCCAGCTTGGGCAAGGGCCCGTCCTTCCAGCCCTCCACCAGCACCAGCTCCACCGCGTCCGCGAAGCGCCCGAGCAGGGGGAGCAGTGCCTTCTCCGGCGCCTCCTTCACGGAGAGCTGCACACCCGCGGGAGTGGCAAAGGCGACCAGCGCGGCCCCTCCTCGCTCGAAGCGGGCGGTGTCGCTGCCGTCGCGGTGTAGCGGGTGCGGATCCGACGAGTGCTTCACCACGCCCACTCGCAGGCCGTGGGCGCGCAGCTCGGGCACGAGGCGCTCCACCAGCGTCGTCTTCCCCACGCCGGACCAGCCGATGATGCTCAGCGCGGGGGGCGCCTTCATCCCTCCACCGCCACGTACCGGGGCCTGTCGAACAGCTCCACCTCCACCTCATCGCCCTCGGCGAAGTCCGCGCGGCCGGGCGGCAGGATGGCGAAGCCCTGGGCACCCACGTTCTGGAGGATCTGCCCCGCGCCCTGGGGCCGCAGCCCGGCCCATGGCAGCCCGCCGCCCTCGCGGTGCTCCAGCGTGGTGGTGATGAGGTAGGCGAGGCCCGCCTGCTTGTGCCGTCCCTCCGAGAGCCGCGCACGCAGGCGCCGTCGCTCCTCGCGCACTCCTTGGAACCGGAGCAGCAGCGGCCGGCCCAATTGGTCGAACGCGACGGTGGCCGCACCGGGGTTGCCTGGGAGCACCACCACCGCCAGGGCTCCGAGCCGCGCCACCGCCACCGGCTTGCCGGGCTTGAGGGCCACACCGTTCACGAGGAAGCGAGCGCCCAGCTCCGCGAGCACGCTCTTGACGAGATCCTTGTCGCCCACGGAGGCGCCGCCCGTGGTGATGAGAACGTCCGCCCGCTGCGCCAGTGCCGTGAGGGTGGCGCGCAGCGCAGCCTCGTCATCGCGGGCCCTCTCCGTGGCGACGACCTCGGCGCCAGCCTCGCGGGCCAGGGCGGCGATGAGGTGGAGGTTGCTCTCGTAGACCTGGTGGGGCAGGGCGGGCATCCCCGGCGAGACCAGCTCGTCCCCGGTGGCGAGCACGGCCACACGCGGCGCACGACGCACGAGCGCGGTGGTGGCACCCATGGACGCGAGCACGCCGAGCACGTTCGCATCCACGCGCTGTCCGGCTGTGAAGAGGGGAGCGCCCGCCAGCACCTCCTCTCCCATGCGTCGGATGTCATTGCCGGGAGGGACGGTGATGAAGAGGGAGACCAGGCCACTCTCGTCGGCGCGGGCGGCCTCCTGGCGGACGACGGCATCGGCGCCCACGGGGAGGGGAGCACCGGTGAAGACACGAGCGGCCTCGCCGGACTGAAGGGCGCGTGAGGGCAGTGCCCCGGCATACACCGTGTCGACGATGCGCAGGCGCGCCGGCTGATCTCGGGTGGCACCGAGCGTCTCCTCGGCGCGCACGGCCCACCCATCCATGGCGGAGTTGTCGCAGCCGGGCAGCGAGCGTGAGGCGCTCACGGCCGTGGCGAGGAAACGGCCATGAGCCAGGAGCAGCGGCAGCGGCTCGGGTGGCGCCGGAGTGACGGCGTCGAGTGCGGCTTGCTGCGCGGAGCTGAGAGAGGTGAGTGCCATGGGAGTTCCCGTGAAGCCCCCAGCCTCCACCAAAACCGCCGGGGGAGAAACTCCCGCGAGCACGCGCGACGCCTGCCGGGCCGTGCTCCACTCGCTCCCTCCTGGCGAGTCCGCAGGCGCGATGCTCGGCAGAACGCCAGGGACCCGTGGAGTACCTCTGCTAGCCTGGGGCCATCCCCCTGGAATCCGGTGGCTCTGGGGGCAGTCGGCCAGGCTCCGGCGGATTCATGGACTTCTTCCCAGACGTGACGCTGGCGGTGGTGGCCGGAGGCCAGGGCCGGCGGCTGTCAGGAGTGCCCAAGGGGCTGTTGAAGCTCGGGGAGGGCACGGTGCTGGAGCGGCTGCTCGGACTGGCGCCGCTGTTCGCGGAGGTGGTGCTGGTGGCGAATGCACCCGAGCCCTACGCCCACTTCGGGCTGCGCACGGTCGCGGACGCGGTGCCGGGCAAGGGCGCTCCGGGCGGGGTGCATGCGGCGCTGGGGGCTGCCAGGACGGCCTGGGTGCTGGCGGTGGCGTGCGACATGCCCTTCGTCCAGCCGGAAGCGGTGCGCGTGCTGCTGGAGGCGCGAGCCTCCGAGGTGGACGCGGTGTGCTTCACGGTCCAAGGCCGGGTGGAGCCGCTGCTCGCGGTGTACCGCGCCTCCCTCGCGGGCCCATGGGGCGAAGGGCTGGAGGCGGGGGACCCGTCCCTGCGCGAGCTCCTCGCGCGGAGCCGCGCGAGGCTGTTGCCGGAGGAGGCGCTCCGGGCGGTGGACGCCGAGCTGCGCTCGCTGGTGAACGTGAACACGCCGGAGGATCTGCGCCGCCACGGCCTCACGCTCCCGTGAGCCCGCTCATGGACAGTGCAGGGTAACGGTCGCGAACAGATCCGTGATCTCGAACGGCTTCTTGAGGATGCCCTGCGTGCCTGGCAGGGGAGGTCGCCCGCTGGCGGTGACGATGACGACCGGGACGGGGTTCAGGACCGGGTCCTGCCGCACGTGCCGCAGGAAGTCCTCGCCGTTCATCACCGGCATCATCAGATCCAACAGCACCAGACACGGGGGGCCCATCTGGCTCAGCACCTCGAGCCCCTCCTGCCCGTTGGAGGCGACGGCCACCTCGAAGCCCTCGCTCTCGAGGAGCTCGGCCATGGCGGCGCGAATGTCCTCGTCGTCCTCCACGATCAGGATGCTGCCTCGATGTCCACTCGTGCTCACGCGAGGATTGTAGGCAGCCCCAGGGGAACCGGGAGGTTTCTTGGACGAGCCTCTGTCGGATTCCAACGGGGGGATTGCCCTTCAGAGTGTCTTTCGGACGCTCGGCCTTTCACTCAGGGTGAGCGCTGAAGCCGAGCCAGGTGTCCGAGAGGCCACCCTGTAAGGAGGGGCGCTCACACCCCCGTGTCCGGTACAGTGCCAGATCGGGACGGTAGTCAGCCGGAACGGACCACTGCAATGCGTGAGGGAAGCTTCGCCGATGAATCCACGATCGGCGTGCGGAAGCGAGATATCAGCGAGCCGGTCGCGCGCCTTGTCCCGGCGTTGACCATCGTCTCGCACCCCATGGCCCACCGAGTGGGCGAGCGGTTGGTGCTGGATGCGCTCTTGTCGGGCCGCGCGGTGGAGGTCTCCCGGAACGCCCCGGACTTCATGCGCCCGGACGCCGTGCTCGGCACGCCCCTGGCCGATCCCTTCCTGAGCCGCAAGCCGGTGGTGTTCTCGCAGGGCCCTGGGGGCAGTGTCCGGCTGTCCCCGGGAGATGGCATCAAGGTGACGCTGGCCGGCGAGCTGCTGCGCGAGCTGTGGGAGTTCTCGCCCGAGGAGCTGGCGGTGGGCGTGGCGCTGGAGCTGGCCGAGCGCGTGGTGGTGCTGCTGCACTGGGCGGACCCCTCGGCGAGCGCGGCCGTGGACGCGCTGGGCATGGTGGGCACCAGCGTGGGCATCCAGCAGGTGCGCCACCACATCGAGCAGGTGGCGGACCTGAGCGTCCCGGTGCTCATCCGCGGGGAGACGGGCTCGGGCAAGGAGCTGATCGCCCGTGCCATCCACCAGAGCAGCCGGCGCAGGGACAAGGTCTTCATCAGCGTCAACATGGGCGCCATTCCCAAGGAGCTGGCGCCCGCGGAGCTGTTCGGCGCCACGCGTGGCGCCTTCACCGGAGCGGTGAAGGACCGGGAGGGCTTCTTCCGGGCCTCGCACGACGGCTCGCTCTTCCTGGATGAGGTGGGCGAGGCGCCGCCCGAGGTGCAGGTGATGCTGCTGCGGGTGCTCGAGACAGGGGAGATCTTCCCCGTGGGCGAGCGCACGCCCGTGAAGGTGGACGTGCGGCTCATCGCGGCGACGGACGCGCACCTGGAGCAGCAGATCCAGGAGGGACGCTTCAAGGCGCCGCTGCTCCACCGGCTGGCGGGGTACGAGATCCGGGTGCCACCCCTGAGAGAGCGGCGGGAGGACATCGGGCTGCTCTTTCACTACTTCGCGCGCGAGGAGCTGGAGTCCATCGGCGAGGCGTGGCGGCTGAAGCCGGAGGACTCGTCCACCGAGCCGTGGCTGCCCGCGCCGCTGGCCTCCCGGCTGGTGCGCTTCGGGTGGCCGGGCAACATCCGGCAGCTGCGCAACCTCACGCGGCAGCTCATCATCGGCAGTCGCGGGCACTCCCGGCTGCGGCTGGACCCGCGGCTGGAGAAGGAGCTGGAGGCGTCCATGATGCCTCGGCCCGGACGCCCCATCCTCTCCTCCGGGCCCACCGTGAGTGTGGAGGTGAAGCCCTCGTCCGCGTCAAAGCCTCTGCCCGAGGCGAAGGGGCCTGCCCGCCGCAGGGCCTCGGACGTCTCCGAGACGGAGCTGCTCGCCGCGCTGCGGGAGAGCGCGTGGGACCTCAAGGCCGCCGCCGACCGGCTGGGCATCCCCCGCTCCTCCATCTACGACTTGATCGACAAGAACCCCCACATCCGCACCGCCGGAGACCTCACCGTCGAGGAGATCACCCGCTGCTTCCAGGAGTGTGGGGGGGACCAGGAGGCCATGGCGCAGCGCCTTGAGGTCTCCAAGCGGGCGCTCGGCCGTCGCATCAAGGAGCTGGGCCTCGAGTCCAGCGAGAGCTGATCCCCACGCCAGGCGGGTGTGTCGACCGTCGGCCCGACGTGTCGACCGGCTCGTCCGACGTGTCGGAAGTTGTCAGCGGCCCGGTGTTTCTTAACAGACAGGTCTGACAAAGCCGGAAAAATGGCCGTCCTTTCGGGTATTTGGGCGTGGCATCGCGATTGCTATACCCTCTCCTCGTCAAAACAAAACAAAACGCAGGGGGATCATCATG
>NZ_DASPHO010000831.1:0-15110 GCF_035629615.1 Hyalangium sp. | reverse complement strand
CCTGCTGGGACTTCGAGCGATCCAGGGGCGGCATCGGGATGGGCGCCTGCTGGGACTTCGAGCGATCCAGGGGCGGCATCGGGATGGGCGCCTCCTTCACCTGGGGAGTGGTGGTGCCGGCCTGGCCAGCGGGTGCTCCGCGGTCGAAGGTCGTGGCGTTACCCGTCGTGACGTACGGCCTGTCGTAGCCGGGAGGAGGGGCGTCCGACACGAGCTGGCCGTCGGCGTTCCGGTGCATCGTGATGGCCCTGCCGCCAGCGGGATCGTTCGCCATGTACGTGCCATCGGCCGTCTTGCCCGTGACGAGGATCCAGTGATCGCCCTGCGTATCGCGCTTGTAATCGACCTGGACGACCACCGGGCGGCCTTGGGCCAGCTCCTGGTCGATCTGGTCCGCCTTGAACGTCCCCCATTCCTCGCGCTTCACCTGGACGTCGGAACCGGCCACCTTCCCCATCTGATCCCACCTGTCGATGGCGCCATTGCCGTTGTAGCCATCGATCCCGTTCATGAACGTGTTCATCTCGCCCGGGGTGACGGTCTGCCCGGTGATGCCGCTGACCCCCATGGCAACGGCCGTGATGGCGCAGCCATAACCGCTGAGCTTGTCACCGCTGACGCCCATCTTGTCCTGCGCCCAGGGCATCCCCGAGCCCTGAGCAAAGACCGGGTAGCCGTTGCTGACGTCGAAGGTGCGGCCGTCCTGGACGAACTCCACGGGCTTGGCCGGAGCCGTCTTGATGAACGAGCTCGGAGGACCGAGGGGCGTGGACTGAAGAACTGGCTGGAGGTCCTGGAGCTTGTCGTTCTTGAGGGCTTGCAGCGTGGGCTGCTGCTGAGCCATGGGCGTGGGATCAAGAAACGACCCGACATTCTGGAGAGTGACGTCGGGAGCGCGAAGCATGTCCTGCGGGTTCTTGGCCTGAAGATCCTTGGCCTCGTTCTTGAGCTTGGGGGTCGCGGGAGCAGAGGCCTGGAAGCTGCTGCGGTAGAGGTTCGCTTGGGCAGGAGTCTGACTGGCAGAGGCCGCGTTCTTCTGGCCCTTGTCCTTGCTGTTGGCCGTCTTGCTGCTGGAGGACGGGTTCTTGTCCGCCTTGCTCGAGGACTTGCTGCTCGCCGTCTTGCTGCTGCTGGAGGACGGGTTCTTGTCCGCCTTGCTTTCAGATGTGCGCGACGACTCAGAGCCGCTCGGTGAGCTGCTGCTTCGCGAGGAGCTCGAGCTGCGATCGGAGGAGGAGGAGGACGACGATGAGGAGGAGGAGGAGGACGACGATGAGGAGGAGGAGCTTCGGCTGGAGCTGGAGCTCGAGCTGCTGGTGGATCCGACACCCATGGGGAGTACCTCGTGAGAAGGGAGGTGAGGCTAGGGCGTCAAGTTTACAGGAGGAGGTGGGCACTGATGCAACCCAATTGCGTCGGTTTTCACTTGAAAATCGGCATGATGGACATAATATTAATACCATAATACAGATTGTGACCATCATACGAAAAGTCTCACGTATTGAGACATGAAGAGGAGCCATGGGTATTCGGGATGAGCAGAAGGAGCGCACGCGCCAGGACATCCTGGACTCGGCCATACGTCTGTTGCGCGGGCGCGGCATCTCGGGGGCCAGCGTGTCAGAGGTCATGAAGGGGGCGGGCCTGACCGTGGGCGGCTTCTATGCGCACTTCGACTCGAAGGAGGCGCTGGTGGGAGTCTGCCTGCGCCAGGCTCTGCGGGAGCGGTGGAGCCAGCTGCTGACAGTCGTGCAGTCCTCCGGCTCCGAGGCGCTGGAGGTGCTCCTTCGCAGGTACCTGTCTCGCAGACACCGCGACAACCCGGCGGAGGGTTGTCCCCTACCGGCGGTCGTGGGTGAGGCCGCCCACGCCTACGCCTCTCCGCAAGCGCGCGACGCTCTCGCCGAGGAGCTGGGCGCGTGGGCCGAGGGGTTGGGTACGCTCCCGGGAGGCAAGGGCCTGCGGAGGCAGCAGGCGCTGGGCGTCATCGCCTTGCTGTTCGGGGGACTGAGCCTGGCGCGGGCCCTCAAGGGCACCTCCCTCTCCGACGAGATCCTCGAGGCCTGCCGCGCCCTGGGACGTGCAGCCATGCGTGGCCCTTGAGGCAGCAGACCTACCCAAGCAGGCAGGTCACCACGCTCCAGCGCGATTCCAACGGGCCGAACACCGATCCGGGCACAGCCAGCCAGCCGCGCGCGAGCAGCTCCTCGAAGCCATGCTCGCTCGTGGTGAAGTACCCGGTCCGTGGGATGTCGAACGGCAGCGGTCCCAGCGCCTCGCGGACACGGCTCCACTGCTCGTCAAAGCGCGCCTGAACACGCGAGGGGAGATCCGGATGCCGCTCCAGCAGGAAGCAGGCCTGTCGCAGGGCGGAGGGCTCCAACGGGGGAAGCTCGGCTCCCTCCACTTTGCGTGCGACCGCGCCGGGAACCAGGGCGAAGCCGGCAAGGTCAGGAGTGAGGTGTCCCTTGGCGAGCGAGTGCACCAACAGTGCCTGGCCAGTCCGAAGCAGGCGCTCCGTCCCCCCGCTGAAGCGAGGCGCGAAGGTGTACACGGCATCGAGCACCACGAGCCGTCGTGGATCCGCTCCGAGCCATGCCTCCAGCCCTTGCACCTCCACATCCGAGAGGAAGCGGCCGAGAGGCACGAGGGGCTCGGGAATGAGCAGCACCTCTGGCGAGGCCTCGGGAGCCTGTGCCGGGAGCTCCGGTATCGGGCAGGTGGGGAAGGGATGGACAGGCAGCCCCGCGCTTGCCGCGAGTGCGTGATAGACGGGGTAGACATCCGAAGGCGCGTGCAGCACTCGGCCCTCGCGAGCGAAGTTCTGGAACAGGGCGCGCAGCAGATCACGCACGCCGCGCCCGAACAGGAGTCGCTCGTCGGAACCGGACGTTGTGTCAGGCAGGACGAAGGCCTCGCGCCACGCGCGCTCGAGCTCTCGAGCGTCGCGCACAGGCGGTTCCTCCGGGAGGGCGGGTGCGAGGGCGGCCAGGGCCTTGGGTGGATTCATGCAGTCGAGCCTCACCAGCCGAGAGCCCTGCTCGCTCGCCAGCAGCTCGCGACAGAAGCGCTTGTAGGCCTCGAAGTTCATGCCAGCTCCAGCCGACTGTGGCGGTCCTCGAGCGATGCGTAGCAGGCGCCATCGGCGAGCACGTTCCAGCTTCGAGCCAGGCCGTGGGTCCGCTCCCAGAACAGGCTCGGCTCGGTATAGGCGGCCACACGCATCCTCCGTCCCCGCACCTCTCCCTCGTACACAGGCGAGCCCCAGGGCAGCGCGTCCAGCCGCGTCCACCTTTGCTCCTGGAGCCAGTCCGTGGCCAGGGCGAGCGGCACCTGGTGCTCGCGGCTCCAGAGGTTGGACGGGCGGGAGTGATACACGGACTCTTCCGAGGTGGAGACGTAGAGCTCCTTCCATGTCACCTCCTCCACTCCTTGATCGGAGGCCCACTCGAGGTAGGCCGCGAACGCCTCTGGGGAGTCGAGGCCCCCTCGCTGGAGCACGGCGATCAGACGCGGGCGCAGGGAGCGGAAGTGCCCGGTCCGGAAGCTCTCGAGGACTCGCTCGGTGCCGGTGTCCAGCCGCATGAGGGCCGCGTTCCGCGTGGGCTCGGAGTGGTGCCGGGACAGGGAGAGGACCCTCAGCCCGGCCTCCTCGAGCCGCGCGATGGCCTTGCCCCGCGCGTCGTCCTCCAGGCGCGAGAGGAAGACACCGTTGGAGATGAGCACGACCTTCCGCGGAAAGCGCTCGGCGCAGGAGCGCACCAGCTCGAGGAGTCGCGGGAGAGGAAGGAGCCCAGGCTCGCCACCGCCGGTGATCACGGCGCGCTCGGCCCCCCGCGCGACCGCCAGATCCAGGGTGGACTTCACGAGCTCCATCGAGAGGGCCCCCTGCGCCTGCTCGCTCGAGATGGAGGCCTCGGAGAAGCAGAACGCACAGTCGGCCTGGCAGCCGCGCGCAATGGGGAGGAAGGAGATGGAGCGGGGGCGCAGCGCGCCGTAGGGCATCAAGGTGGGATGGAGAACGCGGAGCGAGCACGCATAGGCCGTCTCCAGCTCCCAGCGTGTGAGCGAGCCATCCGGCTCCAGCGCGTGCACCGCGGTGAGCCGGATCTCCGGCCGGGAGATGAAGCGGCCGAGCCCTGTGCGCTCGTTGGGCAGCAGCTCTTCTGAGGGCACGCGAGTCTCGAGCACGATGAGCCGGTCTCCCTCGAGTGCCAGCCGCTCCAGCAGGCTCGTGGCCTTGCGGATCCCGATGTCGAGCTCCTCCTGCCGCAGGAGGAAGAAGCGGTCGGGGAAGGTGCTCTCGGGGATGAGGGCCTTCGAGTAGCGCAGCGAGTATTTGTCGAAGGCCCGCGCGAGGTTCGAGAGAATGGTGACGTGAAAGAGGGGCTCCTTCATGTCACCAGCATGGTCCGTAAAGCCCTCCCCGCCAACCACCTGCCACGTCAGGTGGACGTAGCAGGGCGTCCGTTACCAGAACTTCGCTTTCTTGATCGCCTTCTTGGTGGCCTTCCCGGCGCTCTTAGCTGTCTTCTCGGCGCTCTTGCCGACGTCTTTGGCCGTGTTCTCGACAGCCTTGGTCGCCTGGTTCATGCTCTTGTTCATGCTGTTGGCAAGCTCCTTGGCTTCCTTCTCGCTCTTGCCGTAGACGTCCTTGAAGACCTTGGCGGTGTCGTTGACGCCGTCCATGACGCCGCTGCTGACGGCGTTGGCCCACTTGTTCATGTCCTTGAACACCTCGCGCAGCGCCTCCTCGACCTTCTTCGCCAGGGTCTCGGGGAGCTTCGTGAACGTGTCGGCCTTCGCCTCGAGTCTGAACTTGCCGAGATCGACGTGCTGGCCCGCGAAGGTGAAGCTGGACTCCAGCTCGATGCTGGCCCCGCCCCCGACACCGCCGGTGCCGGAGCTCCACTTCACGCCACCCGAGCCCTCGTAGATGACGACGTTGCCGTCGCTGTGAAGGACGAGCCGGTTACCCTGAGCGTTGCTTCCGGTGGCCCAGACCGGCTTGCCCGCGCTGGTGTAGATCACGAGGTTCCCGTCGCCCTGGAATGCCACCTGGCTGCCACCCCGGCCGACGGTGTTGGAGGCCCACGCGGCCTGCTCGTTCGCACCGTTCATCTTGTAGAGCACCAGGTTGCCGTCGCCCTGGAAGACGAGCTTGGCGATCTCGTTCGAGACCAGCGTCGACCCCCCTGCGTAGGACTTGCCCGGAGTGAGGCTCACCTCCTTGGCCAGGTTGGAGTCGATCTCGAGGTCCACCTCGACCTCGAGATCGGTGTTGATCTTCGCCTTGCCGAGCGGGCCCAGGTCGACGGTGCCGACACCCACCTTGACCTTGCCGCTGGCGCCGAGGCCCGCCTTGCCGAAGCGTGCGTCCAGATCGAACTTCACACCCGGCACGAGCTGCCCGACGAGCTCGAAGTCGATCCCCTGCACCGAGACGCTGGCGAAGATGCCCTGCTTGACGCCCATCATCGTCAGGCTGCCATTGATGTAGATGTGCGGAGGCCGGAACTTCTCCACCGGGTTGTCGTTCTGGGTGAACGTCGAGATCGACATCTTTGGCCCGCCGCCGCCCTGCAGCGCCGCGATCGAGAACAGCTTCTCGTCCAGGATCACGATCTTGTCCATCTGCGCGTCGACGGAGAACCCCTTGCTCTGCGAGATGTCGACGGTGGCCGTAGCGTCGAAGCCGGCAAACGAGATGGCCGCATTCAGGTAGTACGCCTGCGGGAACACGAGGGTGCCGATGGAGGTCTGCTGCGGCGCGAAGTAGAACTGCGGTGCGATCGAGGCTTTGATGGTGCCGCCGCTCTTCTTCAGCTCGTAGTGGCGCATCTTGGTGAGGTCGGTGAGGTGCCACACCGCACCCTTCTTGTTCACCACCAGGAGCAGCTGCGACGACGACGAGGGGATGGAGACCTTCGCGGCCGCGAACGCGGCGGCCACCTTGTCGAAGTCCAGGCCATCGAGCTCATCGGTGAGGTCGTTCGCGCCTGAGCCCGGGAGTGTGAACTCGTGCGTGCCCTTGATGGCGATCCCCGTGAGCACGTCGTCGATCGGCGTCTTGAGGTTGCCACCCACGAGCGTGTCCATCACGTCCTTGGCCGTGAGGCTGCTGATGGAGCCGGCCACCAGGCTGCGCGAGGGGTTGGTCGAGTCGAAGAACACCGCCAGCGACGACTCGAAGCTCTTGACGTCGATCGTCGCGGCGATGCCAAGGCTGGGGATGCCGCCCCAGTTGACCCCGATCTCGAGGGCCAGGTTGCTCAGCTTGAGAGGCCCGCAGTCGACGGCCGTCGAGCCCTTCATGGTGCCCGCAAGGAGCATGCCGCTGGGCGTGAAGACCATCGTCACGTCGAAGGTCTGAGGCTGACCCTGGATCTTCACCGTCATGGTGCCGCTCAGGAACCAGCTCACCTGCGGAGCCGCGCCCAAGGCGCCGCTCGCCATCACGCCACACACGCCGAACATGGGGTAGCCCATGATCCTGGCGTCGTACCGGAAGAACAGCCGGGTCTCCTTCTCGGAGACTTGCAGCGTGACGCCCACGCTCGAGCCAGTCCCGAGCAGCTTCGCCAGCATGTTCTGGGTCTTGTCCGAGCTGTCCGGGCTCCACTCCGCGAACAGGTTGAGCCCGGCGACCAGTCCGCCCTGCCCTGGGAGGGAGACCTTCCCCGAAGCGAGCCGCGGGTTCTGGAACTGCGCCATGTCGGGGAACTGGAACTGGGCATTGTCGTAGGTCGCGACGACGAGCATGAGCTTCCGCAGGTTGAGCATGCGCTCGAACGCGCCCAGCCCTGACAGGCCGGGCAGTGCAGACGACTTGCTCGCGCCGAGATCCATGCCCGCGGCGAATCCCCACGTGCCCGTGCTGAGCTCGCGGGCCTCGAAGGCGAAGTTGCCCAGCCCGGAGATCTGGGTGGCGAGCTGGAAGACCAGCGAGCTCTGGGGGCCTCCGCTCCCGGAGATCAGGATGCTCGAGTCCAGCAAGGTGATGTCGAACCCATTGGGGAGCCAGAGCTTCTGGTTGCTCAGGGTGGAGGCCAGGCTGCGGAGCGACACCTTGTCGCACACGGCGCGGATCACGAAGGCGCCGGGGAGCGTGTAGGCCATCGACAGCGTCACGTCCTTGCCGAAGGCGATGTCGCCGCGGAAGCTGCCCGTGGGATCTCCGGACGTCGGCACCGTGAGATCGAACAGGACGTTCTTGATCTCCAGCTGGCCCGGCCCGACGCGGATCTTCCAGGGCTCTGGCTCCTGGGCCAGCGCGCCGCTCAGCCGGAATGACTTGCCCGCCCGGATCGAGACCTGGAGCCGGTTGATCGTCAGGTTCGCGGGGACCGGCAGCATGGGCGTCCACGTCTTCATCAGGCCCGCCAGCGGGAGGGTCTGCTGGCTCATCAGTGTGCCGGTCAGGGTGAACTCGTCACCGTCCGTGGAGGCGAGGATCTGGATGGGCACGCCCTCGATGAGGGCCGTCCCCCAGATGGTCACGTCGGTCGATCGACTCCCGCCGACTCCGAGCGGGTGGGTGACGCTGATCCGGAGCCCGAGTTTCTCGACCCCGAGAGCGTCCTTCCACACGTCCCAGCGACAGCCCGGCGCGCCGATCGTGAAGCTCGCCCAGGAGAGGTTTATCCCGGTGGCGCCGGCCGACACCTTCAGCGCCACGTCCGTGAGCTCGAGCTTCTCCAAGCCCTGGATGACGCGCGCCAGGGACTTGGGCAGCGCGGAGCTCGAGTCGTCGGAGCCGACGAGGTCGACCATGTGGGCCAGGTTCCCAATCGACAGCCCGTGGCATCGGGTCTCGATCAGCACGTCCGCCTTGCCAACGGCTGTCGCGCTCTCCTGCGGCATGCGGACAATCGCGTCAACCTCGATGTTCGCGCTGGGGATGCTGAAGCGGCCGGTGACCGCAACGAGTGGCCGGAGCGGATCCTCATCGGACAGCAGATCCTCCGACAGGGGGCTGAAGATGCGCAGCGCGGTGTCTCGCAGCTCGAGCTTTCCCAGCTGGGTGTTCAGCCCGAGGGCGGCCTGCAAGTGGACGCCGGGCAGGGTGGGCTGGAGCTCCCACGGGTAGACCGTCAGCGCGGACGGGTCGCGCATGAGGTCAGGCAGCACGAGCTGGGTCGGGTCCTTGAGCACGGAGATCTGCCCGAAGACGGTGACCGTGCGCAGGGGCTCCATCGCGGCGCCGAGCGCGCCGATCAGGCTCGCGGGTCGCAGCTGGCCGAGGAAGTGGATGCCACCGCCATCGAAGTGGACCTGGGTGTCGGTGTCGGTATGGGCGCCGGTCGTGACCAGGACGGAGGCGGTGAGGAAGGACAGCTTGTCGAGCATGGGCGGCTCGTCGGCGGGGATACGGCCGGCCCGGCGAGCCTGCAGCGAGGTCATCCCGGTCAACGCGGCGCGGGCGCGGGCTTTGGGGCTCATCTCCTTGGGCAGCTCAGAGAGGAGGTTCGAGAACTTCCAGCCGCTCGCCGCGTTGCTCATGTCGAGCAGCGTGTACCGGAGCACGGCCTGGACGTTGCCCGCCGGATCCAGCGAGAAGGCCGCCGTCACCGACAGGTTGGCCGCGCTCAGGAAGTTCGCGCGCCCGGTGACAGTGATCACGGCGCGCTGGGAGTCCGCGCTCACCTGGGCGTTGCTGATGACAATCTGCCGACCCTGCTTGAAATAGTAGCTCTCGAGGAAGTCCGAGAACGGCCGAGGCAGTGTGTCGGTCGAGATCGTGACGGTGTTTCCGGCGGGGGTGAGGGAACGTTGGAGCGCTGTGAAGTCCATGGTGACACCTGCTCGTCAGACGGCTGGTTGTGTCTGCAACGGATCGGCTGCCCGGCTGATACCTATTCGCACTCCGGATACATGGTCAGGCCTTTGGTCGCGCGGAGGTCCTCGTAGTTCTGTTTGAACTGATCGGGCGAGACCGTGTTGCACATGAGCACTGCCATGAAGTCCGTGCTGAGGAACTTGTCCTTCGCGTGAGAGGCCGTCATGAGGACATATTCCTTGCCGCGGAGCCCTCCACTCAGCAGCGTCGAGAGTGGGCCGATCACATACTCCTTTAGAGTTGACATATCGAGCGGGGTCATACCGCCCAGGTGCCTCACCGTCTGCTCGATCCTTTCAAGATTGTCTTTGATGAAGCCTTTCTCGTCGTCCTTGTGTGCTTTCTTGTCCCCCGCCGACAGCTCCTTCCACACCACCTTCATGTGCTTCTCCTGGGCGGCAATGGAGCCCTCGCCCAGGAAATCCGCCAGGCGATAGACGTTCTGGTAGGCCTGGTAGACATAAAACTTGGGCTCGTCTTTCTTCTCCTGCGCCCGCTCGATCACGAAGGTGTGCCAGTCGCCCTTCACTTTGAACTTGAATTGGACGACCCCGCTTCCCTGCAGCTTGCCCCACTCCGTGAGCAGCTTCTCGAAGTTGTCGGCGTCGTCCTGGCTCTTGTAGAAATAGACGCGATCGCCATTCTTCTTGTCCTCGAACACCAGTCCCTTCGGTTTGTCTTTCTTGATCTCCCGGAGCTGGCCCTTCATCGCTTCGACCCGTTTGACGCCTGCGGCGACCACCATCATGCACATCGCCGCGAGGTCACAGGTGGCCCCGGCGGAGTACGTCGCCTCCTCCTCCGTATATGCCTTGACCATATCATCCCAGAATGTGGCGGCAGCCTCGTAGCCCGTCTCTTTCGCGTACCACTGCATGATGTGTTGCAAGACCTCTACAGGAGGCTTCATCGCCAGCAACTGGGCAAACGGGACCAAGGTCTTCATGGGGTCACTCTTCTCTTCACCGAGGTTTGATGTCTGGATTCAAGGTCTCAGCGGCCTCTGTCAGCCCACGGACACCTGAGCAAGGCGCATGCCAGGGTGCTGGCGCATCATGGGAGTTCTTCATTTCCGGTGCTCGCGGTGGCCCTCTCGGGCGGCTGCGCTCGCGCGGGCTGCGGAAGTCGCCGCCGGACTGCAGGATCCGCAGCATGGGAGTGCAGAAACCGCAGGTTCGTGCTCGCGCCTGCGGACGGGGCGCGTTTGAAACGGAAGCGATCGCGTTCAGCAGGGACGCGGGGGCTTGGCCCGTTGGCTGCAACCCGGGGCCCGCTGGCTGCACGGTGGCGGGGCGGGCCCCAGGAAGCTCTAGAATGACTCCCCGTGGATTCGCACCCTTCTCTGAGTCACGCGCTCCCGCTCCAGGCCGAGCCCCGTCCTGCGGCGTCGGTGGGAGGCGAGCGTGCGCGGCGGCTGATGCGCCGCTGGGGGCCCCTGTTCCCGCTCTGGTCCATCCCAGGGCTGGTCGCCACGACGCAGACGTACGTCTTCTATCAGCTCAAGGATCCGACGTTCTCGTTCTGGACCTCGTTCATGTTCCAGTTCCCTCCGTGGCAGTTCTGGGCGCTGGTGACGCCCGCGGTGCTGGCCCTGGGGCGTCGGCGCCGGCTGGAGGCAGGGGCGTGGGGAAGGGGGCCCTGCTCTCCGGCCTGTCGGACGTGGCGCAAGCTCACTCGCTCTTGATGGCGATGACGGGGTCGACGCGTGCGGCGCGCCGGGCGGGCAGCCAGGTGGCCACGAGCGCGACGCACCCCAGGAAGGCCGCGAGCGCTGCCAGGGTGAGCGGATCGCGGGCGCTCACCCCATAGAGCAGGCTCTCCATGACCCGGGAGAGCCCGAGCGCTCCCACAATCCCCACTGCGATGCCCACCGCCGTGAGCCGTCCGCCCTGGCGCATCACGAGCCACACCACATCCCGGGTCCGCGCGCCGAGCGCCACCCGGATGCCGATCTCCCGCGTGCGCTGGGCGACCAGGTAGGAGATGACGCCGTAGAGCCCCGCGGTGGCGAGCATCAGGGCGATCAGCGCGAACGTGCCGAGCAACAGCAGGTTCAACCGCCGCTCCGCCACCGAGCCTCCGATGACCTCCTCCATGGTGGGGTAGGCCTCCTCGAGGCGCCGAGCCACCTGGCGCAGCTCGTTGTGGGCGGTCTCGAGCGCCACGCCCTCGCTCAGCCGCCCCACCACGGACAGGAAGTGATAGCCCCGCTGGGTGTTGACGTCCGCGGGCTGGACGAGCGGGATGAAGATGTCGGTCTGGGAGCCTGCCGGGAAGCGGGCCGTCTCGGGCATCACGCCGATGACGGTGTAGGGCTGGCCATCGAGCGTCACCGTCTGACCCAGGATGGATGGGTTCGCGCCGAAGCGCCGCTGCCACAGTCCCTCGCGAAGGACCACCACCGGCGCCGCGTTGCGAGCGTCTTCTTCGGGCAGGAAGCCTCGGCCGAGCCGCGGGTGCACTCCGAGCACGTCGAAGAGGTTGGCCGTCACGGCGACGGCCTCCAGCCGCTCCGCACCCTCGGTGCCGCTCAGGTTCTTGCTCTGGAGCGTGTAGGCCGCGAGCCCCGAGAAGCCCTTCACCTGCTCCTTCCATTCCAGGTAGTTCGCCCAGGACGCCGTGCCCAATTCCACGCACGTCGCGCACCTCGTCCTTGTAGCGCTCGACCCGTCTGAACGCGCGCGCGGCCAGCGCGCGCGCGGCCTCGGGGCTCAGGCCGCGCTCCTCATGCCTCTTCGCTTCCATTTTCGAGCAATCCCGAGTGAATCCGGGCACTTCGAGTCCACGGGCCTGTCCCCGCCAATCCCGCCTGTCGCCCGGAGTCCCCTCCCGTTTTGGAGACATTCTGGAGACAGAACCAGAGGCGCCCGGGTGCTCCAGGTCACTGCAGGGGCGTGGATTCAGCAGGCCTGAGTCGCGGCCCGCAGATTCTCTGCATCATTTTTTCCCTCGCTGGCTCTAGGCCATGGGGGGGAACTGGCCGGCTCAGGGCAGCTCCTCTGCTGTGAACGAACACAACGCAGATAGCTCACCAGAGCGAGGAATCATGAAACTGAGAATGCCTGTCACCTTCTTCTTCATGCTGTCACTGCTCGTCGCAGGCTCCGCCTCGGCCCAGGCTTCGGTGTACAACCTCACCGTGCCCAGCACGATCACGGATCCTCTGGCTGGCTTTACGATCAACTACTCGTTGGGAGGGAGTAAGTGGGGCGTCGGCGCGGCCTCCGCCGAGCTGAGGTTCTATATCTCGGCGAGTCCCAACGGGAGCACCGGCGTCGCGACCCTGGCGGGGTGGCAGATCCATCTGAGCGGCAGCGGGTGGGGGCCGTATTACCCGCCCTCGGGGAATCAGTCGCTGTACGTCTCCCGGTGGAACATGCCAGCGAATACGGTGGCGCTACTGGAGAGCATCTCCGCCGCCTGTGCGCCGCAGACCTGGTACATCCTGGCTGAGCTGGATTGGACCGGCTACAAGAATGGGCCGACGCTGATGGGCACCACCAAGCAGCCCGATCTCTACTTCTCGAGTGGAACGATCAGCCCGGCTGCGATCCGGCCTGGAGGCACCACCAACATCTCGTTCGATGTGACGACACGGTGCCCGACGAGTTCCGGGTCGAGGGTGGGGATCTACCTGGCCGATGCCAACTACCAGCTGCTCTCCTTCATCGGCGCGGTCAGTATCGGCAGCGGGGCCGGGACTTGGTCGCTGCCTCCCACGGGCATTACGTTCTCTCCGTACATCGCCACAGGCACCTACAACATCGTGCTGTTCGCCGACATGGATGGGTACGTCGCCGAGAGCAACGAGAACAACAATGCCGGTGCCTTCCAACTGGGCATCAACTGGAACGCGATGGCGGCCGCGGGCAGTGAGGAAGGCAAGCTGGAGCTACAGATCCAGCCGCCGTTCGAGTCCGGGGCGGCGTTGTACAACCTCAAGTCCAGTGCGCCTGACAACTACGTGCAGGAGTTCCACTACGACGCGGAACTCTGATTTCCGATGCGAGCCGCGCCCCCTCCAGTAGAGGGGGCGTGCCGCTGCGTGGCGGCGAGGGGATCCACCTCGATGCCCGGGGCTTCAGTCCATGCTGTTCTTGATGAGGTTTCCCTCTCGATTCCAGGCCCCTCTATTGGCGAGGAGTACGGGACTTGAACCCGTGGACGAGGGGTGCCCTCGCGGCGTCCGCTCCTTCTTCGCTTCCGCCTTTTGTGGCCTCGACCCTGCCCACGCTTGGGGGAGTTCCGTTACTGTAGAGGTCATGCCGCTGGAGAGCCCATTGACCCCTTTCGACCGTACACGCCGTGTGAGCTGCCTGGGCATCGACACTTTCGTCGCGGAGGCCGGGCAGGGGAGGCCCATCCTCTTCCTTCACGGGAACCCGGATACCCACGACGCGTGGAGTGGCGTCGTCGCGCTGCTCAAGCAGGAGTTCGCGTGCTTCGCTCCGGATCTGCCCGGATATGGCGCATCAGAGCCGCAGGGGGACCTCAAGCTGGAGAAACAGAGCGAGTGGGTCCGAGAGCTCATCGCCGCGCTCGGGCTGCAACGGCCGCACCTGGTCGTCCATGACGTTGGCGGCACGTACGGGCTGGCGTTCACGGCCATGTATCCGGAGTTGATCTCGAAGCTGACGATCCTGAACACGAACTTCTTTCCGGACTATCGATGGCATTTCTGGGGAAGGGTCTGGCGGACGCCGGTCCTGGGGGACCTCGCGATGCTCATCGCCTTTCGTGCACTGTTCGTGAACGAGATGACCAAGGCATCCCCCAAGCTCCCCCGTGACTACGCGGAGCGCGCGTTCGCGAGCTACGGAAGCAAGACGCGCAAGATGGTGCTCAGGTACTACCGGTACCTGGATTCGAAGCGGCTCGTGGGCTGGGACGTGCGGCTGCTGAAGGCTCTCGAGACCCTTCCCCACCAGGTGCTGTGGGGGGATCGGGACACGTATATCCCCAAGGCCACGGCGGACCGCTTCGGCGGCGAGGTCCATCACTTTGCCGAACTGGGCCACTGGGCCATGCTCGAAGAGCCCCAGCAGCTCGCGTCGCACTTGGCCGCATTCGCCAGACGTTGAGCCTCCGGCGATCGCCGGGCCTGGGCAGAGGCCCACCCCCTCGTCGCCCGCGAGCTCCCACGGCCCAGTTGCCCGCTGTCTACGCTTCACGTCCACCCTCGCGGGTGGCCGCGCAAGACTCGCTTCCGGTCGGCGGCCTCGGCCTTATTCGGTCGGGACTCTCACCCACAGGCTGCTTCCCAGAGTTTCAGGGCGATACCACCAAGGGAGTACGCGAGAGCACGCCAGAAACACGAGGCCCCGTCTGCCTTCACCGGAGATGGGGCCTCGTTGTCGCACTCATACTTGGGCGGCGGAGTCGCGCCCTACTATTTGCAGGGTAACCATGGTGGTATCGCTCTGCCCCATGTCTTTACTTTAGCTTCGCGGCTCTCTCAGTTTGAGAGCTACTGTTCAAGCGAGGCTGAAAATGCATTTCAAGGGGGTGTCCCTGTTCGTCGTCGTGTCTTCCCTCCTCTTGGGTTGTTCTGGAGGGTCAGATGGGCCGCAGGGGCCCAAAGGCGACAAGGGCGAGGTAGGTCCTCCGGGGCCGCGGGGTCTGAAGGGAGACAGGGGGGAAACCGGGTTGGTGGGCCTGAAGGGAGACAAGGGCGACACGGGAGCTATAGGGCCTCAGGGACCCAAAGGCGACACAGGAACCCAGGGGATACAAGGGACGCCTGGTCCTACGACGCTGAGTGGTGCGTATGTTGGAAAGTGTTTAGCAGAGCCTGGAGCGCGGTGCAGGTGCGATGCTGGAGAGAAAATCATGCTCCTGATGCACAGCCCAGTTGGCACCCTGGGCTATTGCACCGTTCAACTCCAAGGACAGGCGGATGTTTTCGGAGAATGCGATACGCAGGCCACGGGTCCTGCTATTTACGGATGCTTCCGGTAGGACACCTGAGTTGCCAGCAAGGGCGAACTCGGCCTGGACCACTAGCGTCAGGGTGTTGGGGATGAGCGTGGTGCTGTTCGGGTAGTTCGGACCGATGTAATGAACTCGAGAAGGAGCACGGCGCGCTGCGCGAACGGCTCGCGACTGGGCACGGACGGGGTCGCCCCGCGCGTCGTGGTCGCCTGACTTCACCGCGCGCGCCTTCGCGCGTCTGTTACTCTGGGAACCTACCTGGGAGGTTCCCCCGCCTTGCTCCGACCTTTCGCCCCACCGTTCGCGCTCGCTTCCCTGATGGTGGGCCTCACCGCTACGG
>NZ_DASPHO010000830.1:0-5594 GCF_035629615.1 Hyalangium sp. | reverse complement strand
ACAGCCGGTGGATGAGGCGCCGAGCCCGATGGCGTTCGCGCCGATGTTTCTCCACCATCAAGGAGCCTTCTACGCCCGCGGTGGCATTGGCACGGTGCCGAGAGCTCTGGCGCGGGCGGCAGAGAAGGCTGGCGTCCACCTCAAGCTCGGGCGCGGGTGCAGAAGATCAGGTGCGAGGGCGGACGCGTGCGCGGAATCGAGCTTGAATCTGGCGAGGCTGTCGCCCTGGATGCGGTGGTCTCGAATCACGGTGGGGTGGGAACCCACGAGCTCGTCGTCGGGGCCTCCGTCGACCGTTCGCGGAGTGCCGTCGAAGGCGTGAAGCTTCAGTCGCCGGGCGGGTGCGCGTATCTCGCCGTGTAGGGTTCGAGCCCGGGCAGCTACTTCCGTTTCCACCGGCCAGATTCAGGCCCTTGCGCGGTACTGGTGCAGCCACAGGCCGTCGACTCCACTTGCGGGCGGAGCGGCACCTATCCCGCCAGGTTGATCGCATCAATGGATCACAGCGAAGCGCAAAGACTCGGCCCCGAGGGCCAGCGAGCCTGGTTCCAAGCCCGCATCGCCGATCCCTGGTGGAAGGATGCTGGCGAGGCGCGGGTGCTCGCGCTCCGTACCCCGTCGGATTGGGGAAGGCAGTTCCTCTTGCCACATGACGCGATGAACCCTGCAATGACCGCGAAATTCATGCGGCGGGGGCGGTTGCCTCACAAGAATCCCGACGTGCGTGGGCTCTACCTCGCAGGCAGCGCGACACACCCCGGCCAATTCGTCGCGTTCTGCGCGCAATCGGAGTGCACGCCGCGGATCGCCTACACCTGGATCACTGCAACGATGCGTTAGGCTCGGGGGATGCTCTTCTTCCGCATGGTGCTGAGTCTCGTCCTGTTCACGGCGAGCGTCTCATGGGCCCAAGGTTCCGCGGATGCGCCCCTCGCCGGACCAGAGAACGTGGTGCCCGTCTCGGCTCCTCAGTCCGAGGAGGAGAGGGAAGTGCCGCCTCAGGAGAGGGCGGAGCCGGATCCCTCGGCTCAGGCTGCTCCCGAGGGCGAGCTCATCCCCTACCGCTACAGGCCGGAGAACGAGGGGCCTCCTGATCTGCTCCTGCCACGCATCCTCGCGGAGGCGTTCGGAGGGGTGCTCGGCGGCGTGGGCATGGGCATCGTGGGCCTGCTCGCGGGGGTCTCCGCGCTCGAGGACGTGAGCTGCTCCTCGGGCGAGGTGTGCCTTGCCACCCTCCTCATCATCACGGTCCCCGCCGCGTTCGTGGGCATCCCCCTGGGCGTCGGGTATGCCGCCGAGGGACTGGGGGGCAGGGGACAGTTCCTCCCCTCGCTCGGCGGCACCCTCCTGGGGACCGGGGCCGGACTCTTCTACGGACTGACTTCCGAGGACACAGGGGGCCTGGTCGCTGCCCTCATCATCGGGCCCGTCCTCGGAGCCATCGTGGGCTATGAGATCTCCCACGCCATGAACCAGAGCCGCGCCTACGCGGCTCGAGCCGGGCCCTCGTCCCGAACCGGCCTTCGGGTGGTGCCCGTGGTCGGCGCGACGCCTCGGGGGGGCTTGCTCGGGGGACTCGCCGGGAGCTTCTAGCGTCACGCCCTGTGCGAGCCCATGCCTCCTGGGGGATTGCGCAGCCGCGTGTAGAGCGTCTCCGTCAGCAGGTACCAGAACTGCACGTAGCCGATGCTCAGGATGTCTCCGTCCCGCAGCGTCACCTCGCGCTGCATGGTGATCGTCCCGTTCAGGAATGTGCCGTTGCGCGAGCCCATATCCTTCACCGTGCAGCGACGCTCGGCCTCGTTCCACTTCAGCACCGCGTGCTGCTTGGACACCGAGCTGTCATCCAGCACCACGTCACAGTCCGGCAGCCGGCCGAATATCAGCGAGTCCGTCTCGCCCAGGGGTGGCAGCGTCGCCACCAGTAGATCCTCGAACTCGAACAGGAGCGAGAGCATCCCCTGCTCGATCGTCCCCCGGTTGGCCGTGCGCGTGGGATCCAGCACCGCGGAGGACTCCGGGCTCGGAGGGCGCTGGATGAGCGCGAACGGCCCGAGCTGGCGGCGGAACTTCGCCTCCGGGAGAGCTGCGCCGAGCGCTCGCAATTCCTTCACTGAAATCATCGTGGTTCCGCCTCAGTCGTTTCCCGCCGTGCGAAGCATCGCCAGCAGGCTGTGGGTCTCCAGGTAGCAGAACTCCGCGTCCCCGAAGCTCAACATGTCCCCATCCTGCATCAGGCTGTTCTGATCCCGCAGGTACTCACCGTTCACCACCGTGCCGTTGCGCGAGCGCAGGTCCGTCACCACGCAGCGCCGGGCGACATGGTCCCAGCGCAGCACCGCGTGGCGCTTGGAGACCGACGGATCGTCAATGACGAAGTCGTTGTCGGGCAGCCGGCCGATCTGCAGCTCGTCGCTGCCGGTGATGGGAGGAAGGGTGACCACGCTCAGATCATCGAACTGCTGGAGCAGCTCCGCCATCAGAATCTTGGAGTCCGCCTGGGTGCGCCCCAGCCGGGTGCGCTGGGCGCCCAGCCGCAGGGAGACCTGCTCCACCACGGGGTCCGGGGGACGCCGCACGAGGACGAAGGGGCCCACCTGTCTCTGGAAGTCTTCGTTGGAGAGGTTCCCCGCCAGAGCTCGGACCTCGCGGACCAGGAGCATCCAGGCAGCCTAATGGGTTCACCGGTCACCACCCAAGTCCCGCTCTGACAGCCCTCCGGCTGCTTTCGTTTGCCCGCATGCCGAACGTCTCCTACATTCGGAATTTCCTCGCAGAAGGAGCCGTATCGATGAGTGGGAACATCCCGATGACCCCCCATGGCCTTCGCAAGCTCAAGGCGGAGCTCAAGCAGCTCCAGACGGTGGAGCGTGGGAAGATCTCTCGGGAGATCGAGGTCGCGCGGGCTCACGGCGATCTGAAGGAGAACGCCGAGTACCACGCGGCCAAGGAGAAGCAGTCGCACATCGAGGGCCGCATCCTGGACATCAATGACTGGATTGCCCGGGCCGAGGTCATCGACACCAGCAAGCTCAAGGGGGACACCGTCGTCTTCGGCGCCACCGTGATGCTGCGCGACACGGAGACCGACAAGACGGTGACGTACCGGATCGTCGGGGAGCTGGAGGCCGACATCAAGAAGCGCTGGCTCGCCGTGACTTCGCCCGTGGCGCAGGCGCTCATTGGCAAGAAGGTGGGGGACGCGGCCACCGTGCGCAGCCCCGGAGGTGAGCGCGAGTTCGAGATCGAGGAGATCCGCTTCGACGATCCTCAGGACGAAGAAGCCCCGTCCACTCCTTGACGCTGCGCGGCACACGCAGCCGCCGGGGGAGTGGGCTTCTGCCCGGTCCCCCGCTTTCATTTCGTGCGGGACGTCATCCCTGCTCCTTAGGATGAGCGCTCGGACCCGCCCGTGAGCCACCCCCTCGCCAGCCTCGTTGGACCGCTGCGCTACGCGTGCCAGCGGGACTTCGCCCAGCTCACCACGGTGAGGGATCTGCGCGGCGTCATCGAGCGCGCCCTGGCGGGGGCCTCCGGGGTGGAGCCTCGCGCCCTGTCGCTCCTGCGCGCCGTGCTGCCCCATGTGGACCACCCCGTGCTGGATCGGCGCAAGGCCGCCCTGCGGCGCGTCGTCGCCGCACTGAAGATGGGCGGGGTGGCGCTGCCGGCCGAGTTGGAGCAGGTGATTCGGGGCGAGGCTGGCGGCTCCCTGCCCGAGGCGGTGGGTGCCGGGAGCGACTCGGAGGAGAAAATGGGAGCCATGGCGGTGCCCTCGGGCCCACCCTCGGGGACCCGTGGGACGGCTCGCGCGCCCCTGGCTCCGGCGCCGGCTGTGGGAGTTCCCCCCTGGAAGGCCACCGAGCCTGTGAAGGGCTCCGCGCCCGTGCCGAGCGCCCCCGCGCCGAGCGCCCCTGCACCGCTGGTGCTGACGCCCGCGCCCCCTTCCCGGCCTGCCGCGCGCATTCCTCCCGCGACGGAGAAGAAGGCCGCTGCCCCGAAGAAGCGCAAGAGCGCTGCCGGTGCGGAGGCGTCCCGGGCCGAGGCGAAGCTCCTCTCCATCGCGCCGCGCTCAGGGCCCTTGTCCATGCCCCTCAAGACGCTGGGCAAGCGGCTGGGCCCGCGGCTGCTGGGCGCCCTGAACAAGAAGGGCCTGCGCCGGATGGGCGACATCCTCTTCCTCCTGCCGCGCTGCTACGAGGATCGGCGCCGCCTGCTGACCATCGCAGAGCTGGATCCGGGCGAGCGCGGCGTCACCGTCGGGGTCGTCAAGCTCGCCGACTACACCTCCGGCCGTAACGGCAAGCGCTACTTCAAGGCGGTGGTCGCGGATCGCTCCGGCAGCATCGCCGCCACGTACTTCCACGCCGGCCCCTGGCTCAAGGCCCGCTTCACCGTGGGCAAGCGGCTCGTGCTCTCCGGCGAGGTGCGCGCCGGCATGAATGGCCGCGAGATGGCCCACCCGGAGATCGAGCCCGCCGAGGACATCGAGTCCTCCTCCTCCGTCCACTTCAACCGCATCGTCCCGATCTACCCGGGCCTCGAGCGCGGCGATCAGCGCTCCTTCCGCGAGATCGCCTCCCGCGTCAGCGAGTCCTACGCCCAGCACCTCGAGGAGCCCCTGCCCGAGTCCCTGCGCAAGCGCCTGGGGCTGATGACGCTCCCCGAGGCCCTGCGCAGCATCCACTTCCCCGCGGAGGATTCGGACCTGGCCCTGCTCGACGCGCACCGCAGCCCCGCCCACCGGCGGCTCGCGTTCGATGAGCTGTTCTTCCTGCAGCTCGGCGTGGGCCTCAAGCGCCAGGGCGTGAAGGTGGAGAAGGGGATCGCCTTCGACGTCTCCGCGGACCGGCTGGAGAAGGCCCGCGGCGCCCTGCCGTTCCAGCTCACTGGCGCCCAGCACCGTGTCATCGAGGAGCTCTGCCGTGACATGGCCCGCCCCGAGCCCATGAACCGGCTCGTCCAGGGCGACGTGGGCTCTGGGAAGACGGCGGTGGCGCTCGTGGCGGCGCTGATCGCGCTGCAGGACGGCTACCAGGTGGCCGTGATGGCGCCCACGGAGATCCTCGCCGAGCAGCACGATCGCACCTTCCGCCGCCTCTTGGAGCCGCTCGGCTTCCGGGTGGGGCTGCTCAGCGCCGCCGGCACGGCCCGGCAGAAGCGGGAGGTGCGCGAGGCCGTGGCTCGAGGCGAGCTCCACCTGGCCGTGGGTACCCACGCGCTCATCCAGGGGGACGTCTCCTTCGAGCGGCTGGGGCTGGCCGTCATCGACGAGCAGCACCGCTTTGGGGTGATCCAGCGCCACACGCTCATGAGCAAGGGCCGCAGGCCGGACGTGCTGGTGATGACCGCCACGCCCATCCCGCGCACGCTGGCGATGACGCTCTACGGGGATCTGGACATCTCCGTCATCGACGAGCTGCCCCCGGGCCGCACGCCCGTGGCCACCCGTGTCTTCAGCGAGCAGCACCGCGCCCGGGTCTACGAGGCGGTGACCGCCGAGATCGCCAAGGGCTACCAGGCCTACGTCGTCTATCCCCTGGTGGAGGAGTCCGAGAAGCTGGATCTGGAGGACGCCACGCGCGGCGCGGAGAAGC
>NZ_DASPHO010000829.1:0-3550 GCF_035629615.1 Hyalangium sp. | reverse complement strand
GGTGGGACTCACCGAGGATCAAGCCCTGGTCCGCTATGCGCTCTGGCGTCGCCTCTTCTGCGGGGAGGGGTGGAGCCGGATCGGTCCCGAGGTGAAGCTGCCCGGCCCGGTACGGCCTCGGACCATCAAGGATGACCTGCTCGCCCAGGTGGTGGAGGCGCCCCTGCCAGAGCCGTCGCTGCCAGAGGCGGCCACCGAGCGGCTGGCCATACGCTACTCGTTCCCCACGTGGCTGGTGGAGCGGCTGGCCACGCTGCACCCGGAGCCGGTGTTGGAGGCCTTGCTCGCCGCACTGGATGAGGAGCCACCGCTGCACTTCCGCGTCAGGCCCACCGGGACGCGCGCGGAGGTGCTCGCCCTGCTGACAGAGGAGGGGGTGGTCGCTGAGCCCGTGGAGCTCGCCCCGGACGCGCTGCGGATCGCCGATGCGAGCCACCGCGTCTTCGAGACGAAGGCCATGAAGACGGGCCGCCTCCAGGTTCAGGACGTGGGCAGCCAGCTCATTGCGGAGGTGTGCCGCCCGCCGGGGGGCACGCTGGAGGGCCTCACGGTGGCGGACATCTGCGCCGGGGCAGGGGGCAAGACGCTGGCGCTGGCGGACGGAGTGGGGGCTTCGGGCAGGGTGCTGGCGGGAGACCGCTCGCGGCGGCGGCTGGCCCAGGCCCGCGAGCGTGTGAAGGATCTGTCCGTGCGCAACGTGTCTTTCCCCCACCCGCTGCCCCTGGCGGGGGCGGACGTGCTGCTGGTGGACGCGCCCTGCAGTGGAACGGGCTCGCTGGGCAGGGAGCCGGACCAGAAGTGGAAGCTCACCCCCAAGGCGATCACGGACTTCCAGGCCACCCAGCTGGCGCTGCTGGAGGAGGTGGGGCGAGAGGCCCGGCCCGGGGCGCTCATCGTCTATGCCACCTGCTCCCTGCTGCCAGAAGAGAATGACGCGGTGGTGCAGAGCTTCCTGGAGAAGCAGCCGGGCTTCACGCTGGAGCCGGTGGGGCCGGTGCTGGGGCCGGAGCGGGCGGCGGCGCTCTGCGACGGTCCTTTTCTGCGCCCCATTCCACCGCGAGTGCCAGGAGGGGGCTTCTTCGCGGCCCGGCTTCGCAAGATCCAGGGTTGACAGTCCCCAACGCCACACGTTACGCACGACACTGTCAGCTCTTCCGAGGGGTCTCCCGTCTTGGCAGACGTCAAGCAGACCGATGTGATGAAGCAGATCCAGCAGGCGTTCCAGTCCGCTCAGGCTCAGCTGGCGCAGCTGCGCGAGCAGGTGAGCCACACCGCGGAGCTGGCCCGGTTGAACTCGCAGGGCAACTACCTGCAGATGGAGAAGGACAAGGCGCTGCGGGGGCTGGGCGAGGCGGTGTGGCGGCTGATGCAGAAGGGCAAGCTGGAGCTTCCGCCCTCGCTTGCACCGGCGGTGAAGGCGGTAGAAGCAGCCGAGCAGAAGGCGGCGGCGCACGCGTCGGAGATCACCGACATCCTCCAGGAAGGAGAAGCACTGGCGGCGCGGTTGAAGGGGAAAAACGACGGCAGGCCGCAAACACCTCTGGCGTCGAAGCCTAAAAAGAAGTAGAAGGTCGCCGCTTTAAACGCGGTCGCTCCCCAGAGCGGCGGCAGAAGAGAATCTCGGGGCTATAGCTCAGCTGGGAGAGCGCTTGAATGGCATTCAAGAGGTCACCGGTTCGATCCCGGTTAGCTCCACAATAAAGCCCTCCGAGGAGAACCCTCGGAGGGCTTTGGCTTTTACGGGCCTCGTGGGCCCTCCTCAGCACATGGCCGCGTACATGGGCCAGACGAGGAGCAGGCCGTTCTCGTCGGTGATGGGCACCCAGCCCAGTGGCTCCAGGGGCGTGTCCAGGTTGACCAGGGCCCCGAGCAGCATGAAGTTTCCCCTCGCCTTGACGATGCGCACCTCCACGAACTCCCCATTCCAGCGTGGGGGGTAATCCGGCGAGAGGGAGTGGAAGCGGGCATCAGGCCTCGGCGCGACGTAGAGGCGAGACTGCCCCTTGGGAGCCAGGTGGTAGAGCTCGATGCCGCTCCACTCGAACTGCTTGGCATCGAACGGGAGGAAATCGACCTCGGGGCCCTCGTCGTCCTCCTGGATCTCGCTGATCCAGGCGCGCTCGTTCGTGCGCGCGTCGATGACGACCTGGAGATGGTGTCCCCGCCGCGCGACCACGGGGAACTTGCGGAGCGACTGGAGATCATAGTCCCAGCCGCTGATCGCGCGCAGGTCCTTCAGGACGAGCGTGCCGTCCGGCTCGAAGGCGTCGCCATCCGGCAGGAAGCACGGGATCTCACCCGAGGGAAGCTGATCCGAGCCGGTCATGGAGCGGATGAAGGCGATGCCGATGACGCCGCGCAGGGCCTCGTCGGAGATCTCCGCGCGGGACAGGTAGATCGTCTCCGACGGCAGGTCTGCTCGGGCTGGGGAGGAGGGGAGCAGGACGAGGGCTGAGAGGGTGGCGAGGACCCATCTCTTGGACACAAGGAGGAGGCTCATGCCTGTGCTCTTTGCAGTCCGCGGACCACTCCTCAGTGCCCGCGTAACAGCCTGAGATCACTTGGAGTCCATAGACGCTGCGGCCTGTGAGCCACGGCCGAGCGAGGCGCTCTCCGCGTACGTGGAGCCCCACCAACACCTGGGCCGCTCTCTGCGTGCGGTTCAGCCGCAGCGCTGAATGAAGAACGGCCGGGCCCCTGCAGAGGAGCACCGGCCGTTCGGGAACGAGGACGCTGGAGTCTGGCGCTACGCCTTGCTGGCGAAGATGTTCATCACGTCCTTGAGCAGCTTGATGGACTCATCCCGCGGGCGCTGGAAGGCGTTGCGGCCCATGATGGAGCCGAAGCCGCCGCCCTGGTGGATCTGCTTGATCTCCTCCAGCAGGGCCGGGGTGTCCTTGGCCTCGCCGCCCGAGAAGATAACGATGCGCTTGCCGTTGAAGGCCGAGCGCACCACCTCGCGCACGCGGTCGGCCATCGTCTTGGTGGCGATGCCCGCCTTCTCGAAGGCCTTCTTGGCCTCGGGCTGCTCGAGGTGATCCTGCGGCGGCTTGACCTTGATCACGTGGGCGCCCAGCTGCGCGCTGATCTGCGCCGCATACGCCACCACGTCGATGCCCGTCTCGCCCTCCTTGGACAGGTTGCCGCGAGGGTAGGCCCAGAGGACCGTGGGCAGGCCATAGGACTTGCCCTCGGCGATGATGTCGCGCAGGGCCTCGTACTGCTCGTTGCGAGCACCCGAGCCCGGGTAGATGGTGTAGCCCACCGCCGCGCAGCCCAGCCGCACTGCGTCCTTCACAGAGGACGTCACCGCGGACATGGGGTGGGGCACCTTGGCCAGCGAGTCCGAGTTGTTCAGCTTGAGGATGAGCGGGATCTCGCCCATGTACTTGCCGGCGACGGACTCCAGGAACCCGAGCGGTGCCGCGTACGCGTTGCAGCCCGAGTCGATGGCCAGCTGGATGTGGTAGTCGGGATCGTACCCAGCTGGGTTGGGCCCGAAGGAGCGCGCCGGGCCGTGCTCGAAGCCCTGGTCCACCGGGAGGATGAC
>NZ_DASPHO010000828.1:0-2806 GCF_035629615.1 Hyalangium sp. | reverse complement strand
CTCTGCGGAGGTGCTCCGGGTGCTGGCCCAGCTGGCGCGGGCCCTCGAGGCTGTGCACGCCGAGAGCGGTGTCCACCGAGACGTGAAGGGAGCCAATGTGCTGGTGCGGCGCGCCGACCACCACGCGTGGCTCCTCGACTTCGGCACGGGAACCTTTCAGGGTGCCTATACCCTCACGCCCCCCATGGGGTTCCCAGGAACTCCGGCCTATCGCTCCCCAGAGTCGTGGCTGTTCGAGCTGCAGTTCAGCAGAAACTCCACGGCCCGCTATGCCGCCGGGCCAGCCGATGACCTCTACTCGCTGGGAGTGACTGCGTGCCGGCTGGTCACCGGCGAATACCCGGAGTTTTGCGAGCCCACGAAGGATGAGAACGGCCTCTGGCACCTGGAGAAGGTGATTGCTCCTGCCGCGCTTCAGCTCCCCGAGCGTGTGGAGCCGCAGCTTCGAGCGCTCATCCTGCGAATGCTCTCGGTGGACCCCAAGGAGCGTGGAACCGCTGCGGAGCTGGCCGAGGCGCTGGAGCAGGCTGCACAGAGCCTGGCTGTGGAGAGCGCTCAAACGAGCTCAGCCGAGGAAGAGCAGGGCCCCCCGGCGAGAGCTCACGAGGAAGTGGCCGCGGCTGAGAAGGACTCCACGAGGGCCAAGGTGGAGGTGCAAGCTCTCGAGTCGTCTGCGCATGCGGGTGGCTTGGCCAAGGCCAAGAGGCTCCGAAAGCAGGTATGGCCCGAGCGGCACAGGCTCGTGGCAGCGGCCGCGGTGCTGGGAGTGTTGGCGTGGTGGGTCATGCCTGAAACGTCCGAGGAAAGGCCCTCCGTCGCACGCAAGGAGGTGGCAGAGGCCGGCAAGGCGGACGCGGGTCCGGTGGGGCTGGGCGAGGTCGCGGCGTCCCTGTCGACCTTGGACGCTCCCGCGTCTCGCATCCCGGAGGGACTGACGGAGGACGCTCTGCCCGAGCCGCTGCCAGGTCAGACGCGTCCGAATGCCAAAGGCCGGTGTCCTCACAAGCAGCAGATTGCTCTCAAAGGGGGCTGTTGGGTTGTTGTGGAAGTGGAGCGTGAGAAGTGTGAGGCACTCAGCGGGCGAACGTTCGAGAGCACGTGCTACGTGCCCGTCATCCCGCCCGGCCAGCCACCCACCTCGGGTGGCCTCAAGTAAATAACCCCCGAGGTACGGGTGGCGCTGCTTGCCCAGATCCGTGCCCCGGCGCTGCGAGAGGAACTCGTCGCGGCGGTGACGACGCGGGCCCTCGACGATCCGTCGCTGCTCAGACAGGCTCCTGCGCGACTTGGTGCCGCGCGAGTCGTATCTCGAGCTCACGCGTCAGCTCCTGCAGGATCCGGAGCCAGGCCATGGGGTCCACGCCATCCGGACCCTGTCCTTCGGCAAGCACCTTCCCGCCGTGCCGGAGCTGGCGGTGATGCTGAGCGATCACCACAGTCTGATCGCTCGCACGGCACGCGAAGGACTCCAGCTCCTGGGGGAGGCCGCATTGCCCGCGCTGCGCTTCCTAGCGGACGCCGCGACTGGACTGGGCAGGGTTGCTGCGCAGGAGCTTCGCGCTGGACACCTTTCGCGTGCGTCAAGTGTGTGGGCAGGCGGCGAGTGCTGTCGTACCTGACGGCTCTCGGTGGGGTGCGTGCCATCCTGGAGCACCTGGGACTGCCCACGCTGCCTGGGAGGTTGGCCCCGGCGCGGGGGCCACCCCAGGACTCGTGGGTTTGAGTCATAAGCAGCAGTGGCCCATCGCCTGCCGCCTCCTCATGGGAGGGCGGCTTGAGCAGGCGTGTACCCTCTAGGGCTGCGCGGTGGGCGCTCCCACGTGGCACTCGGCCCTCCGGCACTCGTCAGCAGCCCTCCTCTGCCTCTCTTCTCTCGCCCGTTCCCTGGTGGTCTTCTTCGCCGGTGCCATCAACTTGGGCACCGACACCTCCGCGCCGTACTCCTTCAGCTACAACACCCGGAGCCTGCCCAATGGGGCCAAGGTCCTCACGGCCAAGGCGTATGACACCCTGAACAACCTGGGGACCTCGGCACCCGTGAACGTCACCTTCGACAACGACTTCACGGTGCCGACGACGTCCATCACCTCGCCTGGCAGTGGCTCCACGTGGAAATGATCCTCCGGAAACGCGGGCTGCGGTCAGGACACCGAGGCGCCCCGTCCGCCGTGAGCCAGCACGAGCTGGACCCTCAGTCGGCGCGCTCGATGATCTCGGCGATGAGCTGCCGCTGTCCGCGCGCCACCCCCTTGATGACGTACCACTGCTCCGGCGTCCCCGAGCTGTACGACTTCGCCTGGCGCACCGCGCGCTCGGCCTTGCTGCCCTTCTTCACGTACATCCGCATCGGCAGCCCGCCGGAGTCGGTTCCCTCGGGGCCGGTGACCGTGAAGGGCGTGTACTCGCCCTTTGCGAGCTCCGGGAGCTGGTACTGGTTGTCGGTGCTGCGGATGACGACGCGCATCGCGACGCGCTTTCCATCCAGCTTGTCCCACGTCGCGGCGCTCTTCGCGGCGTCGCCCCAGGTGACGTCCTCATAGTCGAAGTTCGACTCGGCCCGTGCGACGCCGGTGAAGGAGACCGGCAGGTCCTTCGCGCGCGCGCCGGCGGTCACCTTCGGGTTCGTCGGGAAGAGCTTGAGTGCCTTCTCCCACGGATACAGCGGCATGAAGCCGGAAGGTCCCTGCCCACCGGTGGCGAGCACCGGCTGGCCGAGCATCTCTCGGAGCTGGTTCCAGTCGTCCATCGTCACCTTGCCCGGCACGTAGGCGGTGCGGCTCAGGTAGACGTCGAACCACTTCTGGTC
>NZ_DASPHO010000827.1:0-4073 GCF_035629615.1 Hyalangium sp. | reverse complement strand
CCGCCCCTGGATCGCTCGAAGTTCCAGCAGGCGCCCATCCCGGCTCCTGCCCCGGACCGGGCCAGGCTCGCCATGAATGCCACTCACACCGAGAACGGGATGCTGCAGCCCTCCGCCCAGGTGGAGGCAGCCATCCTCGGCGCGGTGAATAGCGTGGGCACGGACTATGGGTACATGAAGGCCATGGGCCACCAGGAGAGCAAGTTCGACCCCGCGGCGAAGGCCGGCACGAGCAGCGCCACCGGCCTGTACCAGTTCCTCGACCAGACGTGGCTGGAGACGGTCAAGAAGCACGGCGCCGAGCACGGCATGGGAGATCTGGCTGCCCAGATCTACCGGGACAATGACACGGGGAAGTACATGGTGGCGGATCCCACCCTGAGGCAGCAGATCCTCGATCAGCGCTACGACCCGACCGCCAGCGCCTTGATGGCGGCGGAGTTCGCTCAGGACAACCAGAACCACCTGAGGAGGACGCTGGGTATCGAGGCGGGCCCCACCGAGCTCTACATGGCCCACTTCCTGGGAGCCGGGGGCGCGACGAAGTTCCTGGGCGCGCAAGGCAACGGCAAGGGCGACCAGATCGCTGCCAACTTCTTCCCCTCTCAGGCCGAGGCCAACCGCAACATCTTCTACGTCAAGGAGACCGGCCAGGCGCGGACCCTCGATGAGGTCTACGCGCTGCTGAATGAGAAGATTGCCCCCAGGGCAGAGGCCTACGAGCTCGCTCGCGGCGAGTAGGCACAGTCAGAGTGAACAGTCAGGGTGGCTCTGGTGCTCGGCCAGAGCCACCTTCCGGCCTGCGGTGTGATATCTCGCGGCCATGAAACGTACGATTGTGGTGTGCGGCCATGGGCCCGGCATCTCCGACGCCGTGGCGCGCAGGTTTGGAAGAGAAGGGTTCGCAGTCGCGCTCGTCGCGCGCAACGCGGAGCGACTGACGGCTGCGGCCACAGCGCTGACAGGCGCCGGAATCGACGCGAGAGGCTTTCCCTGCAACCTCGGCGACCCTGAGGCTGTGCGCTCGCTCATCCGCGAGGTGCGCGCGTCGCTCGGGCCGATCGCGGTCCTTCACTGGAACGCGTATGGCGGCGGCGCAGGCGACCTGACCACCGCGCCCGTCGAGGAGCTGCACGCACCGCTCAACGTGTCGGTGTTCGGGATGCTGGCCGGAGTACAAGAGGCGCTGCCCGACCTCAAGAAAGAGAAGGGCGCGGTCCTCGTCACGGGTGGCGGCCTCTCCTTCTACGACCCGAAGGTCGACGCGATGGCAGTCCAGTGGGGTGCGATGGGGCTCGCGGTCGCGAAGGCCGCGCAGCACAAGGCCGTCGGCCTGCTCCACCAGAAGCTCGCGGGCGACGGTGTCTACGTCGCTGACCTCGTCGTGCTCGGGCAGGTCAAGGGCACCGCGTTCGACTCTGGCCATGCCACGCTCGAGGCATCCGCCATCGCCGAGAAGTTCTGGGAGCTGCACCAGCGTCGCGCAGGACCCTCGGCCAACTTCCCGTAGCGGCCGGGTCATCGACGCTCGCGAAGTTCGATTCTGAGGGATACTTCCGCCTCATGGCTCAGAGCGAACTCTACCGACGTGGGTACGAGCAGCTGAAGGCAGGCAACTACGAGGAGGCCCAGCGCCTCTTCCGCGAGCACGAGGATGCGTCCGGCACCGCCGCCGAGACGAAGGCCTTGTTGCTCCAGGCGGAGGCTCTCCTCACCGAGGGCGACGTGAGCGGGGCGGCTGCGCTCTATCAGCAGCTCCAGGAGCGCAACCCCTCCCTGCCCGAGGTCTACCTGGGCCTCACCCGCATCAGCCTCTTCACGAGGCAGCTCGAAGCGGCGCGCGTCCACGCCACCGCGGCCACTCGCCTGGGGCCAGAGCAGGGCCTCGCCTGGGCGCTCCTGGGCATGGTGCACGAGGCGGAGGGTGACCTGGCCACCGCGCTGCAGCACCTGCGCAAGGCCACCGAGGTCTCTCCCTCGGTCTTCCTCTGCCAGCTCAACTACGGACGGGTCCTCGCCGCCGCGGGCCGTCCCGCCGAGGGCATCGTGCCGCTGAGCCGGGCCACCGAGCTCGAGCCCAACAACCCCGACGCCTTCTACACGCTCGGCATCGCCTGCAAGCAGGCGCGGCAGTACGAGAGCTCCCTCCGGGCCTTCGAGAAGGCAAGGGATCTGAACCCGAAGAACGTCGACGCCTGGGCCACGCTCGCCGACGTGCTCTTCGAGGTGAAGGAGTTCCAGGCGGCGCGCGACATCCTCGACCGAGGGCTCGCGGCCTGCGGCGACCCTCCAGCCCTGCTGGAGAAGGCGCTGGCCGCGGCGATGATGCTCTCCGACGCCGAAGGCGCCATCGGCTACGTCGAGCGCGAGCTCAAGGTGGTCCCCGACCACGAGCAGAGCTGGATCAACCTCGCCCACCTCCAGCTCCTGACGAATGACTTCGCCAAGAGCGAGAAGGCGGCCCGCGAGCTGCTGAGGCGCAACCCGAACAGCTGGGAGGCGTGGTTCCACCTGGGCAACCTCTTCGAGGCGATGACGCTCGAGAAGGAGGCAGAGGAGGCCTACCGCAAGGCCATCGACCTGGACCCCGACAACTGGAAGCCCCTGGCCAGCCTCGCCGGGCTCCTCATCCAGACGGACTCGCGGCCCAAGAACTCCGAGGCCGTCCCGCTGCTGGAGCAGGCGCTGATGCTCGCGCCCAAGGGGGAGTGGCGGGTGCACTACAACCTGGCGCTCGCCTACACGAAGCTCGGGAAGCAAGAGCGTGCCCTCGAGCTCACTCGCAAAGTCCAGCGCGAAGCCCCCGCGGGCGACCCCATGGTCGCGGAGGCCCGGAAGCTGGAGTCCAACCTGCTGGAGGCGGCGGACCCTCAGGGCTGAGCTCGCGCGGCGTGCTTTGGGAGTGGGGCGCCTGAGCTGCCTTCAGGGCTGCTAGCCTGGGGCTCCATGCGCCTCTTCCTCTGCCTGCTCTGCCTTTGTCTGGCGTGCTGGAGCTCTCCGTCCGCCAGCGCTCCGTCGCCCGCGGCACCCTGATTGGCGCCGGGGCTGGCTTTCTCACAGGGATTCCCTACGGTTATCTCCTCTGTGGTGCCATTGATTACAGCTCCACGGCAGGCTGCCTCCTGACGGGCGGTCGGGTCGGTGTCCTCCCCGGGGAACCATCGTGCAGCTCAGCTTGCTGGCCTCCGGCGTCGTCACGCTGGCCGAGCCCGATGACGCTTTCGGCTCGGGCCTCCGCATCGAGGCGCTCGCGCAGATCGGCCCTCACATCGCCGTAGGCCCCAAGGATGGGCGGCAGCTCACCCTCGGTATCGGTACGCGCCTCTTCTGGTAGCAGCGGGTTCCCCGCGGATCAGGCTACTATGGGGGCCGAGTGGATCTCGGAGCGAAGGCATACCTCGCGCTGTTCGGACTGCTGCTCGCGCTCGCGGGGGCAGCGGACGCGGCGGAGCCTTCCCGCCGCCGTCCGCCGGTCGTCTTCAGCGGCAACCTCGTCCTGAACGACGAGGTCTATCTCGCCGTCCTCGATCTGCCGCCTGACTTCGTGCCCGACAAGAGCGGCGCGGCCCTGGTGCGCACGCGGGTCCTCTCGTTCCTGCGCCGCGCCGGCTACGAGCTCGCGCGCGTCGAGACGGCGGTGGACGGCAACCGCATCCTCGTGGACATCGACGAAGGCCGGGTCGAGAAGATCATCCTCCGGGGCCAGAGCTCCCTGCGGACGGTGCAGGTGCTGCTCGGCCTGAGCCTCCCCCACAACAT
Source organism: Hyalangium sp. (assembly GCF_035629615.1). Taxonomy (GTDB): domain Bacteria; phylum Myxococcota; class Myxococcia; order Myxococcales; family Myxococcaceae; genus Hyalangium. Next base: position 314 of record NZ_DASPHO010000827.1, on the reverse strand, counting down.
CTTCAACCGCCCCTACCTGGAGCGCCAGCTGCTGGCGCTGCGCGCGGACACCGGCGTGGAGCTCGAGCGCTTCGAGCTCGTGCACACGAGTGAGGTGCCACACCTGGGGCCCCAGGTGGAGGATCTGGGCCCCATCGTCGATGACATTGGCCGGTTCGTGGGCCACCCCCTCATCCCCCCGCGCGCCGACTACGAGCTGCACATCCTCTTCCGCCGTCGCGAGTGGGCCACGGGGGCGGGGGTTGTCGCCGGGCTGAGCGGCGTGGACGGCCTGCGGCTCGGGCTCGAGTACCGAGGAGCGGGCCTCGTGTTCT
>NZ_DASPHO010000826.1:0-4579 GCF_035629615.1 Hyalangium sp. | reverse complement strand
GGACGGCACGCAAGAGGCAGCGCGACGCATCGAGCGCGTGCTCACCTCGGATCCCGGCATGGGCGTGCTGCGGCATGTGGACGCGGGCTATCCCGAGGCAGTCGACGTTGCCCACAAGCGCGGGGTGAAGATCCCCGGCGTCACGGTGTGAGGCCCCTCGTGGCGACTCCCTTCCCGAGACGTGGAGGATGGGGGGTGGTGGCGCTTGCGGCGCTGGCCTTGCTGGCCGGCTGCGCCCCCGCCACCCTGAGCCCGATGGTGATGCGACTGGGGCCAGGCCACCCTCAGGAGAGCCTGATCCATGCGGGCCTGCGGAGCGGTCCGCGCATGTCGGCTCCGCTCGCCGCACAGACCAGCTTCGATCCCGCCGAGCAGAACTTCTCCGGCGATCGCGCCAGCTTCTCCCCGCGGCAGTGGTCGGTCTCCTACGACTTCGCGGTGCAGAAGCCGCTGGACGAGAAGCTCGCGCTGCACCTGGGATTGAACGGCGAGATCTACTACCCGCTCCCGCTGCCGGGCTACGGCGTCTACGTGGGCCTGTCCAGTTGGTACGGCACGCCCACCCTGGGCATTGCGCCTTCGATCGTGCTGCGCGGCGCGACGGACTTCGGCCTCGATACACGCGGGGGCCCGGGCAGCATCATCGGCGCCGAGACGTCCGTCGCCCTCTACTTCTCTCCCGAGGACCGGGTGTCCGTGGGAGTGGTGCCCTTCCTGGGCATCCACCAGGTCTTCGCGAGCCAGGGGTTGAACGCCACCACCCTGCACTACGGCGGGGCGCTGGTGATGCGGCTTCCCCTGGGCAAGGCGGATCAGATCGAGATGTCCGGGGGCTCTGGCCGGGTGAAGGCCAGCGGAGCAGAGGGCTGGAACGCGCCCATCCTCGGCGTCCGCTGGGGGCGCTGAGCCATGCAGCCACTGGACCTGCTCGTCCGCAACACCTCCGAGGTGCTCACCGTGGAGGGCTCGCACCGGGAGCCCGCGGAGCAGGCCCTCACCCCCCGCCCGCGCGCCTGTGTGGGCGTGCGCGGCGGCCTCGTGGCGTGGGTGGGGCAGGAGGCGGAGCTGCCGCCCGGCGCCGTGGGGCCACGCACCGAGGTGCTGGATGCCGAGGGGCGGATGGTGGGCCCCGGCTTCGTGGATCCGCACACGCACCTGGTCTTCGCAGGGGAGCGCTCCGCCGAGTTCGACCTGCGCTGCCAGGGCGCCACCTATCTGCAGATCGCCCAGGCCGGAGGCGGGATCGTCAGCACCGTGCGCGCCACCCGGGCCGCGAGCGAAGAGGAGCTGGTGCGCCTTGACCTGCCCCGGCTCCAGCGCTTGTTGGAGCAGGGCGTGACGACGGTAGAGGTGAAGAGCGGCTACGGGCTGGACGTGGAGAACGAGCTGAAGATGCTGCGGGTGGTGCGCCGGCTCGCGAGCCTCACGCCGGTGGAGCTGGTGCCCACGCTGCTGTGCGCCCACGCGCTGCCCGAGGAGTTCAAGGGCCGCCGCGAGGCGTACGTGGAGCTGTGCATCCAGGAGATCCTCCCCGCCGTGGCCCGCGAGGGCCTGGCCCGCTTCTGCGACATCTTCGTCGAGCAGAGCGCCTTCACTCCGGACGATGCCTACCGGCTCCTCACCGCCGCGAAGGTGCTGGGGATGCGGCCGCGGCTGCACGGGGATCAGCTCACCTCGGGCGGGGGCGCGGAGCTGGCAGCCGAGCTGGGCGCCGCCACCGTGGATCACCTGGAGCATGTGAGCGAGGCCGGCATCCGCGCGCTGGCCACCGCGGACGTCACTGCCGTCCTTGTCCCCACCTCTACCCTCTTCCTGCGCATGAGGCCCTACGCCCCTGGCCGCAAGCTGCGCGATGCAGGCGTCAATATCGCCTTGGGGACGAACCTCAATCCGGGCTCGGCGATGACGGAAAATCTTCCCCTGGCCATGGGGCTCGGCTGCCTGGAGAACGGGCTCACGGCGGCAGAGGTGTACTGGGCAACCACCCGAGGCGCCGCTCTCGCCCTGGGCCTGCCCTCGCACGGGCGGCTCGCTGTGGGAGATGTGGCGGACCTCGTCCTTTTCTCGTGCTCAAACTACAGACACCTACCCTACCACCTTGGAGTGAACCACTCGCGAACAGTGTTGAAGGGCGGGCGCGTTGTCATCCGTGCGGGTATGGCACACTGTGAATGAGAGGGGCCTGATTCGAAAGCCATGTGCCGTCTTTTTGGTTTCCGCTCTGCTGTGCCAGCTGCCGTTCACCCGGCTCTTGTGACTGAGAGGAACTCGCTCGTCATCCAGTCGCGCGAGCACAAGGACGGGTGGGGAATCGCGGCGTATGGCGTGGAGTCGCAGCCCAAGGTGGCCCACGGCGTGGGCCCGGCGCACAGCGATCCGGACTTCCACCGCGTGAGCAGCCTGGTGTCCTCGCACACCGTGGTAGCGCACGTGCGGCTGGCGTCGGTGGGGGCGGTGGAGCTGCGCAACTCACACCCGTTCCTGTATGGCCACTGGTCCTTCGTGCACAACGGGACGCTGAAGAACTTCGAGCAGCACCGAGGAGCCGTGGAGGCGCTCATCCGCGAGGATCTGCGCAAGAACATCCGTGGGACGACGGACTCCGAGCGGTGCTTCCACATCTTCCTGACGCAGCTGGCCTCGCGCAACGCGCTGGAGGGGACGGTGCGCATGGAGGACGTGGCGATCGCGCTGGCCGAGACGATGGAGCGGGTGGCCGCGATCACGGACGAGCCTGGGCAGGAGCGCTCGGCGATGAACTTCCTGGTCACCAACGGTGAGGTCATGGTGGCCACGCGCCGCAATCGCACACTGTTCCTCTCGGACGGGCGGCGCGCGGACTCGAGCAAGGCGGCGCCCATCCAGCACGGCACCCGGCTCGATCAGCTCCTCATCGCGAGCGAGGCGCTGTGCGGCAACCACACCGCGTGGGACGCGGTCTCCGAGGACGAGGTGATCGGCGTGGATGGCCGGCTGGTGGTGCACCGCTGGCGCCTCTCGGATCTCACGGTGGTGGGTTAAAACAGTTGGAGGGCACAAGCGCGGGACTGCACGGAGGGGTAAGCCTCATCCTTATCGCTGCTAAGCGCAGTTGATCCAGCTAGGAGCGCCAGTGGCGACACCCCGATGGGAACAGCCCTCTCCAAGGGCTTGGAGATGATTCGCCAGCGCAAAGAGGTCAGCCCCTCTCCGCTTTAACTGTCTGTGCAGAACTCAGACCCGTAGCGAGCCACGGAACGCCCTGACGGCATAGCAAGATTGTGCACCGTTGTGATACACGAAGACATTGCCGTAGCGGAAATCAGCAAAGAGGGCACCACCGAGCTTTCTAATATCAGAAGGTGTTTTCACCCAGCTCGATGTTTTCGCATCGAAATTTCCAAGCTTCTGCAACTCTCGATATTGTTCTTCCGATAAAATTTCAATGCCCATGGCAGCAGCCATATCAATAGCGTTATTTCCCGGCTTATGTTCTTTCCTTGATTCCAGCCCTTCGCGGTCGTAACAAACACTTCTGCGGCCTTTAGGGCTTTCCGCTGAACAATCATAAAAAATGTATTCGCCCGTCTTTTTATCCTGACCAACAACGTCCGGTTCACCGCCAGTTCTTTCCATTTCATTGAGTGACCACAGTTTTTCAGTATTGGCTTCCAGCTTTGCTTGTACTTTAGCCCATTCAAGACCTTTATGGCGGTTCATGTTTTTCTCAAAACGGGCCTTCACCACCCTGAGTAGTTCTTCACGTTGTTCTGGTGACAACTTCTTTTTATTGCTATTGTTTTTCATGCCTTTTATTACCTCTATTGAGCAGGCGTGTTAACTGAAATGATTTTCTGTCCTCAGGCCTGAAATACCAGTCCTGGGTCGAACCCCACGATGTGGACGGTCGACTTCCTCCGGCAGATCCGCTCGCGCACGCCGCGAGAGGGTGGGCTGCTGGCGACCTACAGCCCCGCCACGCCGACGCGCGTGTCACTGCTCCTCGCCCGCTTCTTCGTGGGCCACGGGTTGTCGACGGGGACCAAGGGCGAGACCACGGTCGCTGCGTCGGCGCCGGGCAGCGGGTTGCCGACCGCGAGATGGGACAGCCTTCGGACCGCTGCCGACGAATGCCGCCAGGTGCTCGCCGGTCAGCGTCGACCTTGCCGCCACCAGGTCGGCCGGGGTGCCTTCGAACACGAGCCGCCCTCCGTCGTGGCCCGCGCCCGGTCCGAGGTCGATGATCCAGTCGGCGTGCGCCATCACCGCCTGGTGGTGCTCGATCACGATGACCGACTTGCCGGAGTCGACCAGCCGGTCCAGCAGCCCGAGCAGCTGCTCGAGGTCGGCCAGGTGCAGGCCGGTGGTCGGCTCGTCGAGCACGTAGACGCCGCCTACGGCACCCATGTGCGTCGCGAGCTTGAGCCGCTGCCGCTCGCCCCCCGACAGCGTGGTGAGCGGTTGACCGAGCCGCAGATAGCCGAGCCCCACGTCGGCCATACGCTGCAGGATGGCGTGCGCAGGTGGCGTGTGCGCCTTGCCGGCACCAAAGAAGCTCAGCGCCTCTTCGACCGATAGATCGAGCACTTCGGCGATGTTG
>NZ_DASPHO010000825.1:0-15653 GCF_035629615.1 Hyalangium sp. | reverse complement strand
GCGCGCTCTCCGAGAGGTAGATGAGGTGGTGCGGCAGCTCCGAGTACACCGTGTCCAGCCCGTAGTACGCCATGAAGGTGCTGCACGAGTACTTCGCCTTCTCCAGCGCCGCGTCCGTCAGCCGCGAGCCCTCGCGCGCCTCGGCGGGGATGAGGTTCTTCGCCGCGTAGGCCAGGTCCGCGTTCACCACCACCGCGTCCGCGTCCAGCGTCTGCCCGGTGGCAAGGCGAACCCCCACCGCGCGCCCCGCATCCACCCGCACCTGGGCCACCGGCTCGCCCATGCGGAAGGTGACTCCCAGATCCTCCGCGCACTTCATCATCCCCCGCGACAGCGCCCGGAAGCCGCCGTGCACGTGCCACACGCCGAAGGCCAGCTCCAGGTACGGAATGACGCTGAACACCGAGGAGCACGTGGTGGGGTGCAGCCCCAGGTACTTCGATGGATAGGAGAGTGCGTAGGTGATGCGATCGTCGTGGAAGAACGAGTCCAGGTGCCGGTAGAGCGTCTGCCACGGCTTGAAGCGCAGCGTGGGCGCCAGCCGCCACGGCGCGTAGTACCCCAGGCTCCCGGCGTGGGTGGCGATGAACTTCTCGTAGGCGATGCCGTACTTCTCCCGGCCCTCCTCCAGCCAGGCCCGCAGCGCGCCCGGCTTGTCCGGGCCGAACTTCGCCACCGCCTGCTCCATGCGCGCCGGGTCCTTCGAGGTGTCCAGGGACGTCCCATCCCAGAAGTGCACCCGCGTGTTCGGCTCCAGCGGCACCAGCTTCACGTAGTCCTCGAGCCGCTTGCCCGCCCGGAGGAAGATGCGCTCCAGCACCCCGGGCAGTTGGAGGATGGAGGGCCCTGTGTCCAGCGCGTACTCGCCACGCTCGCCCAGCGTGAGCCCCTTCATCCGGCCGCCGGGCAGGGTGTCCTTCTCCACCACGGTGACCTTCAGCCCCTGGCCCGCCAGGTTGATGGCCACCGACAACCCACCAGGCCCGGCCCCCACGACGATGACGTGTCGCACCATGCCCCCTACGATGCCTGGACCTGCCCAGCGTTGCAGCCCAGGCCTTGGCCCCCGATTTCTTCCGGTGCACACCTGCTGAACGCGGAGGTTTCCGTGCGCTGACAGCCCTGTTAAGCGATGAGCCTCTCCTGTCGGGACTTCTCCACGAATGACGCCCCTGCCCCACGAGGTGCTCCTGTTCACCCTGGAGGGTCAGCGCTATGCGCTGCCTTCGGCGGATGTGCGCGAGCTCGTGCGTGCCGTGCGCCTCACCCCCTTGCCCCGCGCCCCCGACGTGGTGGAGGGCCTGCTCAACCTCCGCGGCGAGCTCCTGCCCGTGCTGGACCTGCGCCGCCGCTTCCGGCTGCCAGCCCGCCCCCTGTCTCCCACGGACCATTTCATCATCGCCCAGGCTGGCGCTCGCCACGTGGGGCTGCGCGTGGACCGTGCCGAGGGGCTGCTCACGCTCGAGCCCGGCTCGCTGGACGAGTCTCCCGGGGCCCTGCCCGGCGTGGGCTACGTGGCAGGTGCCGTGAAGCTGCCCGAGGGCCTGGTGCTCGTCCATGACCTGAGGACCTTCCTCTCCGAGGCCGAGGCGCTCGCGCTCGACGCGGCGCTCGCGGACACACCGGGAGCCGCGTGAGCCAGCCACCCCTCCCATGGAGTGAGGCCGGCTACGCGCGCATCTTCGAGCGCGTGCAGGAGCGCGCCGGCTTCCTGCCTCCCACTTGCGTGTCCGCCACCGAGGACGGCATCGGCCGGGCCATGGCCCGCACAGGCCTCACCGACTTCGCCCTCTACCTGGAGCGGATCGACTCGGACCCGGCAGCGCTCGACGTGCTGATCTCCGAGCTCACCATTGGAGAGACGTACTTCTTCCGCACTCCCGAGCACTTCGACTTCTTGAGCCAGCGGGTGCTCCCTGAGCTTCGGCGGCTGCACGGCCCGGCCCACACCCTCCGCGTGTGGAGCGCAGGCTGTGCCTCCGGTGAAGAGCCCTACTCCTTGGCCGTGGTCCTGCTGTCGGAAGGGTTCAGCGACAGGATGGAGGTGCTCGCCACGGACATCTCCCGGGCCGCGCTGGACCGCGCCCGCGAAGCTCGCTACGGCCCGTGGTCCCTGCGTGGCGCCGAGGCCGCCCGGATTCAGCCCTACTTGCGGAAGGAGGACGGACGCTTCGTCCTCGTGCCCGAGGTGCGCCAGCGCGTCCGCTTCGCCATTCTCAACCTCGCGCTCGACACCTGGCCCTCTCGTGAGACGGGCATCCACGACCTGGATGTCATCTTCTGCCGCAACGTCTTCATCTACTTCACCCGCCCCACCATCGAGGCGGTGGCACGCCGGCTCCACGAGAGCCTCGCCGACGGCGGCTTCCTCATCACCGGCCCATCGGATCCCTCCCTCGCCGGGTTCTCCCCCTTCGAGCCCCTCCTCACCAAGTGGGGTGTTGCCTGGCGCCGAACTCCCCCCGGCTCCTCCCAGACCCCTCGCCCACCCCCTGCATTCCGTCCGCCCGCCGCCCCTCCTCCCTTCCTCCCTTCGGAGCTCCCACCGCTTCGTCCCGCTCCAACCCCACCTCCCGCACCGCTCCCACCGCCTCCTTCCCCTTCGCGCGCGGAGCCTCTGCCGTCGGCAGCGCCCGCGGCCGATGGGCTGGAGCCGGCGCGGCAGGCCATGAGACGAGGAGACTGGCAGGCCGCGGCCCAGCTGGCCGGCGCCGAGGACTCCCCTGAAGCGGCGGCGGTGGCGGTGCGCGCCCTGGCCAACGTGGATCCAGCGGCGGCCGTGAGGGCCTGCGCCGAGGCCGCGGCCCACCACCCCTTGTCCGTAGAGCTGCGCTACCTCGAGGCCGTGCTGCTGCTGGGCCAGGGGCGGCTCGGAGAGGCCGAGCGCGCCGCCCGACAGGCCCTCTACCTCGAGCCCTCCCTCGCCGTGGCCTGGCTCACGCTGGGCCACGTGCTGCGACGCCTGGGGGATGCGGCCGGGTCCTTGCGCGCCTTCCAGACCACCGAGCGTCTCTGCGCGGGCCTCCCACCGGATGAACCCCTGCCTTTGGCAGAGGGGGAACGCGCAGGCCGCCTGGCAGCAGTAGCTCGCGGTGAGCGGATGCGGTTGGAAGCGACTGAGCCGCGAGAGGAGAGCTGATGGCGGAGCACCGGACACGAGAGGGCCTGGACTGGGCAGGGGCCTACGCACGGCTGGAGCGGCTGACCACACGCACCGAGGCTGGCGCTGCGACCCCCGAGGACTCCCTGGCCGTGCTCGACGCACGCGCCCGAGCGCTCGCGCAGCCACTCTCCCCCGCCCAGGAAGCGGGCACCCTGCTGGAGGTGGTGCGCTTCCGCTCCGGTGAACAGCGCTACGCACTGGAGACCCGCTTCATCCACGGGGTGCTGCGCGGCGCGAAGCTCACGGCGCTGCCCGGCGCTCCCCCGGTGCTGCGCGGCCTCACCCTGCTGCGAGGGGAGGTCCTCCCCCTGGTGGAGCTGGCCCCCCTCTTCGGTCGCCCGGCCACGCGCGCCGGAGACATTGTCCTCGTGGTAGGGCTGGCGCGGCCGGAGCTCGGGCTGTACGTGGAGGAGGTGGAGGAGGTCGCTTCCCTGCCACGAGATACCCTGCTGGCCCCGCCCGCCGCGCTCGGCGCCGAGTCCGGCGGGTTGGTGTCAGGCGTCCAGCGGGAGGGCCTCCTCCTGCTGGAGGCAGAGGCCTTGCTGAAGGACAGTCGTCTCATCTTCGATCTGGCGGATGAAGGAAGCCTATGAGTCTTGGAAGAAAGGTTGGAGCCGGCTTCGGCCTGTCACTGCTGATCCTGCTTGTCGTCTCGGGAATGTCCCTCTATGGCGTCGCCGTCCTGTCCAGCACCACCGAAGCGTTGGTGCTGAGCGAAGAGACCATCGAGGAGACTCGCGACCTCAGCTCCAAGCTGGTGGATTGCGAGGCCTTCCAGCGCAACTACCTCATCACGGGCAAGGACGACTTCCTCCGCCGCTATCAGAGCGCTGCCGCGGAGGTACAGTCCGCCATGGATCAGCTCGGGAAGGCCGCCCTCTCCTCTGATGGCCGGACTCGCCGGGCTGCAGCCCTCCCTCCGCTGATCGCGGCACGCCTCCTGTCGCTCGCCGATGGCGTGCAGTTGCGTCAGGCCGAGGGCCAGGACGCCGCCCTGGCGTATGTGGCACGCGGCACGGGCAACGCGCACATGGACCGGGTCCGCAGCGTCACCACGGAGATCCTCTCCCAGGAGCATGAGCTGTGGCAGAGGACCCGGGAGGAGGCTGAGAACACGACCCGGCTCGTGCGGCTGGGGGTCGGCCTCGGCACGGCGTTTGGGCTGATCACCGTGCTGCTGGCCAGCGTTCTGCTCACGCGCAGCATCACCCACCCGCTGGAGCGGCTGATGGCCGGCGTCGAGCAGCTCAGCCGCGGCAACCTCTCCCACCGCATCGAGGTGCACAACGAGGACGAGACGGGGAAGCTGGCCCGGGCCTTCAACACCATGGCCGAGCGTCGGCAGGAGACGGAGAGCCAGCTGGCCACGCAGTCCTCCCAGCGCGAACAGACGCTGCACACCGTGGCCGAGTTCGTCAACCAGCTGGCGGGCGCCAGCACGGAGATCCTCTCCAGCACCAGCGAGCAGGTGGCCAGCGCCCAGGAGCAGGGCAGCGCGGTGGCGCAGACGGTGAGCACCGTGGAGGAGATCGCCCAGACGTCCGAGGAGGCCGCCGGCCGCGCGCGCACGGTGAGTGAGTCGGCCCGGCAGTCCGAGGAGCTGGGCAAGGGCGGCCGGCGGGCCGTGGAGGAGGCGGTGAGCTCCATGGCCCTGGTGCGCGAGCAGGTGGAGTCCATCGCCACACGCATCCTCGCCCTGGCCGAGCAGGCCCAGTCCATTGGCGACATCATCAACACCGTCAACGACATCTCCGAGCAGACGCACATGCTGGCGCTCAACGCCTCCATCGAGGCCAGCCGCGCGGGCGAGCACGGCCGAGGCTTCGCGGTGGTGGCCGCCGAGGTGAAGGCGCTGGCGGACCAGTCCAAGAAGGCCACGGCCCAGGTGCGGCAGATCCTCGGCCACATCCAGAAGGCCACGCACTCGGCGGTCATGACGACCGAGGAGGGAACCAAGAGCGTGGCGGCGGCCACCCGCGTGGTGGGCGAGGCGGGCGCCTCCATCCAGCGGCTGGGAGAGCTGCTGGCCCAGGCCTCGCTGACGGCGGCGCAGATCGCCGCCTCCGCCAACCAGCAAGCCACGGGCATCGGGCAGATCCGCCAGGCCATGAGGGACGTGAACCAGTCCGCCCAGCAGGCGCTGATCTCCACGCGGCAGACGGAGCGCGCGGTGCAGGATCTCAACACCATGGGCCTGAAGCTCAAGGGCCTGCTGAGCGAGTTCGGGCGCTGATGGACAGGGATCGGCTGGCGCAGGCGCTGATGGCCACCTTCCTCGAGGAGCTCGAGGGACACGTGGCGGCGCTCAACCGCGACCTGCTGGCCTGGGAGAGCGCCGCGGCGAGCCCCGCGCGGGGCTGGGAGCTCATCGCGTCGCTGCTGCGCACGGTGCACACCGTGAAGGGCTCCTCGCGCGCGGTGAGCCTGGGGCTGGTGGAGACGGCGTGCCACCGCCTGGAAGAAGTGCTGGTGTCGGTTCAGCAGGGCCGCCCTCCCTCCGCGGAGGTGTACGAGCTGGGCTTTGCCTTCGCGGACGCGCTGGACGACGCACGGCAGCGGCTGGGCCGCAAGCAGGACCTGACTGGCTCCGCGCTGGAGGCGCTGCTGCCACAGCTGACCGCGGCGGCGCAGCAGGGACAGGCGCAGGCGCCTCCGGGAGCGTCTGCTTCGCCGCCCGCCCCCCCCGCTCCCCAGGTGCCAGCGCCTCCACCCGCCCAAGCCCCAGCTGAGCCCTCCGGTGCGGAGGTGCTGCCCGTACGGGTGTCCGCGCAGAAGCTGGACGCGCTGCTGGCGCGCAGTGGCGAGCTGCGCGTGGCGAGCCTCCGGCTGGAGGAACACGCGGAGCGGGTGGAGCTGCTGCGCGAGGAGCTGTCCTCCCTCCGCTCCCGGCTCGGAGGCCTCGAGGAGGCCTCCGCGCGCCGGCTGGAAGGAGCGCTGGCACAGCTTTCCCGAGAGCTGCTGGCGGACCGGCTGAGCCTCTCTCACGCCGTGAGTGGGCTGGACGAGGAGGTGCGGCGCTCGAGGACCCTGCCCTTCGCGGAGGGCTGCGCGGGCCTGGAGCGCACGGCGCGAGACGTCGCACGAGGCGCCGGCAAGCGGGTGCGTCTGGAGCTGGAGGGCGGCGCGCATGAGCTGGATCGCTCCCTGCTCCAGGGCCTGCGCGAGCCGCTGCTCCACCTGGTCCGCAACGCCGTGGCGCACGGGCTGGAGCTGCCGGAGGAGCGCCGCCGCGCGGGCAAGCCCGAGGAGGGACGCGTCACCCTCGCCGCGCGGCTCTCCGGTGGCCGGGTGCAGGTGTGCGTGGAGGATGATGGGAGAGGGCTGGACCTCGACGCCATCCGGGCTCGGGCCCGGGCGCACGGATGGGAGGCGCCCGAGGATCCGACCGCCGCGGCCAGGCTCATCTTCCACCCGGGCCTGTCTACCGCCTCCCAGGTGACGGCCGTCTCCGGACGCGGCGTGGGGCTGGACGCGGTGCGCTCCCAGGTGGAGGCGCTCCGCGGCAGCGTGGACGTGTCCTTCCGCCCGGGAGCAGGCACGCGCTTCGTGCTGGACGTGCCCCTCACCCTGAGCACGCTGCGGGTGCTGCGGGTGATTGCCGGCGGGCAGCACTTCACCCTCCCGGCCGAGAATGTGGAGCGGCTGCTGCGGCTGTCTCCGAGCGAGGTGCGCGAGGTGGAGGGCCGCCAGGTCTGGGCCACCGAGCAGGCCCTGGTGCCGCTCGCCTCGCTGGCCGCGGTGCTGGGGCTGGCTCCCAAGGCTCCCCGTGCTCGCCTCGCCACGGTGGTGCTCACCTCGGGCCCGCTGCGCGCCGCGCTCGGAGTGGAGGAGGTGCTGGCCGAGCAGGAGGTGCTCGTCCGCGGGCTGGGCTCACGCGTGCGCCGGGCCCGCCACGTGTCCGGCGCCGCGGTGCTGCCCGACGGGAAGATGGCGCTGCTGCTCCACCCCGCCTCATTGATCCGCGCCGCCGAGGGCCGCCCCTCCGCCTCCTTCTTCCCCACCCCCACCGCCGCGCCGGTGCGCCGCCGCATCCTCCTGGCGGACGACTCACCGACGACGCGCGCCCTGGAGCAGAGCCTGCTGGAGGCCGCCGGCTACGAGGTGCTCGCGTGCGCCGATGGCCAGGAGGCCTGGGAGCGGCTGCAGCAGGTGGGGGCTGATGCGCTCGTCTCGGATGTGGAGATGCCCCGCATGGACGGCTTCGCCCTCACCGAGGCCGTGCGCACCTCTCCCCGCTTCTCGCGGCTGCCCGTGGTGCTGGTCACCGCGCGCGAGCAACCTGAGGACAAGGCCCGCGGGCTCAAAGTGGGCGCCAGCGCCTACCTGGTGAAGAGCGCCTTTGATCAGACTCACCTGCTGGAGACGCTGAGAAGACTGCTATGAATGCCAACCTGCCCAATCCCTTGCGCGTCGTGGTGGCCGAGGACTCGCCCACGGCTCGCCGGCTCCTGGTGGAGATCATCCGCGCCGACCCGTCCATGAAGGTGGTGGGCGAGGCGAAGGATGGACTGGAGGCGGTGGAGCTCACCCAGCGGCTGCGCCCGCACCTGGTGACCATGGACATCCAGATGCCGAACATGGACGGCCTGGAGGCCACCAAGCGCATCATGACGGAGGTGCCCACGCCGGTGGTGGTGGTGTCCACACTCGTTGAGCGCGACATCCAGACCTCCATGTCCGCGCTGCGCGCGGGGGCGCTCGCCGTGCTCCAGAAGCTGGTCGGACCGGAGTCACCGGACTTCGAGCGGGAGAGCCAGCACCTGCGCGACACCCTCAAGGCCATGGCAGGGGTCAAGGTGGTGCGGCACTGGCCGGTCCGAGCCCCCTCGTCCCCCTCGCGCACTGCCCCCTCGGTGGGTACCCGGGCCCGGCCGGCCGTGGTGGCCATCGCTGCCTCCACAGGTGGCCCCGCGGCGCTCCACCGCATCCTCTCAGAGCTGCCCGCGGACTTTCCCCTGCCCATCCTCGTGGTCCAGCACATCGCCTTGGGCTTCGCGGAGGGGATGGCAGGGTGGCTGGACTCCGTCACACCGCTGAAGGTCAAGGTCGCCGAGGATGGCGAGCCCCTGAAGCAAGGCACCGTGTACGTGGCCCCGGATGATCGGCATCTGGGGCTGAGCCCAGATGGCCAGGTGCAGGTCTCGAACACCGCGCCGCTGGGAGGCTTCCGGCCCTCGGGCACCCACCTCTTCCGCTCGGTGGCTCGCGCCTTTGGCGCCGGCAGCGTCGCGCTCATCCTCACCGGCATGGGCCAGGATGGCCTGGAGGGGCTGCGCGAGCTGCGCCAGGCAGGTGGGCGGGTGCTGGCCCAGGACGAGGCCACCTCCATCGTCTTCGGCATGCCAGGAGTGGCGGTGGCCGCGGGGCTCCCCGACGCCGTCCTCCCACTGGAGGCCATCGCCTCTCACTTGAAGGAGCTGGCCACCGCGACGGGCTGAGCCACAGCCAAGCACCGCCGAGGGGTTCTGGGAACTGTCAGCTACGCTATCTCGATCTTGGAGCAGGCGGGCAAGCCCCTGGACAGAAGTGCGCTCCGGAACAAAACTCCTCCCCGCTTCTTCTTCATGAGCGTGAGTGCGACCCGAGCAATGAGCGAGCAGACCGATGACTGGGCAGGCGTCTTCGAGGCTCTGCCCGATCCGGCCTATCTGCTCAATAAGGAGGGCCTTGTCACCGCGTGCAGCGCGGCCGGAGCCCGAGCCCTGGGGATGGAGCCCGCACAGCTCCTGGGCCGCCGCTGGGGCGAGCTGCCCGTGGATCTGCAGGTGCTCGCCCGCCTGGAGGCCGAGCAGGCCCGAGCGCTCTCCACGGGCAGCTCCCGCACCCTGCAGCTCTCCTGGCCCACGCCCGAAGGGCCTGGACTGCACTCCTTCCAGCTCACGCCCGTCCCCAGTCCGGCGGGGAGCTCTCGCGTCATGATCACGGCCCGCTCCCTCTCGGAAGCGGAGACGATCTACGCCCGCGCCCTGGAGCTGGAGCAGAACGCCCGCGCGGAAGTGGAGACCGCCGAGCGCCGCCGCTCCTTCCTCTACCAGGCGATGAGCACGCTCTTCGCCCACCCGCCGGATCCCCAGGGCATGTACACCCTGCTGGCCCACCTGGCCGTACCGGACCTGGCGGACTGGTGCCTGGTGGATGCCATCGAGCAGGGCGCCTGGGTGTCCCGCGTGGCCTCGGCCTGTCTGGATCCCACCCAGGAGGAGAAGACGCGCGCGCTGCCCCAACGCCAGGCGCTGCGGCCCGATGTCCCCATCGGCCTGCTGCGCGTGCTGCACACCGGCGAGTCCGAGCTGGTGCCCGCCGTGACGGACTCGCTGATGCGCGCCTCCGCGGCCGCGCCCCACCACCCCGCCTTCCTCTCCGTGCTCCAGGCCCGCTCGTACATGATCATCCCCCTGCGCGCGCGCGGGCACACGCTCGGGGCCATCACCTTCGTGGCCTCCCACTCCGGGCGGCACTACGGGCAGGAGGATCTGGCCCTGGCGGAGGACCTGTGCCAGCGCGCGAGCCTGGCCATCGACAACGCGCGCCTCTTCGGTGAGTCGCGCCGGGCCACCCGCGCACGCGAGGATCTGCTGGCCGTCGTCTCCCATGATCTGCGCAACCCGCTGAACGTGGTGCAGCTGGGCGCGGCGCTGCTGCTGCGCGAGCGCCCCGGGGTGGCCCGCGACGAGCACGTCATCAAGCACGCCGGCCGCATCCGCGACGCCTCGGACCGGGCCCTGCGGCTCATCTCGGACCTGCTGGACTGGGGACGCCTGGACGAGGGCCGGCTGCCGCTGGAGCTGCGCCCCGAGGAGCCGGCCACGCTGCTGATGGAGGCCGTGGACAGCATCCGCACCCTGGCGGAGAACCACCAGCTCTTCGTCACCCTGGAGGTGCCCGAGGGCCTACCCCAGGTGCGGTGCGACAGGACCCGGGTGCTCCAGGTGCTCGGCAACCTGCTGGGCAACGCGGTGAAGTTCACCCAAGCCAGAGGGCAGCTCACCGTGAGCGCGCGGGCCCGGGGCCACGAAGTCACTTTCCACGTGCGGGACACGGGCAAGGGCATCCCTCCCGAGCAGCTGCCCTACGTCTTCGATCGCTACTGGCAGGCCAAGGACGCGGCCAGCCGCGGCGCGGGGCTCGGGCTGGCCATCGTCAAGGGGCTCGTGGAAGCCCACGGCGGCCGCCTCTGGGCGGAGAGCACGCCGGGCCAGGGCAGCACCTTCTCCTTCAGCCTGCCCTCCCTCCGCCCCCCCTCGCAGCAGGCCGACGCTCACTCCTGAGCAGTGGGAAGGGCTCCAGCCCCACCGTAATGGATTGGGTGGGCCTGGTGCCCGCGCACGTGGGGGTCTCCTACGGCCCGGTGGGTCTGGCCTGCGTGCTGCCGCTGGGCGCGCGGGCCCATGTGCGCATCCCGCTCTCGGACCGGGCGGGCATCCAGGTGGAGGGCTTCGCCTTCCGCCTCGGCACAGCCCACAGCTCCGTGCTCACCGTGGGCCTGGTGGGCAACCCTCAGTCCTCCCGCCCTGGAGTTCCACCATGAGCCCTCGCCTCCCGCTCGCGCTGCTGCTGCTGCTGGCCGCGTGCAGTGATCGGCCGAGCTTCGATTCGGACAAGGTGTACCGCTGAGGGACGCGCCCACGATGTCGGAGCGTCCTTTCACACTCCAGGAGGGCGAGCCTTGACCCACAGCCCCCCGCTTGATTGAAAGGACCTATCCATGCGCTCCCGGACTTTCAGTGTCCCCCTGCTCCTGTTCCTGCTCTGGGCCTGCGCCACGATGGATCCGAGCCTCGGGGAGTGGGAGGACCCAAGTCCGGGAGAGTGGGAGGATCCGAGTCCGAGGTACGCCAACCTGCTGCGGGCAGCGGAGTACCCCTGGACGGACGACGGGCATTGCGTGGTGCGCGAAGCCTCCAACGAATGGCCTCTCCTGGCGGAGAGGTGCTTTCACACTCTCGATCGCGACGGGGTGAGGTTCCGGGATGTCACCGGGGAATGCGCTGTCGCCTCTGCCCCCGCGGCTGCAGCAGTTCCCGCAGCCGTGGCCCTCTGTATCTTTCGAGCGCGCGAAGCCCAAGGCTCAGACACGACCCTCCAGTCAGCAGGAACCCGTGACGAAGAGAGAGCCCACGCCGAAGGGCTTGGGTTGGGACTGGCTCCCGCCAGTATCATCCGATACGAAGGAGCGCCGCACCGAGTGCAGGCCTGTCCCGGTGCCGCACCGAGGCGGAAATGACAATCACAACAAGTGCGCCGACAGAATTAAGAACAACAGCTTCCCCGGCTGGGACGTGCTCGTCAATGGTAAGCAATTCGACGCGCTGGTACTTTCTACGCGCACGCTGTGGGAGGTCAAGACGGATGATTTCGATATACACTCGCCTCGCTCGCCAAAGAATGTGGCTATAACTTCGCCGTTGGCGTCAAAAGCGCCGCACACAGAGCAGCGCTTGAGAAATTGGATAGAACCCTCACCATCGTCGTGATGGACTGGTGCTGACATGGCACCTGATCGCAATGAATTGACTATCAGTGTGTACGCACTTGCTCTCGTAGGCGACGATGGGCGCCCGCTTGCCATCGTTCATGGAATGGAGCGTGCGCTTCCTGGACTGCGCTTGGAGTGGACAACTTCGGAGAAGGACGATCTCATCCTGTTATCTCGCCGCGATGAGTGGGTCGTGTCCGACAGGACAGACGGAGGGTTTCCGTTCCTTTGCAACGATGACGACAACGACCCTGTGACGCTTTTTGGGCTGGAAAACCCGAACGGTCTTTACGCGGGGGCCCCGCCGCATTTTGAAGTGCATGCGTCACTACCATCACATGCAGCCGGCCTTGCCTCAGCTGCGGATGTGCTGGCGGCCGTAGGGGAAGGCGCACGCGCGTACTGGGGGCACGCCACGCCCTCCAACGCGACCGTGGAGATTTCGCGGCAGACGATCGATCCGGTGCATAAGCCGGGAGTTCCGCCTCGGGGGCTGCCAGCGCTCAGGTTTCCAGAATACAATCGCGCGCCCGAGATTCCGCATCACCTCGGATGGCTGAACTACTGGTCGGCTGCTGCCGCTCGGGCCATCGGCTTCCCGGATCCGTCCCGCGACGCCGAACTACTCTCACGAGCGCGGCGCACGCCGACGGGCGGGTGGGTTGTGCAACTTACCGATGCGCCGCTCGATCTCGACAACCCCGCTCACCTGGACGCGCTCAAGCGCGCCTACGAGCGCTTCCCGGAGATCGGCGGGCGTTCTGCCCCGTGAACGAGGTCGGGGGCGCTCCCTGCGCGGGCGCGGGCGATGGTAATCACTGTCACCGGCAGCCCTGCCGAGCCCCTGCCCGAGATCCGCGTTGCTCCGGATACGCTCACGCTCCTGTGGTTTCCCGCCGACATCCAGCCGAAGACGCTGACGGTCAACGAGTCGCGGATCCGGGTGCTGGACACGGGCAAGCGCTCGATCATCGTCCAAGCTGCCGCCGACCTAGCCTGCCTGGACGCTCGCCACGCGCACGAGGCCCCAGCACGCACCACGAGCCGCGCGTCGACATGTCCGACGCTTACAGCCTGGACGCTCGCCACGAGGCCCCCAAGCGCGCCCACGAGCCGCGCGTCGACGTGGCCCGCGTGCGGTGCAAACGCCGCCATGGTGGGGCGCCGTGGTGGCGCCGGTAAAACGCCGGTAAATCCCGGACGTGGCGCCGGTAAAACGCCGGAAAAACGCCAAGTGTCGCGTCGTGGGGCGGGCGAGCGCGCCTGTTGGCGCTGCCCAGGTTATACGCCATACTGGCCTGCTCCACTTGCGCTCGGTGTCGGGGCGGGCTGGTACACTCAAGCGGAGAACCCGCGCAGCCTTGACCCGCAGCACCTCGCTTGCTTGAAAAGACGTGGCCATGCGTTTCAGAACTTGCAGCCCCCCCCCTGCTCCTGCTTCTGCTCTCGGCCTGCGCGACGGTGGAGCCGAGCCTCGAAGAGATGGAGGCCCCGAATCCGAGATTCGCCAACCTTCAGCGGGCGGCGCAGTACCCCTGGACGGATGACGGGCATTGCGTGGTGCGAGAAGCCTCCAACGAATGGCCTGTCCTAGCGGAGCTGTGCTTTCACGCTCTCGATCACGACCGGGTCAAGTTTCGGGATGTCACCGGAAGATGCGCTGTCGCCTCTGCGCCTGCGGCTGCCGCGACCCTGGGGGGCGTAGGGCTCTGCGTCTTTGCGTCGCCGGTCGTCGTCACTGGAGCAGTGATTTTTATTGGCACCGTGGTGGTGGCGGTTGCCATCAAAGAGGGCCTTGATGCTTATGAACGGAGCGCATCCCGTGAGCGTGCGAAGCGCAAGGCTCAGGCACGGCCATCCAGTGAGCAGGAACCCGTGGCCGACAGAGAGCCCACGCCGGGGGGCTTGAGTCGGGACTGGCTCCCGCCCGTATCATCCGATCCGACGGAGCGCCACCCAGAGTGCAGGCCCATCCCGGTGCCGCACGCGGGCGGAGATGACCCGCATAACGAGTGCGCCGACAAGTTTCCGCCGAACCGCTACCCTGGCAAGGACGTGCTCATTGGCGGCATCCGCTTTGACGCGCTGCAAGTCGGCGTGCGTGTGCTGTGGGAGATCAAGACCGACCAATTTGACACGTACAGTGACTTTCTCAAGGGTCAGGTGGTCAGAGAACAGGCGGCTAAGATGCTTGAAGAGCGCGCTCTCGCGGCGGCATGCGGATATGGCTTCGTCGTCGGGGTGAGCACCGAAGAGCACAAAACCGCGCTGGAGTTGGAGGCGCCCCTACTTGAGATCGTCGTCACGGGGTGCAAGCGATGACTACGCGAAGCACCCTCGCCATCATCGTCTACGCGCCTGAGCTCGTGGGCAACGACGGTCGCACGCTCGCTGTCGTCCACGGGATGGAGCGGACTCTCCCCGGCTTGCGCCTGGAGTGGAAGGTTTCCGAAGACGGGCGCCCCATCCCGTTGCCGCAGCGCGACGCGTGGCTCGCAGAAGGGACCAAGGACGGGGGCTTCCCTCTCGTGTGCAACGGTGACGAGAGTTACCCCGTGACGGTCACGGGATGGGGATGCCCGGCACGCCTCAGCCCCGGCGGCCAGTCCCAGTTTGAAGTGCATGCAAAGCTGCCACTGGACGCCGCCGTGATCGCGGCAGCGGCGGAAGTGCTTGAAGGCGTAGCAGAGGGAGCGCGCACGTACTGGGGGCATGCGACGCCATCTAGCGCGGGGGTGGAGATCGCACGGCAAACGCGCGATCCGGTCCATAAGCCAGGGGTTCCGCCCCGGGGGCTGCCAGCACTCAAGCTGCCAGAGAAGATCCGCTCGCCTGAGATTCCTCATCGCCTCGGGTGGCTGAACTACTGGTCCGCCGCTGCCGCACAGGCCATCGGGTTCCCGGATCCCTCGCGTGATGCGGACCTCCTCTCTCGGGCGCGGCGCACTGGCGCGGGCGGGTGGGTCGTTCGGCTCACAGAGACGCCACTCGATCTCGACAACCCCTCGCACCTTGAGGCGCTGATGCGCGCGTATGAGCGCTTCCCGGAGATTGGCGGGCGCGTGACTCCGCGCTGAGTGCGGCTGCTGGGGCTCGTGGTGAGCGCTGGGGCTCGTGGTGAGCGTCCAGGCCGGACACGTCGGACGTGGGCCTCGTGATGAGCGCACGTCCGGATCCGTGGGGGGCCCGGGGCCAATCAGCGCCCGGGTCTACCCGACCAGTCTGGTACCTCTGACTTGAGGCGTGTGCTCGTGACACGCCAGAGAGGGAGGTATCAGCATGAGGCAGCGATTAGCGGTTGTCGTGTCGATGCTCCTTGTCGTGAACGGGTGCGGGGGAAGAAGCGGAATCCCGCCACCGGGCCCACAAAGCGGACAGATTCCGTCACCGGGCGCCCAGCCCGCGCGCGCCAAGGTGGAAGGACCACGGATCAGCGTTATCGCCGGGAGCTTCAAGCCAACGCTGTTCTACGGTCCATGGCAGTGCAGCCAGCAATGGATGACCTATTGCCAGAGACAGTGCGCAGCCGAGGGATACACCCTCAAGGGCTGCATGTGGCTCGCGGATCTCAAACTGGATTGGGAAGGGAGAACCCACAACGCAGGTGGACGGTACGCGATCACGCACTGCTGCTGCGATTACCCCGTGCTGTCGAAGGACGCAACCCAGGCGGCACGTGATCGGTGGGAGGCAATCCGCGAGTCCTTCCGAGAGGACTGGAGCAAGAAGTTTGGAAACTGGCCCTTGGAGCGGGGCAAGTCCTGGCCTGGGCACCACATCCGCGACCTGAAGCACGGCGGGGATCCGGTAGATCCGAACAACATTCTCCCGACGCCCCCGACCATCCACGGCGTACTGAACAAGGAATATCCGAGGTGCTACGACGGAGGGCCGCCCTGGAATACGGTTGGGCCTGATCTGCCCTACTCGGATTACTGACGATGCCAAAGCCCATGACCCGCTTGCTTGAAGAAGTCGCGCGCGATCACTTCCCGTATCCGCCCGCTACGCCTG